>NZ_JBEPOO010000001.1:303854-607709 GCF_040546815.1 Devosia sp. 2618
CGAGATTGGACATGAACCGGCCTTCCGCTTCAGCGCGCGCTGGGGCTGTTGGCCGAAACCGTCAGATCAATGGTGACATGCCCTTGCGGTGGGCCAAAGCGGCAGAAAGCCTGCTCGACGGTGGCAAAAAGGGCGCCGCTATCGCCACTGAGCTTGGTGGCGAAATGCTTGGACTTTTCGAACGTGCCCGACTGTTTCAGAAAGTCTATGCAACCACAGATTTCGTCCATGTGGTTGCCTTGGCCCAGTACGTAAAGCGAGAGCTGGGCGACCGAGAACACCCCCATGTCAGTGGCGTTCTGTACGGCAGTAAGCGCCGCTGTCTGCCGCTCTAGAAAGGGGACGACGGGACCGTCGAAGTGGGACGAATTGCAGATAGCATCGTTGGGCTCGCCGGGGCAGCCGCGCGAAATGGTGGCCGACAGCACGCAGTGTTTGTCGCTGCGGGCGGCGGCGCTGAACAGATCGCGCATGGCTGGGAACAGCACTTCGGGCGGTCCGACGAGCAGGGTGGAAATGTCATCGGTTTCGATGCGCAGCTGCGCGCGATAGGGATCAAGCGCGTTCAAGGCGCTCGTGATGACGTCGACGAAATCGTCGGTCATGGGGTAGAGGGAAATCTGTGCGCCCGAAAACATGGCCCGCCTCGCTCCGCTGGTATTACCCAGATCAGCTATAGGGTCCGAAGGCTTTCCGCCCTCATCTCAGCCCCGACCTACGGAGCACCCCTGTGGATGCAGTCACCATAAGCGCTGCTGGTTGCGGAAAGCAAGCCTTCTTAAACGAAGGTACGATGAAGGGGCCGACGCGTAGATATCGGCTTTTAGGTGACAGCCCGGAGGGCAGGGGGGAGGGGCGGCTGAAATAGGGCGCGTTCCCGCCCGGCTGCTTCCGACCCCACTGCTGCCGCTCAGCCATGCGGCGCTATTTCTGACGTTTACGGCAGATTCCAGAGGCCGACGCTGCCATTTAGCTGTTTTAGTGAGATATGGGCTCCACGCCAAGGACGCTCAGATCACCGGATGTCAATTTGGAAGATCTTTGGGTCAGCGACCCTCACCGGTATGGCACCTCCTAGTTCAACTTGATCAGCGTAAAGATAGAACCGTTCCGTCAGATCGGCATAGGCAGCCGTCAGAACAGGGAGACGGGCAATGACGCCATAGCCATCATTTCGTATCGTTATCTCCACCGCTTTTACCGCTGTCACGTTGCATGAATCTATAAACTTCAGCCACCGTTTAGTGACGCCTATGGGAGGCGTGTTGCCGGATGAATGAAGCAAGAGAGACCTTGCCGCGCACGTCAGACATTTCCCGACAGGGTCCTTCCGGCTGGTTACGGATGCGCAGTCGGCAATCTCCACGAATCGGACGCAGGAACCAGATCAAGCTGGTGCTGGCGCAGGTGCAGTTTATCTCAAGTTTCCAAGTGGTGAGAGCCCCCAAAAACGCCCCGGCCGCCACTGAGGGAGACGGCCGGGGTGCAGGAGGAGTTGGGTTCTTGCGTTAGCCGTGGTTGATCATGACGTGGCGGACGCTGGTGTAGTCTTCAAGGGAGTAGCTTGAGAGGTCTTTGCCGTAGCCGGATTGCTTGATGCCGCCGTGGGGCATTTCGTTGACGAGCATGAAGTGGGTGTTGATCCAGGTGCAGCCGTAACGAAGGCTTGCTGCGGCGTTCATCGCCTTGGAGATGTCCTTGGTCCAGACCGATGAGGCGAGGCCATAGTCGCTGTCATTGGCCCACTCGACGGCCTGTTCCGGCTGGTCGAAGCGGGTGATGGAGACCACCGGGCCGAACACTTCGCGGCGCACGATTTCGTCGCTTTGGAGGGCACCGGCGACTACGGTTGGCTCAAAGAAGAAGCCCTGATCGCCCGAATTCTTGCCACCGGCGGTGACTTCGATATGCGACATTTCCTGCGCCCGTTCGACAAAGCTGGCGACCCGGTCGCGCTGTCGCAGCGAGATCAGTGGGCCCATTTCGTTGAGGCTGTCGTCAGCTTGGTTGAACTTGATGGTGGAAACAGCAGACGACAGGTCCGCCACAAGCCGGTCGTAAATTTTGGAGCCGGCATAGATGCGGCAGGCGGCGGTGCAGTCCTGTCCGGCATTGTAGTAGCCGAAAGCGCGCAGGCCGGTGACGACGGCATCGAGGTCGGCATCGTCATAAACGATGACGGGGGCCTTGCCGCCGAGTTCGAGATGGGTGCGCTTGACCGATTTGGCGGCGGCCTGCAGCACCTTCTTGCCGGTAGCGATATCGCCCGTGATCGAGACCATGTCGATCTTGGGGTGATTGATCAGCGCGTTGCCGACGCTTTCGCCGCGGCCCAACACGATATTGACCACGCCTTCGGGCAGGATTTTCGCAAAGATCCGAGCCAGTTTGAGCGCGCTGAGCGGGGTCTGTTCGGAGGGCTTGAACACCACAGTATTGCCACCGGCGATGGCTGGCGCCAGCTTCCAGGCCATCATCATCAGCGGGTAGTTCCAGGGCGCAATCGAGCCGACAATGCCGATCGGGTCGCGCCGCACCATGGAGGTGTGGCCTTCGAGATATTCACCCGCGACGACGCCCGACATGTTGCGGACCGCGCCGGCAAAGAAGCGGTAGCAATCGACCACGGCGGGGATTTCGTCATTGCGGACGGCGTTGATCGGCTTGCCGCAATTGAGCGCTTCGAGCACGGCGAACTCTTCGGCTTCGGCCTCGATGGCGTCGGCGATGCGCAGCAGATAGGTCGAGCGCTGCTGCGGCGTCGTGCGCGACCATTGGCCGAAGGCCTTGCCGGCTGCCGTCACGGCGCGATCGACCTGAGCAAGCGACGCCTCCGGGATGGCCTTGATCAAGCCGCCCGTACGCGGATTAAGCACCTGTTCTTCAGTCTCGACGCCGTCTTCAAACTGCGCGCCGATCAGCATGCTGGTGTCCATAATAATCTCCTGAACAGAGTTACTTGCCGCTGCCGGCGATCTGGTCGCCGTCGCGTGTGAGGTAATAGGCGGCCAGGATTGGGATCGTGGTGACCAGAACCACAACCAGGGCCACGACATTGGTCACCGGGCGCTGGCGCGGCCGGATCAGTTCCTCCAGCATCCACAGCGGCAGCGTCTGCTGCTGGCCGGAGGTGAAGGTGGTGACGATGACTTCGTCAAAGGACAGCGCGAAGGCCAGCATGCCACCGGCCAAAAGGGCGGTGCCGATATTGGGCAGGATGACGTGGCGGAAGGTCTGGAAGCCGTCCGCACCAAGGTCCATCGAGGCTTCTATCAGGGACTTGGAGGTGCGGCGGAACCGCGCCACGGCATTGTTGTAGACCACCACGACGCAGAACGTGGCGTGGCCCAGCACGATGGTCCAGAAACTGAACGGGATTTCGGCGAGGCTGAAGGCCGAGCGCAGCGCGATACCGGTGATGATGCCGGGCAGGGCGATGGGCAGAATGACCAGCAGCGAAATGGTCTCGCGGCCAAAGAACTGCGTCTGGCTGACCGCCGCGGCGCAGAGCGTGCCGAGCACGAGGGCGATGGCGGTGGAGATCGAGGCAACCTGCACCGATAGCGTCAGCGCCTGCCAGACGTCGGGGCGGTTCAGGGTGACTTCGAACCAGCGCAGCGTCAGGCCCGGGGGTGGCCACTGATAGCTCTTTTCCTCGGTGGTGAAGGCATAGATGAAGATCAGCAGCAGCGGCGCGATCAGAAAGACCAGCCCGGCGGTGGAGGCAATCTTGAGGCCCAGCGGTGCCCGCGTCCTATCAGAGTGCATCGAATGCCCCCTTCTTTTTGGCGGCCCAGAGATAAAGGCCCATGATGACGATCGGCACGACGGTAAAGGCGGCGGCTAGCGGGATATTCCCGGCGGTGCCCTGGTGTTGGTACACGGCCTGACCGATGAACAGGCGCGAGGTGCCCACGATCTGGGGAATGATGTAGTCGCCCAGGGTCAGCGAGAAGGTAAAGATCGAGCCGGCGATAACGCCCGGCAGAGCCAGCGGGAAGATCACTTTCCAGAAGGTCTGGAAGGGTGTAGCGCCAAGGTCGGACGATGCGTCGGTCAGGTTGACCGGGACGCGCTCGATGGCTGCCTGCGTCGGCAGGATCATGTAGGGCATCCACACATAGACAAAGACCAGGAAGGTGCCGATGTAGCTGATCGAGAGCGAGCTGCCGCCGATCACCGGGATGGAGAGGATTGCGTCGAGAATGAAGGTAATGTGGAGCTGGGCGAAGACCCAGTTCAGGATGCCTTCCTTGGCGAGGATCAGCTTCCAGGCGTAGATCTTGACCAGATAGCTCGACCACAGCGGCAGCATGACGCCGAGATAGAACAGGGCCTTCCATTTGCCGCGCACATAGCGCGCGGCCATATAGGCGATGGGGAAGGCGATGACCGCTGACGCGAGCGTTACGGCTGCAGCCATCAGCACGGTGCGGACGATGATATCGAGATTGGCCGGCCGGAGCAGTTCGCCATAGCTCTTGAGCGTGAGGTGGGAATAGTCGACCACACCGCTGAACTCGTCGATGGCGTAAAAGCTCTGGGCCAAGAGAGCCAACAACGAGCCGATATAGACAATGCCGAGCCACAAGAGGGGCGGCGCCAGCAGGATCGCCACGAACAGTTTCGGGCGGCGCCACAATTGATCCGAAAGCCAGCCGAGAACACCCGGACGCCGCTCGGTGATGACGAGGGCAGGTGTTGTCATTGCTCTGCCTCCATCAGGTGCAGTGCGCTACGCTCGAAGGCGAGGCCCGTGCGGGCGCCGATGGAGGGCAATGTCTCGCCCGATGGCACCAGCGCATGAATGCTGCTGCCATTGAGGTCAATGCCGAGGCGGGTGGTGGCGCCCAGATAGTTCTTGGTCGTCACCACTCCGGCCAATGCGCTGCCCGCTTCGGGAACCAGTTTGACCGCCTCGGTGCGCAGGCTTGCCCAGCGGCGTTCGCCGGTCAGTGCCGCCACCTGGGTGGGATTGAGCACGTTGGACGAACCAACGAAGTCGGCAACGAAGCGGTTGTTGGGGCGGGCATAGATGTCTTCGGGTGTGCCGACCTGAATGACGCGGCCGCCGGAAAACACCGCGACGCGATCCGCCATCGACAGGGCTTCACCCTGGTCGTGGGTCACTAAGATAAAGGTAATGCCGAGCGCCTTTTGCAGAGACTTGAGTTCGTCCTGCATGCTCTCGCGCAGCTTGAGATCGAGCGCGCCGAGCGGCTCATCGAGTAGCAGCACCTTGGGTCGGTTGACCAGGGCGCGGGCCAGAGCCACGCGTTGGCGCTGCCCACCAGACAGTTCTGACGGGCGGCGCGCGCCATAACCATCGAGCTTGACCATATCCAGCGCCTGTTCGGCGGCCTTGGTCCGTTCGGCTCGCGGCACTTTTTTCAGCATCAGCGAATAGGCGACATTGTCGACCACGTTGAGATGCGGAAACAGCGCGTAGTCCTGAAACACGGTGTTGACGTTGCGCCGATAGGGCGGCACGCCGGTGGCGTTTTCGCCGAAAATTTCGATATGGCCGGCCGTTGGTTGCTCGAAGCCGGCAATCACGCGCAGGCAGGTTGTCTTGCCCGATCCGGATGGGCCCAGCATGGCGAAGAACTCGCCGCTGGCGATGGTGAGATCAACCTGATCCATGGCCTTGATGGGGCCGAAATAGCGCGAAACGCCTTGCAGGGTTACAGCAGCGGTCATTGTATGCAGCTCCGTTTCGGGCGGCGGACGCACCGCCGCGCAGCGCGGCCAAATTGGCCGGGCCAGACAGATCTTCAGCTAGGGGAGGTGGAGGGGGAGGCGCGGTGCGCCGCCCCCGGATGCTGTAGCGGTTATCGCCCGCCGATCACGCCGATATAGTCAGAGACCCAGCGGTAGTAGGGCACGCACTCGCCCTGCGAGCACTGCGTAACCGGGGTGCGCCAGAACTTGACCTGGTCGAATTGGTCATAGCCGTTGTCGGTGCAACCGGTGGCGCCGAGCAGTTCATTGTTCTGGCAAGCGGTGGGCACGGATGGGTTGGCGCCGAACCAGGCCGAAACGTCGCCCTGAACCTTTGGCGAGAGCGAGTGCTCCATCCACATATAGGCACAGTTCGGATGTGGGCTGTTGGCGTGCAGCATGGTGGTGTCGGCCCAGCCAGTAGTGCCTTCGGATGGGAACACCGAGTCGATGGGGGAGTCAGCCTTGAGCAGGTTGACCATGAACGGCCAGGAGCTGGAGGCGGCCATGCCTTCATTCTTGAAGTCATCCATCTGGATGTTGGCGTCGTGCCAGTAGCGGCCAACCAGGGTGCGCTGCACGCGCAGCAGGTCGAGCGCGGCGGCATATTGGTCTTCGTTGAGCTCGTATGGATCGGTAATGCCCAGCTCTGGCTTGTGCGCCATCAGGTAGTTGGCGGCATCGGCGATATAGATCGGGCCGTCATAGGCCTGGATGCGGCCGGCATTGGGCTTGCCGTCTGGAAAGTCCATTGGCTCGAACACAACATCCCAGCTGGTTGGCGGCTTATCGCCAAACACTTCGGTATTGTACATCAGAACGTTCGGACCCCAGACATAGGGGGTGCCGTAGTGCTGGCCGTCATAGGTGTGCCAAGCAGCATTCTGAATGCGCGGATCAATGGTCGACCATGATGGGATCAGCGAGGTGTTGATCGGCTGCACGCGGCCACCGGCGATCAGGCGCTGCGAAGCGTCGCCAGAAGCAGTCACAAGGTCGAAGCCGCCTTCATTCATCAGCGCGACCATTTCGTCGGAGGTCGCCGCGGTCTTGACCGAGACCTGGCAGCTGGTGGCCTTCTCGAACTCGGTGACCCAGTCATAGGCAGGATCGGTTTCGCCGCGCTCGATATAGCCGGCCCAGGCCACGATGCTCAGCTCGCCTTCACCAGCGCCCAGCGCCTTCAAAGGTTCAGCGGCGACGGTCTGCCCTACAAAAACGGTAGCCATCGCAATGGCGGTACACGTGCGTAATACGGACTTCATGTTTTCCTCCCTTATTTGCCGGTCCCCGCCAGCAATCAAAGAGTACGCGCGAGTTTAACTTTCGCAAATTCATTCCACAGATAGATGGTATCGGAAATGCCGATATCAGGGTCTCAAAACTTGCGCTGGTTTTGTTGGGCCTGCACTAAGCCTATGAAATCACGAGCTGATTGCGGCAGACCCGAGCCGCGCCGCCACACCATGCCGACTTGAACAACCGGCAAAGATCCCGAGATAATCCGGTTTTCAATGCGGTCGCCTTCCAGTGACCAGGGGCGATAGACCAGATCTGGCAGCACCGCGACGCCTGCTCCGGTCGCCACCAGACTGCGCACAGCTTCCACCGAACGAGTACGAAACGCCACGCGGGGCTTGGTACCCAGCGCTGAAAGCAGCTTGCCGGTGTTCTCTTCGGTCTCGTCCACGGTCAGCATGATCAGCGGCTCGGGGACGATGTCCTCGATCTGGATCACATCAGCTGCGGCCAGCCGATGGCCGAGCGGCAGCCATAGGCGGTAGGACGAGGTCTCAAAGATTTCCGCCTGCAGCGCGTGGCGATCCTGCAGGTCGGAAATCACCATCACCGCGACGTCCAGTTCGCCGCCGATCAGCAGGTGTTCGAGATAGTCGCGATTGTCCTCGATGGCCGTGACCTGCACTGCCGGATAGGCGCGGCGATAGCGCGCGAGCAGTTCGGATAGGACATAGCCTGCCACCAGCGAGGTGACGCCCAGATGCAGCGGACTTGGCGGCGCTGACGCGACCTCGACAAAGCTGCGCCGGGCATCCTGTACGCCCGAAAGGATACGGGTGGCGTGGCGATGAAACTGATGACCCTGATGGGTGATGTTGAGCCCGCGCCGGTGGCGCTCGAACAGCGTGACGCCCAGATCGAGTTCGAGGTCGCGGATGGCTTCGGTCACCGCCGATTGCGAGATCGACAGATTTTGCGCCGCGCCCGAGACGGTGCCATGCTCGGCCACGGCGATGAAATATTGCAATTGGCGCAGGGTGAAGGACATGGCTTTCACCCTAGCGCGGTCACAGCGCCCGCGAAAGCGGGCGCACTATCATCAGGCCGATAGCCCGCCGATGCAGGCATATTTGAGTTCGGTGAACTCCAAAATGCCGTGCTGGGAGCCTTCGCGCGAATTGCCGCTTTCCTTGACGCCGCCAAAAGGCGCCAACTCGGTGGAAATCAGCCCGGTATTGATGCCCACCATGCCGTATTCCAGCCCTTCCATGACGCGGAAGATGCGTCCCACGTCGCGGGCATAGAAATAGGCGGCCAGTCCGGTTTCGGTGTCGTTGGCGGCGGCGATCACTTCGGCCTCGGTTTCGAAGCGGAAGACGGCTGCGAGCGGACCGAAGGTTTCTTCATTGGCCAAGGTCATGTCGGCGCGCGCGCCGGTCAGAACCGTTGGTTCAAAAAAGGTGTGGCCGAGGGCATGGCGGTGGCCGCCCAGCCGCACCGTTGCGCCCTTGGCGGTGGCGTCGGCGATATGCGCCTCGACCTTGCGCACGGCGTTTTCGGTGATCAGTGGACCCTGATTGACGCCCTCGGCAAAGCCGTCGCCGACCTTGAGTCCGGCGACCCTCGCGAGCAGTTTTTCGACGAAGGTGTCGTGCACGCTGGCCTGTACATAGAAACGGTTGGTGCAGACGCAGGTCTGGCCCATGTTGCGGTATTTCGAGACAATGGCGCCTTCAACGGCGGCGTCAATGTCTGCGTCGTCAAAGACGATGAACGGCGCGTTGCCGCCCAGCTCCAGCGCCACTTTCTTGACGGTGGTGGCTGCCTGCGCCATCAAAATCTTGCCCACTGCGGTCGAGCCGGTGAAGCCCACCAGTCGCACCTTTGGATGGCTGGTCAACACGCCCCCGATGGCCTTGGCATCGCCCGTCACAACATTGATCGTACCGGCAGGAAAGCCCGCGCGCTGCGCCAGTTCTGCCAGCGCCAGCGCAGTCAACGGTGTTTCAAGCGCGGGCTTGACCACGACGGTGCAGCCCGCCGCCAGCGCCGGGGCAATCTTACGGGTGATCATCGCGGCGGGAAAATTCCATGGCGTAATCGCCGCGACCACACCGATTGGCTGCCGCAGCACCATCAGTCGCGCATCGGCGCGGTGGCTGGGCAGCATTTCGCCGGCGATCCGCTTGGCTTCTTCTGCGTAGAACTCGATATAGGATGCCGCATAGTCGATTTCCCCGAGCGCCTCGGCAATCGGCTTGCCCTGCTCGCTGGTGAGGATCGTCGCCAGATCCTGCCGATTGGCCATCACCAGATTGAACCAGTTTCGCAAGACGGTGCTGCGTTCTTTGGCCGTTTGGGCGCTCCAGGCGGGCAGGGCGGCAGCGGCCGCTTCCACGGCCTTGGTCGCCTCGTCCGCGCCCAAGGCCGGAACCTGCCCCACTACGTCGCCACTGGCCGGGTTTGTTACGTCCAGGCTCGGCGTGCCGACAAACTGCCCATTGAGAAAGGCCTGGTTCTTGAGCAGGGAATTGTCAGCGAGTGAGTGCATGGTCATGTCCTTAGTTTCCTGCCGCAATGAGCGCTTTCTCGAGCTTTTCCAGCCCCTCATCCAGCAGATCATCGCTGATGGTCAGCGGGTTGAGTAGCCGAATGGTATTGCCGTGGATGCCGCAGGACAACAGGATCAACCCTTCGGACAGCGCCGCCTGAATGACCTTCTTGGTGCCTGCCGCATCGGGGCTGCCGTCACTGCGCGACACGATATCGAACGCCACCATCGAGCCGGGGCCACGGATAAACGCGATGGGGGTAATGTCGTTGCGCAGCGAAGCTGTTTCCAGCGTCGCCTTGATCCGCGCTCCAATGCGGTTGGCGCGTTCCACCAGCCCTTCTTCGACGATCACGTCCAGCACAGCTAGAGCTGCGGCGCAGGCTACGGGGCTACCGGCATAGGTGCCGCCGAGGCCGCCAACTTCTGGTGCGTCCATGATCGCGGCGCGACCGATCACACCCGATAGCGGGAAACCACCGGCCAATGCCTTCGCCACGGTTACGAGATCAGGCTCAACGCCAGAATGTTCGATGCCGAACATCTTGCCCGTGCGCGCAAAGCCGGTCTGGATTTCGTCGGCAATCAGGACGATGCCATGCTGGTCGGCGATCTGGCGCAACGCCACCAGCAATTCGGTTGGCGCTGGTAGGAAACCGCCTTCGCCCTGTACCGGTTCAATGATGATGGCTGCGACTTCGCTCGGATCGATATCGGCGCGGAACAATGTTTCCAACGCGCGCAGGCTCTCGGCGACGTTGACGCCATGCGAGTCGGCGGGGAAGGGCACATGGAAGACGCCCGGAGGCGAAATGCCGAACTTTTTCTTGTAGGGCGCTACCTTGCCGGTCAGTGCCATGGTGAAAGTCGTGCGGCCATGAAAGCCACCGCTGAAGGCGATGACGCCGGGGCGACCGGTATGGGCGCGGGCGATCTTGATGGCATTTTCGACCGCTTCGGCACCGGTCGAAAATAGCACCGACTTTGCCGGGCCGGAAAACGGCGCCATGACGTTGAGCCGTTCGCAGACCGCCAGATAGGGCTCATAGGGCACGATCTGGAAGGCCGTGTGGGTGAAGCTTTCCAGCTGCGCCCGTACCGCTTCCATCACCTTGGGGTGGCGATGGCCGGTATTGAGCACGGCGATGCCAGCGGCAAAGTCGATATAGCGATTGCCCTCGACGTCCCACAATTCGCTGCCTTCGGCATGCTGCGCAAACACTGGAAAAGCTGTGCCGATGCCGCGTGGCAAGGCCGTCTGGCGGCGGGTCTGCAGGGTGGCGTTGTCGGTCATGGCAATACTCCTCAGTTTGGCGCAGCCTATGCCGTTGCCCGGGCGGGGCGGTATGTGATTATGTGGTGCAGTGTGGTGCATCAGTGTCACCACTGGAGATATCGCCTTGCCCACCCGCGAAGACACCGCCGCGCGCCTGCCGCCGCTGCTGATGCTGCGCGCCTTTGAGGCCACGGGCCGCACTGGCTCCATGCGCAAGGGCGCCGACGATCTGGGCGTCAGCCACACTGTGGTCAGTCGGCACGTCCGCAACCTCGAAAGCTGGATGGGTCGCAAGTTGCTGACAGCGGGTCCGCGCGGGGTCGTGTTGACCGACGAGGGGCAAATTCTGATGGCCTCGGTCACGAAGGCTTTTCGTCTGATCGCCAACACTGCGGGCGAACTGCGCTCTGCACGTGCTGGGGCGATCCTGCGTATCTGGTGCATTCCAGGCCTTGCCACACGCTGGCTGACCCCACGCCTTGCCGTTATCGAAGAGATTTTGCGCGGCACCGACGTGGTGCTGCGCTCCACCGACTCCTTGCCCGATTTCGCCAGCGGTGAGGCCGATCTCGCCATCGGCTTCGGTGATTTCGGCACTCTCGCTGCGACCGGCCGACCGCTCTTGCGTCCCCGCATGTTTCCGTTGGCCAGCCCGCAATGGTTGGCCACCCACGGCACGCCGGCGTCTCTCGCTGACCTGCCCAATTGGCCCCTTATCCACGAAGAAAGCCACCGCCAGTGGACCGACTGGTTCGACGCCGCTGGCGTCGGCACCGGCCATCGCTTGCACGGACCGCGCCTATGGGACGCGAGCCTTGGGCTCGACGCCGCCCGCGCCAGCCAAGGCATCGCGCTCGGCAGCCGCATCCTCGCCGCCGCCGACCTCGCCGCCGGCCGACTGGTGGAACTCTTCCAGACCGATATCCACCTCGGCGGCTACTACATCCTTACACCCGCCCACAGCCAAGGTAACCCTGCGCTCGATCGGTTGATTTCATGGCTGGGTAGAGAGTTGGAACTGGCGGAAAGAGGGTAATACCGCCGACCTCGGAAGCTTGCTGCTGCTGGTGTTTATTTTTACAGAACTAAGCGACGACGACTGTCACATCTGCGGCCTCGAGCGCCTTCATCAGCGGATCGGGGGGCAGGGCGTCAGTTACTATCGCCGAAATGCCGGACAAATTGCAGATCTTGACCAACGACATGTGTTCGAATTTGGAAGAGTCGCACAGAGCGATCTTATAATTGGAGCGTTCGATATAGATGCGCTTCATCTCGGTGTCGTCGAATGAATAGTCGTAGAGACCCGTCGTCGTCAGTCCGGAAATGCCGATAACAGCTGTATCAAACCAGAGCTTGCTGAATTGGGCGACAGCAGATGCGCCACCCACAGCCAGTTCTCCGTCACGAATGCGTCCGCCAGCGATGTAGACCTCTCGATTCGGAGTTGATATTTCTGCTGCGATGCGAAGGCTGTTCGTGAATACTTTCAGCCCTGGTGTGTCAGGTATGTGTTTTACCATTTGGAATGTTGTTGTTCCAACATCAATTGCAATGGTTCGAGAATCCTCTAATAGTTTTGCCGCGGCCGCAGCAATTCGTTGTTTTACATCGAATTGCTTACGCATTCTAAGGGCGAATACTGGCTCATTTCGGTCAACGGCAATCTCGTTATCTTCAGGCAGAAGTACCGCACCGCCGTGGACCCGAAGGAGTTTTTTGTCATTCTCCAGTTCGATAAGGTCGCGCCGTACCGTCATGTCTGAAACCTGAAGTTCTCGGGCAATTTGAGTGACCGAAACGGATCCGTCGGCATGCACGCGCTGCAGAATTTTTTGCTGGCGTGCTTGTGACGGCAGGGCGGAGTGAGCGTTGGACGGTTGAGGATTGATACGTTGCATCGTCTTGGTCCCTATAAAAATACTCGGCCGTGCCAAGATTCGTGTGCGCTTTTCAAACCAGCATACAGTTTATAACAACCTCGGACACGTACTCAATCACACCGTCCTGCAATCCTCCCCAATTGGACCGCGTTAGGGGATACTTGTTAGTTCGCCGGAGACGGCGACGAGCTTACCCCTGCGAATGACCATCTTCCTTGGCTGAGCGCCACCGATCACCGCCTGCTCGATGTTCGGAGCGACCAGAACCACCAAATCGCTAGCGCATCCGACGTCCAGGCCATAGCGAGTTATGCCTAGAGCTTTTGCTGCAGAGAATGTCGCAAGATCAAAAGCCCGCTGCAAATCCTCATTCGTCAACATTTCCTGCCGCTGGGCGACTATGCCCACCCTGTCGAGCATATCTCCGTTGCCAAATGGCGACCAGCAATCCCGTATATTGTCTGAAGCGGCAAAGACGTTGACGCCGGCATTCTGCAGGCGACGAATAGGTGGAACCGGAACGGGGGCGGGGCTGGATGTCATAATCGAAACGCCCGCCTTGGCGAGGAGGTCGCTTGTTGTTGCGAACGACGAGGCCGCCAGCATGCCCAATGCGAACGCATGACTCACCACAACGCGCCCCTCCATCCCTGCGGCGATTGTCCGTCGAGCGATATCGCGGAGTTCGTTTCCGCCGTTTTCGCCACCGTCATGCAGGTGGATATCGATCCCTTTGCCGTGCTTCTCAGCCAAGGAGAAGATCACGTCCAGGTGTTCCTTAACCTCGCCGTCAAACCCAAGCGGATCAAGTCCTCCGATAAGGTCTGCCCCAGAGCGCAATGCTGCATCAAGCAAATCGGGCATGCCCGGTTCGCTTGTGATGCCGCTTTGCGGAAAGGCGACGATCTCGATATCGATGTAGTCAGCGAAAGTGGCGCGAACGTCTACGAGAGCTTCGAGGTGCTTTAGGCCAATATCTGAATCTATGTCCACGTGTGAACGGACGCGTGTCGTGCCATTCTTGAGCAAATGTTTGAGAAGCGCTGATGCTCTCTCACGCACAGGAAGTGGCAACTTGTGGCGCTCGACGCGTTCTATCGCAACGCGTTCTTTGACAGAAACCCCTTCCTGGTGAGGGACGGGAGGGCAACCAAAATAGGTCTTGTCCAAGTGAATGTGCCCGTCGATGAACGCTGGGGAAACCAGTGCGGTTTCCAGGTCGTAAACATCGTCAGACTCCTCAACCCTGCCAGGTTCGTCCACCCTGAGAATTTGCTCGCCATCAAGGAGCAAATCGACAAGCCTGCCATCTGGCAGTCGCGCGTTCTTTAAAAGCATTCGTGCTTTCGTTCCTATCCACCGGGTTACAGGGAGCTTCGATTGAATTCAGTTTCCCTTTTCAATCTGTCCAATGGAAACGCGCGCATCTCACTGATGATTGTCAGGAGTGCTTTTGCTGCGCGGTCGACGCTTTCTTTGCCACGCTCGGCATCGGCGGCGGCGGCATTTCCGCTCGCACCCGCTGGATGCAAATCCTGCGCCTGCCAAGCAAAAGAGGCCTCAGTATGGGGGCCCAATAGAGTGTTTTCCTGCGCCATCGAAACAGACACAGTTTCAAAATTATCTGCGTAGGCCATGTCCACCAGATCCGGCCGGATATGAAGCATGGCGCTCGTCTCAAATTCTCCGCCATGAACGCCGTGCTTCAGTTCGAATTCACTGAACAGATCACTGCGATCAAAGATGCGGGACCAAGAGCTTGCGACTGCCAGCATGCCGAGCTTTACGCGTAGCTCCCGGCAGACAATTTCCATGACGGCGCGGTTGCCACCATGGGCATTCACGAACACGATCTTGCGGCAACCGGACCGATAAACGGCTTCACCGATCTGGAACCACATGCGAGCCACCAGATCGTAGCTAAATGCCAGAGAGCCGCTGAACTCCGAATGCTCGTCAGATTTACCAATTTCCTGAACAGGCAAAACCAACGCCGGAAAATCCGGTGACATCAGCTCAATTGCACGCGTTACAACGCCTCGTGCCAGCACTGCATCAACGCCGACCCCCAAATGTGGCCCGTGTTGCTCCGTGGCACCTACAGGCAATACAGCAACAAGTTCAGACATGTCCAAATCTGAGAACTCGCGCGTGGAAAGATCGCTCCACCAGTGTGATCGTAACTTCATAGCGTGACTTTCGATTTTTTGCAGGAGTGGATTAGATCAACTTGAGTCTTCTGGCGGTGACATACTGGTAAAGCCGGTCGCCATAGAGCTTGAACTCTTGGGACGCCGAGAAGGTCAGGCTCAGGTCATGTTCTTCAGCTTCTGATGCGCCATGCATTGAGTGCTTCAATGCTTCTGCGAACAGCTCGGGCCAGTCGGGCAGCGACAGGTTGCGCCATTCGTCGAGTTGCTCCCGGCTGGCAAGGACTGGGAAGCCGATTTTGGGAACCAGTGCGGAAATTGCTTGCCAAAAGTAACGCATGGCAACTCTGTTGTCGGGAGAATAGGGTTCGATAAACCTCAACCAGTGCGCGCCCGTTAGCGCATGTAGGGCAGAGAAATCTTCAGTCGAGGCGAAGAGGGTGAGCGAGGCGTTCGCTAGTCTGGCGAGTGTTCCGTCATCAATTTCCAGCATGTTGACGACCGGTCCAAATTCGGATTTACCGGAAATTGCCCGCATGTTGTGCCAAAGTAGATCTATCTCGGTTTTCACGCCTCTAAAGGCGTCAGGCCCGTACATGTACTTCAGAACATCCAGCGGTTCTCTGGTCGTGGGCGCGGAGCCGTCAGCGACGCCCAAGCATAGGTAGGTGCTCGACCAATAGGCGAGGGCGATGGCAATTTCTGTGTCGTTGTTGGTATAGGCGGCGTAGGCCATACGCATGAAGGCGTGGATGGCGCTCGCTGCGAAACCCTCATAGAGAATTGGTAGATAGTGTCGTGCTGCGTCGCGTCCGCCCCTGTGTGCCACTTCTGCAGCAAAAAACGCCCTAAAATCTGCTTCGCGCTCTCGCTGGCCAAGGAAGTCCCGCCAATTCTGCGGCGTAATCGCCGCCATCCGCTCTGTCACCAACTGGAGATTGTTGGCAACGCGATACTGCTCGCAGAATTCTTCCATTCTGGTCGCTGGCGCGCCGGCGCGGTCCATGATCACGAGGACCATTGGCAGATGATTGGCCATGCATGGAGGGTATTCGGCGCTAAACTGCTGAGACCATGTGAGGCAACTTGATAGCACTTCTTCACGCGATAGTTCTGATCCAAGCTCAAGCGTTTTCAAGCGATGCTCCCTTCCACCTTGATTCCCAACGACCATTGCAACATAAAACAACAAAATACAACAAAGTCCATCATGTTGATCGGGGCTGGGTTTGAGTGATTGGGGCAAAATTTGACTGTGAATCGTCGACCCGGCGCCCTCATCCTCGCCGCTATCTTTCTCTGTGCCTTCAATTTGCGATCTTCCATAACTGGTTTTTCCGCTCTCTCCGACATCGTTTTAGCCGCTGTGCAGCTGAATGGTGCGTGGTCAGCGGCGATCGGGGGCGTGGGCATATTTCTGCTCGGTGCTGCAAGTCTATTCGGCGGCTATTTGCTAACTTATGTCGAGCTACAGAAGGCTGTGGCGGGGCTGCTTGTTGGTCTATGTGCCGCGATCTTGCTGCGGACGACGGGGCAGTCGTTTGCTCTTCTGACTATGACCCTACTGTTGTTTCTGCAAATAGGTCTTCTAGGAGCGATCTTGCCGCTGGCTATCCGCCAGTTTGGCGACAAGGCACCCCCGCAGGCGGCTGGGGCGATGACTTTCGGCGTGATCGCCGGCGCCGCCTCGGGGCCTGTCTCGACCATATTTGTCTTTGACCACACGGCAAGCTGGCAGGTGGCTCTATGCTCATCCCTGCTCCCCGCCGTCGTAGCGCTGGTTATTTGGCTGTTGCTGAAATTTCCAAGCGAAGTTGCGGTCTCAGGTCATCACAAACTCCCTGTTGCAAGCCGCAGCGGATGGTTTTTGACGTTCTATTTCGGCAGTCAGTCCGCTTTGGCTTTCATCGTTTTCATCTGGATCGTTCCTATCCTTCGCGTGCGCGGGCTGCAGGCGGGTGAAGCGGCAATGCTGGCGTCTGGCTCCATTGCCAGCCAAGCCATCGGTGTGATGCTGCCGCTCGTATTTCAAGCGTTGCGAACGCGTGCTGGAGTTGTTGCGGCCGTTCTTGCATTCACCACACTGTGCACATTCCTGACGCTGATTTTTGGACCCTGGGCACTGATATGGCCGGCGGCAATCGGGCTGGGAGTCGGGCAGGGCGGAACACTCTGTCTTTCCTATGTAATGCTGAACGATCGAGCGGGGAGCGGTGCCGGTCTATCCAGCATGATGCATGGCTTTGGATTGCTGCTGGCAGGAATCGGGCCATTGCTTGTCGGCTTTGCCATGGGTGGAGAGTTGGCGTTGCGGGGCGTCGGCGGAGTGGTTGTGGGCTTTGGCGTATCAGCTGTGGTGTTCGCCCTGCTCTGCAGCCCCAGGCGGACTCAGACTAATTAAGCTCTGTTTGCGCGCACCAATCCTGTGCCATCTGCCAGATAGCGGCTGTTTAAAAAAAGCGTGGGAGATTTCTGTGTGTTTGAATTTCGTTGTTGTTTGAATTGTTGGATTATGTGAGATTACGTTCAGCGAATATCACTTGAGGCGGCATAGATGGCTTTAAAGTCACATTGGTGGTGGGACCACAGCACCTTAGATTTCTCTCAACTCAAAATGGACGATATCGTAGCCATTCAGCCGGTGGGGGCTGTGGAGCAACATGGTCCGCACCTTCCCGTCAGTGTGGATGCGACCATCAATGCGGGCATCGTGGAGAGGGCCGTTCAACTGATGGCGCCCAATCTTCCGGCCTTAGTGTTGCCTATGCTCCCGGTAGGTAAGTCAAATGAGCATCATGCATATCCGGGTACGCTGAGCTTCTCTTACGAGACCCTCGCTCGAATGTGGTTTGAGATCGGCGAGTCCGTACATCGCGCCGGCTGCCGCAAGATCATCTTTTTCAACTCCCATGGCGGTCAACCGCAGGTCATGGAAATTGTGTGCCGTGAGCTTCGCGTGAAGCTCGGCATGCTTGCCGTGGGAGCCTCGTGGTTCAACACCATCGATCAAAGTGACATGTTTTCCGACCGAGAGATGCTGCATGGCATCCATGGCGGGGAGGTCGAGACGAGTTTGATGCTCCATCTCAAGCCGCAAAAAGTGGATATGAACTTTGCGCAAAATTTCAAACCGCTCTCCATGCAGATGGAGCAGGAGTTCGAGATTTTGCGTCCGGACGGCGCCGCGGGTTTTGGGTGGGAGTCGCAGGATTTGCATCCGGCGGGCGTCAGCGGCGACGCTGCATCCGCAGACGCTGTGCGAGGAGAAGAGGCGGTCGAAAGAGCCGCTCGAGCGCTGGTCAAGATTACCCAGGAAGTCAGCGACTTCCCGGTGTCACGGCTGGCTAAAGCCACTGCCTTCAATGGATTACATCGACTATGACGGATTGCAATCAAAACGATGCGGGTGCCGGATCACCGGCCTATCTTGAGCTCGACAATCTTGTTGCATCCTATGGCGGTGTTACTGCGGCCAAGGATGTTTCCCTAAAGATCAAAAAGGGCGAGCTTGTCGCGCTGCTCGGCCCGTCAGGTTGTGGCAAGACCACGACGCTGCGCATGATCGCAGGCTTCGTGAAGCCGGCCAGCGGTCGGGTGGTCGTCAACTCTCGGGAAATAACCCGCACCCCGCCGCATCAGCGCAATATCGGTATCGTATTCCAGTCCTACGCCCTGTTTCCGCACCTAACCGTGCTTGAAAATGTGGCTTTCGGCCTACGCATGCGCAGCGTGCCAAAGCAGCAACGCAACGAGCGTGCCAAGGCAGCTTTGGACTTAGTTAGCCTGGGGCAGTTTGGCGATCGTTATCCGGCAAATCTGTCAGGTGGGCAACAGCAGCGCGTCGCGCTGGCCCGCGCTTTGGTCATTGAGCCGGACGTGCTGCTGCTCGACGAGCCTTTATCGAACCTTGACGCTTTGTTGCGTGCCGAAATGCGGACGGAGATCCGCACGCTGCAGCAACGCCTGTCGATCACGACCGTGTTCGTCACACACGACCAGGAAGAGGCCATGGCGATGGCTGACCGCGTCGTCGTCATGAACAAGGGCAGTATCGTCGAGGTGGGAGAGCCGCGTGCGCTTTCTGACAATCCACGTTCTGCTTTCACCGCGTCGTTCCTTGGGGAGCGAACTGTTCTTTCCGGGCAGACAAAGGCTGGGGTCTTTGAGGGGGTGGAGTTTCAATGGCCAGATGTGCCGGAGGGAACGAGTGCGTTGGTGCTTCGCGCTTCGCGCCTCCGATTTGATGCCGCAGCTGGTCCTTTGATCTTGAGCGGTCAGGTCAGTTCGTCGTCATTCCTGGGCGATGTGGTGGAAACCGACGTCACTACTCCGGCCGGACGGGTCCGAGTTGTTACGCCGTCGGATTTGAAGGTGCCCGGCGTTGGTGAGAGGTGCTCGCTGCACGTCCTACCGGGGGGCGTCGCGTTTATCTGAATTAAAGAAGGAGGAGGAACTTAAAATGAAGATGACACGAAGAACTTTCGGTAAACTTGTTCTTGGGGCAGGCGTGGTCGCGCCGTTCCATTTCATTCGACCTGCAATCGCACAGCCAAAGGCTGGTGATGAGCTGGTTATCGGCATCTGGGGTGGCGTGCAGGAACGCATCGTTCGCGAGCATGTCGAGAAGCCACTGGTTGAAAAATATGGCTGCACGGTGAGCTATGTGCTTGGTGGCACCGGCGAGCGCCGCGCACGCGCCTACGCAGAGCGTGGCCGCCCAAGCTTTGACGTGATCTACCTCAATATCTATGAGAGCCGCCAGGCTGTTGCGGACGGGGTTACGCAACCTGCCTCTGAAGCTGTTCCGCAGGCCGAACATCTCTATGATATGGCCAAGCTGGGTGGCTATGGAGTTGCATTCAACCCCGTCACCATTGCCTACGATAAGCGCAAGGCTTCCAGCCCGATCACCTCGTGGAAGGACATGTGGAACGATGAGTGGAAGGGGCGTATTGCCTTCCCACTGTATCCGGGGTCCCAAGCCACTGCGGCGCTTGTCATGTCGTCGCTCGCATGGGGCGGCGACGAGAAGAATATGGACATCGGTTTCGAGAAAGTCCGTGAGCTCAAGCCATTTGCCGCTCTTCAGAACAGCGCCGAGCAGGCGTTCCAGATGTTTGATCAGGACCTTGCTGACCTGACCGTTGAATTTGGCTCGCACGCACGTCGTCAGTCAGAACAGGTTAACCCAAACATTGAAGTCGCTGACCCGATCGAAGGTCAGTGCGCTGCCATGAACGTTGCATGTATTCCCGTCGGAGCACCCAATCAGGTTCTGGCAGAAGAGTGGGTGAACCTGCACCTGAGCGAACCTTGCATGCAGGCTTATATGCGCGAAGCCTACTATTCGCCGACCGTGACAAACGTTGCTGTGCCTGACGATCTCAAGGGCAAGCTGCTCACTCCCGAACAGATCCAGCGCATGCCGAACCTTGATTGGGAGTACATCGCTTCCCAGCAGGCCGCATGGTCTAGCCGCTTCAACCGGGAGATTGCAGGCTAAAATGCGATTGCACGGACAGATACTCGCTACACCGATCACCTTGTGGCTTCTGGTTGCTTTTGCAGCACCTTTCCTGGTGGTT
The DNA here is from genome assembly GCF_040546815.1 of Devosia sp. 2618. Taxonomy (NCBI): domain Bacteria; kingdom Pseudomonadati; phylum Pseudomonadota; class Alphaproteobacteria; order Hyphomicrobiales; family Devosiaceae; genus Devosia; species Devosia sp. 2618. Next base: position 324,260 of record NZ_JBEPOO010000001.1, read on the forward strand.
ATTTTGATGTCGCTGCATCCCTATGCAGATCCATTTGGCCCTCTGTTCGTTGCGCCTAGCATCGCCCAATTCGCCCTGATACTTGGCGATCACTTCTACTTGGGCGTGGTATGGGAAACCGTAGCACTTGGCATGGTAGTTACTGCCTTGTCTGCGGTCTTAGGGTTCCCACTTGCTCTGTGGCTCGTCAGCGTCCCCGGACGCTGGCGACCACTCGCCTTCATGGTCATTTTGATCCCGCTTTTGACCAACGTGGTGGTGCGCTCGCTCGGCATTGTGCTTTTGCTTGCCCCTGACGGTCTCATCAATGTGGCACTAGGGTTCGTTGGCATCCCGCCGATTACGAACATGCTTTTCAATCATTTTGCGGTGGCGATTTCGCTGGCGCAGGTGTTCATGCCTTTCATTGTTCTGGCGCTTTACGACAACCTGCAAGGCACATCACCTCGCGTGTTCGAAGCCGCTGAAAGCCTGGGCGCTTCAAAGACCGTCAATTTTTGGACCGTCCGACTCCCACTGGCTTTACCGGGGTTGCGGGCCGGCATGATCATCGTCTTTATGATGTCGTCCACCGCATATGTGTCTGCACGCATTCTGGGTGGCGGGCGCGTGTGGACTACCGGTATGTTGGTTTGGCAGGAAGCAATTGCCAATCTCAACACTCCCACTGCTGCGGCTCTTGCGCTTGTCATGACAGTGGCATGCATTGCCTTTGCAGCAATCTGCATATGGGTATTCTCAAGGCTTATGCCGTGGCAACGAAATGTTCCGGCCAGCGCGTCCTTCACGCTCCCGCCCGGATTGGTGCGCGTCCTTGATGTGGTTGGCCCGGTCGTTTCAAAACTGCTGTTGTTCTCGGCGCTGGTCTTGCTGCTGATGCCACTCCTTCTGGTCTGCGTCCAAAGCTTCAACGACGTTTCGCAGGGGACGCTCGCCACTTTTAAGGGGTTCACTCTGAAGTGGTATGAGATTGTCTTCTTGCAAGGTCCCTATATCAAGGGCTTCATCAATTCCCTGCAATTGGGTGCCGCAGCTACTGTGATTGCCTTGGCTCTTGCTCTCCCAGCGGCTTTTGCTCTCTCGCGCTATCGTTTCCTTGGAATTGGCGCGCTGATGATCTTCTGGACACTGCCGCTGTCTTTGCCAGGGGTTGCTATTGGTGTTGGAATGTTGCGCCTGCTGCAGTACTTCACCGCCGTGCCGACTTTCATCGGCCTTCTGGCTCTCCATGTCGTGCTGATCTTGCCATTCTGTTTGGCCCTTCTGACGACGTCGATCCAGCAACTGGATCGCTCCCAGGAGGAGGCGGCACAGAGTCTAGGCGCCAACGGTCCGAGACGCTTCTTCCTAGTCATAATCCCTAACCTTATGCCTGGATTGGTGGCGTCGGCCATCATCACCTTCCTGATGAGTTTTGGCGAAGTGACCGTGACGAGCTTCCTGACCACCGCTCGCATGACCACATTGCCCGTTATCATCTATGCCGAGGCCAACAACATTCTGGAGCCGACCGTACATGCGGTTTCTGCATCCATGATCGCTGTTACCCTATTGGCGCTGTTCTTGATCAATCTGGTGTTCAAGGTTGACCGACTGCATGTGCGATAGGGCGACGCCTTTGTGAACCGGGCACATGACGTTTCGCGCTCGCGTGGCTGGCCCGGAACGTTACGAGAGCAAGACGCAGCCGTGGGATGGACTAAGGATGGTCAGTCCCACGGCTTCTGGACTTTTGGTTCTGCTCTGACAGCAATGCATAGGCGTTGCAAACACAGGCGACGAAAGTGCCACCAAAGACGGCATCTCCAGTAAATAGCGCAGCGGCGTTCTGAGAGCGGGAATACCCCCTCTCGCTCGTTCTGCCGGTCTCGCTGACGACGCGGGTCTGGTTGGTTTTTGTAATTCAGGGCCTTGGGAGGCTGAGCCCGCCAAAATGACAGTGGCCAGATATCATCTTGATATCTGGCCACTTGGCACTATTCGTCAGTTCGGCGTTTACATCTTGCCTGCCCCGCAAAACATCGGGTGAGCTCGATTAGCCCATGTAAACGCCGCCAGTGACGTTGATGCCTTGACCGGTCATGAAGCGGGCGGCGTCTGAGCACAGGAACACCACAACGCTGGCAACATCTTCGGGCGTCTCGATGCGCCCGAGTGGTGTTTGGTCGACATAGCTCTGGTAGACGCCTTCTGGAGTCATGCCCCGGAGCTGGGCTTCCCACTCGATTTCACGTGACTGCATTCCCGTCTTTACAAATCCCGGACAGACGGCATTGACGCGGATGCCGTGCGGAGCCAATTCGCGCGCGAGCGCCTGCGTCCACCCGAGAACAGCGAACTTGGACGCTGAGTAGTGTGCCAGCAAAGGGGCGCCGACTTTGGCCGCCAGTGACGCTGTATTTACAATGACGCCCTTGCCTGTGGACAGGAAGTGGCGGGCAGCAATCTGATTGGTAAGGAATATACCGCGCGTATTGACGTCAAAATTGAAGTCCCACTCGTCGTCCGTCAAATCCACCGCGGCTTTCATTGTCGACACGCCGGCATTGCCAATCAGAATATCGAAGCCTTGCCACTGGTTTATGACCGCTGAGAAGGCATACTCGACAGAATCGCGCTTTCTGACGTCGACTGCGACTGCAATGCTGTCCCCACCAAGTGCACGTGCCGCTTCCTGCGCTCTGTCCAGGTCGATGTCTGCAATTGCTACTCGCACATCCTGATTCACAAGTGCCGTTGCAATGGCGCGACCAATGCCGGTTGCTCCGCCTGTTATCAAAGCCCGTTTGCCCTTCAAATCCTGGGCGATTCCGCGATCTGACATGATATCTCCTACATTGTTTTTTTGAACATTAACGCACAGACGAACACGAGCAAACGAAAATTATGTGCGAAATTGTTAGTTTGAGTGTTTACATTTGATGTGGGGTTGTGGCTTGTTGGTGAGAAATCCGGGGCTCGTGGAGCCGTAGGAATAACTATTTGGAGTTTGACATGGTTTTTGACTTCTTCGGCGCTAAAAAGAAGGTCGTGGTGGCAATGGTCCACATCGGGGCTTTGCCTGGCACGCCGCTCTATAACGCCAAAGGCGGTATGCAGGCGCTTATCGATGGCGCTAACGCCGACTTGGAGAAGCTCCAAGCCGCGGGCGTCGACGCTGTGATGTTCGGAAATGAAAACGATCGACCTTATGTGTTCGATGCTCCGAAGGAAGGTGTGGCGGCTATGACAGCGGTCGTGTCGGCCGTGAAGCCAAACATCAAAGTTCCGTTCGGCGTGAACTTCCTTTGGGATCCCCAGGCCAGCGTGGCTATCGGTGCTACGACGGGCGCCAGCTTCGTGCGTGAGATCTTTACCGGCGTGTTCGCATCGGACATGGGTGTGTGGGAGCCGAATGCAGCGCGCGCAGCCCAGCTACGCCGTAATCTTGGTCGCGATGACATGAAGCTGTTCTTCAATATTAACGCTGAATTCGCCCATGCTTTGGATCAGCGGCCGATCGAGATGCGCGCGCGTAGCGCCGTGTTCTCGTCGCTTGCTGATGCCATACTGGTATCGGGCCCGCTTACTGGCGAGCCTGCTGATCAGTCCAATCTGCGTAAGGTCGCTGAAGCGCTCACGGACGTACCAATTTTTGCCAACACGGGCGTGAACATCGACTCGGTTGCTGACATTTTCACCGTCGCGCAGGGCGTGATTGTTGGCACTCACTTTAAGGTGGATGGTAATACCTGGAAGCCAGTTGATGGCGATCGCGTGAAGCGGTTCATGGACAAAGTCGAAACGCTGCGATAGCCGCACAAACATGTGTGGGCGGCTCTCAAGCAGTTGAGCCGCCCAACTTTACCCGCAGGAGAGCGCGCGATGGCCTTCGTTGTCGGCTTTGATATTGGAACCACGTCAACAATTGGCATCTTAATAGAGCTGCCTAGTCGCGTTGTCGCTGTGGTCAAGCGCAGTGTTACTCTATCAACTCCACATGCCGCCTGGGCTGAGGAGGACCCTGCGCAGTGGTGGTCTAACCTCTGCGAGATTTCCCGGGAGCTAATCGCCAGGTCTGGTGTTGGTCCCGGGCAGATCAAAGCCGTTGGAGTCGCGGGCATGTTACCTGCAGTTGTCCTGCTTGATGCGGAAGGCCAATTGTTGCGTCCCTCGATCCAGCAAAGTGATGGCCGGGCCGGACAAGAGGTTATCGATCTGAAGGCTGAGGCTGATGAAGTTGCTTTCATTGCCAAGGCCGGCAATGGCATCAATCAGCAGTTGGTGGGCGCCAAGCTTCGTTGGTTGGAGCGCCACGAGCCTGAGGTTTTCTCGCGCATTCACACGGTGCTCGGCTCCTATGACTACATAAACTTCAAGCTTACAGGCGAGCGCTCCATCGACCGAAATTGGGCGCTGGAAGCTGGTTTCGTAAACGTGCAGACTCATGAACTTGATGATGATCTCATCAATTTTGCACATATTGGGCGGTGCAATCTTCCTCCCATGCATCGCAGCGAAGAGATAGTTGGGCACATCTCCAAGCAAGCATCAGCTGAAACTGGGCTGGCTGTTGGAACGCCGGTGGTCGCTGGGGCGGCGGACCATATCGCTTCCGCGTACGCGGCAGGTGTGACGCGCCCTGGTGACATTCTGTTCAAGTTCGGTGGGGCGGTTGACGTTCTGGTTTCGACCGACATCGTTGCTCCGGATTCCCGGATGTATCTGGACTACCACCTGGTACCTGGCCTCTACATGCCCAATGGATGCATGTCGACGGGCGGCTCCGGGCTGAACTGGTTTGCAGCCAACTTCGCCAGTTCGTTAGCCAGTAGCGACGACCACGACGGTTTGCTCAAAACACTGGACCGACTGGCGGGTAGCGTCGCGCCTGGTAGCGACGGGTTGATATTTTTGCCCTATTTTCTGGGCGAAAAGACTCCCATCCACGATCCCGCACTGCGGGGTACTCTGACAGGTCTAAGCTTCACTCATGGCGTGGGGCACGTCTGGCGTGCACTGCTTGAGGGGTACGGCTATGCCATCGCGCATCACGTCGAGGTTTTCACCGAGATGGGCCACTCGGTGACCAATTGCTATGTTTCGGATGGTGGCTCTAGTAGCGACGTCTGGATGCAAATGGTCAGCGATATATTGCAGCGACCACTGCAACGGCTGTCCGGCCACCCTGGCTCTTGTTTGGGCGCTGCGTGGATTGCTGCGATTGGAGCCGGCCTTGAAGATGACTGGGGTAAGGTATCGAGTTTCATCACCAAATCGAAGTCGTTCGAGCCCAATCAGGCCAATGCCGGTATCTACTCGCGCGGATACAATAAGTTCCGCGACCTGGGTCGGCGAATGTCGGGTTTTGTCGCGTAGTAGGAAAGCAGCTCTTTGAATTTTGGCATCGTCAGATACAAAGACGATGGTCTCTATTGCTGGGCTTCTGCTGGTGTTGCAAGGACGATGACCTTGGTGCGTTGCCCGTAATGTATTGTGCCAAACCCCGTCGCGACGTAGTGCATTAGTATTATTAAAGGATGAGCTCTACCCGCTTGCCATGTGCTTCTTATGCGGTTCTAATGGATGTACGGGCATTGCTCGGGACGAATAAAGCCACCTAAAACAAAAATAACTATATATTCGTCCTGATGTTTGCTCTGTATTGGAGGGGACATTGTTACATTCTAACATTTATGAATTTGGATCGTCAAAGGACGGAATGCCGCGTCTGAATATTGATGGGCAGATCAGGTCTACACATGATTTGATAACTAGAGAGATTGCGAAAAGAATCCTAGGCGAAGTGTACGTCGCCGGAGATACGCTGCCGAATGAAGGCGATTTGATTGATGAATTCAGAGTTTCGCGAACAGCGCTTCGGGAATCTCTTAAAACGCTTGCTGCCAAGGGTTTAGTTGTCGCCAAAACCAAAATTGGCACACGTGTATTGCCATCAGCGTTCTGGAATTACTTCGACCCGCAAGTATTGTCGTGGCGCCTTGAGCTGGGTGTTGATTCAGAGTTCTTGGTTCGACTTTATGAGGTCAGGCAGGCGCTAGAGCCTGCGGCCGCGGCGATGGCCGCCGTGCGCCGAACGCCAGAAAATATCGAGCGGATGGAACAGTTTCTGGATCAGATGGACCAGAAACACGCGACACGGCAGACCTATGCCGAGCCTGATCTGTGGTTCCACCAGGAAATCCTTATGGCGTCGCATAACCCGTTCATCCAAAGCTTTGGTTCGATCATCGAGGCCAGCATTCTTTGCGCCTTCGAAATCAGCGCTCCCATTGACTCGCCAGAGCGTCAGGCACTGTCGATCTCGCGTCACAAGCTGATCCTTGACCGCATCAAGGAAAGAAACGCGGCGGGGGCAAGCGAGGCGATGTCTGATGTCATCGTCGAGGGGATTGGCAACGCACATATCAGCATGGGCAATTCTCCGATCATTGTGTCGCTGCCGCTTAGTTCGGCCATCCCCTGATATGCATCTTCTCTGATCGCTAGCCTGACAATAAAAAAAAGCCGCCGTCTGCAGACGGCGGCTTTTCAATTTGGGTGGGCTGCCTAGTTGTAGACTAGGTCGCGCAGTAGAAGCGTGATCGGCGGGAAGTAGGTCACAACCAGCAGACACGCGATCATCATGAGGATCATTGGCAGCAGTCTTGGGACCACTTGGTCGAACGGTATTCGACCAACTGTACATGCAGCGAAAACGTTCACTGCCAGAGGTGGGGTGACCATGCCGATTGCGAGGTTGATGATCAGGATCATACCGAAGTGGACCGGATCGACGCCCATACTGATGGCCACTGGAGCCAGGATCGGTGCCAACACAAGAACAGCTGAGTTGGTTTCGAGGATCATGCCGATCAGCAATAGACCAACGTTAAGCATGAGCAGGAAGATCAGTGGGTCGTGGAAGGCATCGCTTAGGAAACGACCAACCTGGGCCGGAACACCGGCGCGGGTGATCAGGTAGCTGAAGAGGCCGGCACAGGCGATGATGAACATGATCATCGTTGTGGAGACCACCGACTTGCGCAGGATTTGCGGAATGTCGGAGAACTTGATCTCGCGGTAGACCACCATGCCGATCAGCAGCGCCGCGAACACCGCCACAACCGATGCTTCGGTTGGCGTGGTGATACCGCTATAGATGCCGCCGAGAATGATGGCGGGCAGGCTGAGTGCGGGCAGGGCAGAAACAAATGCCTTAGACAGCGCCTTTCGGTTGACATTGTCGTTCTGGCCGTAGCCCTTGATCCGCGTGTAGATCAGGGTGAAACCCAGCATGACACAGCCGATGAACAGGCCTGGTCCGATGGCGGCGATGAACAACTGGCCGATCGAAACCTCAGCGGCCACACCATAAAGGATCAGTGGAATTGACGGTGGTAGGATGATGCCAAGTTCGGCGGACGTTGCCTGCAGGGCCGCCGCATAGGGGCGGGGATAGCCGTGCTTGATCAGCGCCGGTATCAAGATGGCGCCCACCGCGAAGGTGGTAGCGATCGATGAGCCCGAAATAGCGGCGAACATCATGCAGGTGAGTACGCAAGTGGCCGCGAGGCCGCCCTTGAGGCCGCCAACCATGGACTTGGCCAGTTCGACGAGACGCATCGAGATGCCGCCGCGTTCCATGACGTTGCCGGCGAGAATGAAGAAGGGAATGGCCGCAAGCGGGAATTTGTCAATAGCCGTATAGATCTCTTTGGGCAGGATGAGCATGTTGGTGCCGCTCATCCAGAGGCCGACAGCCCCAGCCGTACCAATCGATACGGCGACGGGTAGCGAGATCGCAAACCCAACCAGAATGACGATAAGCATTACGATAGACATCATCGTCTCCTAGATGGTGTTTTCGATTTCGACATCGGTGGAGTCTTTCGGCGGATCGATGTAATTCGCGATGACAGCGAGCGTGCCGAAGAAGCAACCAACGGGGATGCTAAGATAAGCCCAGAACACTGAGATGAACTCGAGGCCGATGATCGTCTGCGTCGCGCCTCGATTGGCGTAAATCCAGCCCCAGTAGCCGAGGAATAGCAGGAAGCAGATGGTGATGACGGCAAGGATTCGACTGTGCAACAGCTGGTACTTTTGCGGCATCAGGCGCCGCATCATGTCGACGGTGATCATGCCGCCCATACGGAACACGACGGCTATGCCAAGGAACACCATCCAGTTCAGGCTGATGCGGATGAGTACCTCTGTCCATTCGAAGGGGAATTTGAACAGGAAGCGGGAAAGGACCTGCAGAAGGCCGAGCGAAGCTGCCAGGGCCAGTAGAGCAGAGGTGATGTACGAGATGACAAGTGAGATATACTTGTCCACCCGGAGAAATTGCGCTCTCATTTAGAGAATCTCCAGCAACATAACCGCTAGGGTCGTTGCGCCGACTATGGGGTGGTGTGCGAATACGCCGGGCACCGCACGGCAATAGCCGGCGCCCGTAGGGCACCGGCCAGCTCGCGGGAGGGACGTCTTACGGCTGGAAGTCGCGAATGCGCGCGATTTCTTCTGCGCCAAAGTCGGCAACGAACTGCTCGTTGGCCTTGCCGATTGCGGCAATAAAAGCGTCGCGATCGATCTCGGCGACGATCTGCAGGCCTTCTGCGGCCATCGAGCCAATGGCGCTGGCTTCATCGGAGTCAACGCGGGCGCGGTTGGCAGCAGCGCCAACCTTAGCGGCGGCAACGAATGCAGCCTGATCTTCTTCAGAGAGGTCGTTGTAGAGCTCGAGGTTCATCAGGAAGACGCATGGGGAGAACACGTGGCCGGTCAGGGTCAGGTAGTTCTGCACTTCCTGGAAGTTGTTTGACTCGATCACTGAAAGCGGGTTTTCCTGACCGTCGACAACGCCCTGCTGCAGTGCAGCAAACACCTCTGTGAAAGCCATTGGCGTTGGCAGGATGCCGAACTCGCGATAGGCGGCGATGTGGACCGAGTTCTCCATCGTGCGCATCTTGAGGCCGTTCAGATCGGCAGGCGCCACGATTGGACGCACGTTGTTGGTCATGTGGCGGAAGCCGTTATCGGCCCATGCCAGACCCTTGATGCCGTGTGGTTCGAAGCGGGCGAGCAGTTCGTCGCCGATTTCGCTGTCGAGCAGGCCACGCGCGTGGGCGTAGTCGCGGAAGAGATAGGGAATATCGAGCACGCGCAGCTCTGGCACGAAGTTCGGCACTGGGCCGGTCGAGGTAAAGGTCAGCTCGAGGGTGCCGAGCTGGACGCCTTCGATTGACTCACGTTCCGCGCCAAGTGAGCCTGCGTAGAAGGTCTCAACGTCAAAGCGCCCTTCGGTGAGGCGTTCGAGTTCCGCTGCAAAAGCGTCGATTGCCACGCCGTGGTGCCCGTTCTGGGGCATCGACACGTTGATACGAACGGTTTGCTGGGCCAGGGCGGCGGTGCTCATGAGCATGACACCTACAGCCGCCAGGCCGGCTGTTTTGGCAAGATTCCAGACTATAGACATTGATTTTCCTCCATTTGGGTCGTTCCCGCATTCGGGCGGCGGGCGTGGAGTCAATGCACACCAGAAGCGTTGAAGATTCAAGCAAAACAGAAGTAAATCTGATTAATAGTATTATAGCTTGATAGCATTACGACAGAATAATTGCATTGATGTTTGACATGCGCTGAGGTGCGCGTTAGCCATTTGTCAGTTCTACAGTAATGTATGGTGCTGATGTGGTTATAATGACTGTTGAATACTTTGTTCGCCCTGGTCGGGTAGGTGAAGTATTGGACGCGCTTACAGAGATGAGCGGCGCTATGCGTGCAGATGAACCGGGTTGTGTCGGCTATGAGGTCTTGCGTTCTACCGATGCAGAAGACCGCTTGCTGCTGATCGAAACGTATGTCGACCAGGCGGCATTGGCCGCACATCGTGAGACCCCCCATTTTAAGGCAATTCTCGAAAAGCGGGTGATCCCGCTTCTTGAGGACCGTGTCCGGCACCACTACAGCCCGGCACTTTCACTTCGCTAGTGAGTCAAATCACGACGAAATCAAAGAGTTTGCGCAAGTGGGCGGCGCGACTTCAATAAAACGCGCCCACGTTTCGCCAGAACTTGGCGTGGAGGAAGGAAAACGAAATGAAGAGTATCTTGAAGCAAGTGGTGGCAGTATCGATGCTGTCTGCTTTGGCAATGCCCGTGATGGCGCAGGATGCGTTCAAGGCCGCTGACTTTGAGTATGGTCCGCGTGACGTTGTCGAAGGCGAAATGCCGATCTGGAACACCGCCAAGCAGAAGATCCTGGCTGGCGACGATCTAGTTGGTGTGACTATCGAAGCGACCGATCCGCGTACCTATTGCGCTGCCGCAAATGCCGGCTACGACTTTACCTGGGTTGAAATGCAGCACCAGGCGACCAGCTGGGAATCGGTTGCCCGTATGTATGCGTCTTGCCCCAAGGCCACCGCAGCACATGGCGCTCGCCTGCCATATGTCGATGAGCATCAGGTGCAGCAGGCACTCGACTCCGGCGCCACGGTTCTCGTGTTCCCGACGATCGACACCGAAGAAGAAGCCCGCATGGCCGTTCAGTGGTCCAAGTTCCCTCCTTTTGGCCTGCACAGCCAGGGCGGCGGGCAGCGCTGGGGCATGTATGCTGACGTTCCAGGTGGCTATCGCCCAACGGCCAATGCGAACACCGTTGTCATCCTGATGATCGAAACGCTGGAAGGCGTCGAGAACATCGATGCCATCGCTAAGGTCGAAGGGATCGACGCCCTGTTCATCGCCTCGGGCGATCTGGGCAACTTCTCGGGTTACAAGCAGGGTGAGCCACAGTACGAAGATCTGGTCGACCGGATCACTGCGGCCGCCAACGCCAACGACATTCCTCTTTGCGGCCCACTCGCATGGCGTGCCGACCGCGAAGGCTTCTCCTGCTTCCAGGCTGGTAGCGAAGCAAGCCTGATCCGTCGCGGTTTCGCATCGGAAGCTGAAGCCACCGCACGCAAGTAAGCATAGCGAGAGGGCGCCTCGCAGCGCCCTCTCAACCTTTAGAAAAATGCTGATGCGGATCGCCGTTGCATTCTGACCAGGCCAGCCCGGTCAGGCGAGATTTTGAGGAGTATTGTTATGAAAATCGGTTTTATCGGTCTTGGCATTATGGGTACGCCGATGGCGGGCCATCTGCTCAACGCTGGCCACGAGCTTTTTGTCTTTGACCGCGCCGGTCGTCCGGAATCCCTGTCGAGTGCCACTTTGTGTGCCAATTCCAGGGAAGTTACCGAACGCGCCGATGTCGTGATCATCATGGTGCCCGATACGCCGCATGTCCGTGCCGTGCTGTTTGATGAGAACGGTGTTTTCGATGCTCTCAAGCCCGGTCAGCTGGTGATCGACATGAGCTCGATTTCCCCAATTGCGACCAAGGATTTCGCCCATCGCGTTCGCGAAAAGGGCGCTGAATATGTCGACGGTCCTGTTTCCGGTGGCGAAGTCGGTGCCAAGCAGGCCAGCCTTTCGATCATGGCCGGCGGCAGCGAGAGTGCCTTCGAGCGCGCGCGGCCCCTATTTGAGCTGATGGGCAAAAACATCACCCATGTCGGCGAAGCCGGTGACGGCCAGACCGCCAAGATCGCCAACCAGATCATCGTCGCGCTCAATATCGAGGCCGTTGCAGAAGCCTTGGTCTTTGCATCAAAGGCTGGTGCAGATCCGGCAAAAGTTCGCAATGCGCTGATGGGCGGTTTCGCCTCCTCGCGTGTGCTGGAAGTGCATGGCGACCGCATGGTCAAGCGCACGTTCGATCCCGGTTTCCGCATCGAGCTGCATCAAAAAGATCTGAACAACGCCCTCGAGTCCGCTCGCGCACTCAAGATTGGCCTGCCGGCAACGGCTATGTGCCAGCAATTGTTCAGCACCTGCGCAGCAAATGGCGGATCGGCCTGGGACCACTCGGCCCTTATCCGCGCCATTGAACTGCTCAGCGCTCACGAAATCGGCTGATCCGCCGCCAGGTAGCGAGCTCTCAATGTCTCTAGTTCAGAATCACGCGGGCGCGCAGGGCGCGTCCGACAGCGAAGTTGCGCCGAGCAGCCAGCATATCCTGCACAGCTTGCTCGAAGCGGCGCTCGATGCGTCATACCCCGAGGGCAAGTTCGACAAGGTTTTGCCCGCGCGGCCAAAGGGCCGGACTATTGTGGTCGGCGCAGGCAAAGCGGCGGCCCGTATGGCCGGAGCCTTCGAAAAGGCCTGGAATGCGCCTTGCTCCGGCCTAGTTGTGACCCGCTATGGGCATCAGGCGCCGACGCAATCGATTGAAGTGGTCGAAGCCGCCCACCCGATCCCCGATGAAGCCGGCCTCGCAGCAGCCGAGCGCATCAAGGCCCTGGTTCGGGATGCAACCGCCGACGATCTGGTGGTCGTGCTGATCTCTGGCGGCGCCTCGTCGCTAATGGTCAGCCCCATTGATGGGGTCAGCCTGGCGCAAAAGCAGGACATTACCCTGCAGATGTTGCGCTCCGGTGCGCCAATCGGCGCCATCAACACAGTTCGCAAGACCCTGTCGTCGATCAAGGGCGGGAACCTTGCTCGCCTCGCGGCACCCGCCAGGGTCGTGACCTACATCATATCCGATGTCCCCGGCGACGATCCGGCGATGATTGGCTCGGGTCCGAGCGTTATTGCCGACAATTCGGTTGCCGAGGCCGAACAAATCCTGCGGCGCTACGAAATCGTTTTGCCGGACGGCGTGGCAGCCGCGATTGCCCGGCAGAACAAGGTCAGCGGTGGTCAAAGCGGCTCGGTCCATATCATCGCCAGCCCAAGACTGGCGCTGGAAGCGGCGGGACGACGGGCGCTTGGCTTTGGACTGCGCCCGCTCATTCTGGGTGATGCCCTTGAAGGCGAAGCCCGCGAAGTCGGGACGCTGATGGCCGGTATTGCGAAATCGGTCAGCCGGTTTGGCGATCCAGCCGGCCCTCCCTGCGTGCTGCTCAGCGGTGGCGAAACCACCGTCACCGTGCGCGGCAAGGGGCGCGGCGGGCGCAATGCGGAGTTCCTCTTGGCCCTTTCCATTAGCATGGGCGAAGTCCCGGTCTCAGCGATTGCCTGCGATACGGATGGCATCGACGGCTCCGAAGACAATGCCGGCGCGTGGTTTGACGAACATATGGCCGCGCGCGGCGACATGCAGCGGCGTGAAGCATTCCTGCACGACAACAACGCCTACGAGTACTTCGACAGTCTCGGTCAACTGACCATGACTGGTCCCACGCTCACCAACGTCAACGACTTCCGCGCCATCATCATTCGGTGATGGCCTGCCTTCCTCCGCGTCAGCACCAGGTGCCCAATGAGCAGAACCCGTCGGGTCAAAATTATCTCCACTATCGGGCCGGCGTCATGGGGGCAGGCAGCGTTTGAAGCACTGATCAATGCGGGTGCGGACGTCTTCCGCATCAATATGAGCCATACCAGCCACGCGCTTTTGCGCGAGGCGGTTGCCGATATCCGAAGTGTCGAAGAGAAGCTTGGCACCTCCATCGGCATCCTTGTCGATCTGCAAGGGCCCAAGCTGCGCGTTGGCCGTTTTGAGGCGCCATATGAGCTGACCGGGGGAGCAGCATTCAGGCTCGACAACACTCCCGAGCCCGGAAATCAGGATCGGGTGTTTCTGCCCCATCCCGAAATCATCGAACATGCCCAGGTCGGCCATCGTCTGCTGATCGACGACGGCCGGGTCACCTTGCGCGTCACCGCCGTGGCCAAGGATCATCTGGATACCGAGGTCGTCTATGGTGGCCGTATTTCCAGCAACAAGGGTGTCTCCCTGCCGGATACCGAACTGCCGGCAGCGTCGATGACCGAAAAGGACCGGGCCGATATCGGCGCCGCAATACAACTCGATATCGACTGGATCGCTCTGTCGTTCGTGCAGCGGGCCGAAGACATGATCGCGCTGCGGCAACTCGTCGGGCCAAGCTTCGGCTTGGTCGCAAAGCTCGAAAAACCACAGATGCTGCCGCATCTCGATGCGATCATCAGCGCAAGCGACGCGGTGATGGTGGCGCGTGGGGATCTTGGTGTTGAACTGCCAATGGAGCAGGTGCCCAGCATTCAAAAGATGATCGTGCACAAGGCCCGCGCATTGGGGCGCCCGGTGATCGTGGCAACCCAGATGCTGGAATCGATGATTTCGTCGCCGGTGCCGACGCGGGCCGAAGCCACCGACGTATCGGTTGCGGTGTTTGAGGGCGTCGATGCCATTATGCTGTCGGCCGAAACGGCGTCGGGGAAATATCCGGTCGAAGCCGTCAACACGATGCACAGGATTGCGTCGACGGTAGAACAGGATTCCGGCTATCCCGCCATGATCCGCATCAGCCAGGCCATTCCCGAGCGCACGATCCGCGATGCCGTCGCAGCAGGCGCGCGACACATCTCCGAAGTTGTCGGTTCAGCGGCCGTCGCCGTTTACACTGTCTCCGGCAACATGGCTCTACGCATCGCCCGCGAACGTCCGGTCAAACCGATCATCGCTCTTACCTCAGACCGCCGTGTGGCCCGCCGCATGCGCATGGTTTGGGGCACGTCAGGCACGCTCTACAATGCCAACGAAAACGTGGCCATGGCAGCCCTCGCCGCCGCCAACGAGCACGGCTACACCAACAAAGCCGACAGCATTGTCCTGATCTCGGGCCCCGTCAGCACCGACAAAAACGCGCTACGGGTTTTGACTGTGAAAGACTGAGGTTCACTCAGTTTCTGGCGGGCGCTCGGCGCCCGTCGCGCATTCCGGCTCGCTCGGATTACACAGTAAGTCTGCGTCGATGTCGTAACGGGCCGCGATCGTGGCCACGGTGCCATCGCGCCACATGTCCAACAGCGTTTCTTCGACCGCTTGCTTTAGGGTGAGATCTCCCTTCCAGAAGCCGATGCCGAGACCGAAGCTTTGCAAGGGCGTGCCCAGGAGTGCAGTTTCGTAGGCGCTATCGGCGAACACTTGTCGGGCGGAGAGTGCTTCGGTGACAGCACCGGAATAGACGTTACCTTCAAGACCTGCGCGCAGAGCCTTGGCGTCCTCAGTGACAGCCACCTCAAGGCGCTTTTGGCGAAGGTATTGCCCTAGGCCGATGCGGTCCAGCCCGGTCATGCCTGAGTGAAAACCCACTGGCCCGCGGACCGTGTCCAGCGTCTCGCCGCTAGCGCCGACGAACGCCCAGCCCGTCATCAGGTAGGGCGCAGTGAGGTCGAGGAAGGAGCTGGTGGTTTGGGTGTTGGCGATGCCGCCGGCCAACATCTGGCATTGGGCGCGGGTGATGCGCCAGTGACGCGGATTGAAATCGCGGCCCATGGCGGAATTGGAAACCACGTTGACCCGCCAGCCATTCCGCTCGGCAATGGCGTGGACGAGATCAACGTCAAAGCCGGGTGTGGCGCTCTCGGCTGTCACCAAAGGTGGGTAGAGGCTTGGCATGCAGACGCTGATCCGGCTGAAGCGATCCACTTCGCTTTTCGAGGTATCCGGTGGCAGAAAACTCACGGCGAATAGAAAGCCGAAGACAAGCGCCAGCGGGGCGAAGTCGAGGACGGGGTGGCGGGCTGGTGCGACGGGAGCCATCAGGCTTTCCTGAATTCCCAGATAGCCAGCAGATAGAGCCCAACCACCAAGGCGCCGATCACCTGATAGGATAGCGTCGGATCGAATTGGTTAAAGTTGATCAAGATGCCCCGCATGGCGTCGATCGCGTAGGTGAGCGGATTGTGCTCCACCAGAAAAACCAGCCACTCCGGATAGATGACCAGCGTCTGCGCTCGGGTGAGCGCTGGATCGAGCGGAAACGCGGAGCTGGCGGTAAAATAGAGCGGGAGGATGACAGCGTTGGAAAATACGCCAAAGCCCTCAAAGCCGCGGACATAGTTGGCGATGACAATGCCAAATGCGGTCAGACCGACGGCCAGAACAAACATCAGGACGAGCGCCGATACCAGCATGCCCGAGGTGAGGTTGATGCCGACAAAGCGTGCCACGACCAGCACCATGCAGCCGTGAATTACTGCGGTCGTGGCGCCACCCAGCACCTTTCCCAAGAGGATCGTGTTGCGCGACATGGGGGACACCAGCACTTCGCGCAGAAAGCCAAACTCCCGATCCCAGATCAGCGAAACGGCGGATTGGATGGAGGTGTAGAGGATGTTGAGGACGATGACGGCGGGGAAGATGAACTGCAGATAGGTGTATGGGACGACAAACTTCACCTCTCCATAGACCTCACCACGGAAATAGGGATTGAGGCCGATGCCGAGGATCAGTATCCACAGCAATGGCCGGCTGGCGCCCCCGATCAGCTGCCCCTTGTCCCGCAGAGACCGCTTCACCTCGCGCAGCCAGATGGCGTAGACACCGCGCGCCTGACGATACAGCCGAGTTGCCCGGCCTGGCGTCTTGGCTTGCTCCATCACTAGCGTCATCTGCCGCGCGCCTTCTTGCTTGAGGAGGGTGGAGCGTCGCGCAGTTCGCGGCCCGTCAGGGCGAGGAATACGCTTTCAAGACTTGGTCGATCTACGGCCACCTGATGTATCTGATCGCCGAATTCCTCGAGCATGGCGTCGGCGCTGCTGGCCGCCTCGACGTCGATGAGCAGTTGGCCGTCGACGCCCTCGAAGGCTTTTGGGTAGCGCGTCAACAATTTCGCCCGGGCTTCCGGTGTGCGTGGTGTCACGCGGAGCATGCCGGTCCCATATTGCGCCTTTAGCGCCTCCGGCGTGCCGCGTGCCAAAATGGTGCCGTGGTCGATGACGCACACCGCATCCACCGTATCGACTTCCTCGATGTAATGCGTGGTGACGACGATCGTCAGCTTCTGCGTTTTCCGCAGCGTTCGGATGTAGCTCCAGATTTTGGCGCGCGACTGGGCGTCTAGCCCCACCGTTGGCTCGTCCAAAAACAAGATGGTCGGACGATGCATGAGGGCGCGGGCGATCTCGATGCGGCGGCGCATGCCGGAGGATAGCGTGCGCACGAGCGCGTTGCGCCATTCCGCCATCTCGACCAGCTCAAGCATTTCGTCGACGCGTTGGCGCGCATCGGCGCTACCCATTTGATAGACCATGCCGTGAAAATCGAGGTTCTCATAGACGGTCAGGCGGGTGTCGAGTGTGGATTCCTGGAACACCACGCCGAGGTGCTGACGCAGATGAGTGGGCTGCTTGACGACGTCCATACCAGCAACCTGTGCCTGCCCGCTATCGGGGCGCTGGATAGTGCAGAGGATATCGATCAGCGTCGACTTGCCAGCGCCGTTCGGCCCGAGCAGCGCCAGAATGCTGCCCTCTGGGACCGAGATGGAAACATCGTCGAGGGCAAGTATGCGACCGAAGCGTTTGGAGATGCCAGAGGCGGAAATCGCCAGGGGTTGGGTGTCCACCATCTCAGTTCGCTCCCAGCAGGCGCGCTAGGCCGCCGAAAAGCTTTGGAATGGCGTGGCTGTAGGTCAGCAGCAGCGCACCACCCAGTGTGAGTGAAATCCAAAAAAACCTGTCTACCAACTGCACATAGAGAGTAGGGGACAGAGACTGCAGCAGATAACCGCCGACGAGTGGCGGAATGGGCAGGAGATTGAACGCCACGGACCAGGCGGCAGTATTGGCGATGGCCCTGATGACCAGAGCGACAAAGGATGCGCTGTCAGCGGGCCAATACAGCGCAACCAAGGGCATTGTCGATCTCGCGGCCCAACCCAGCAGCAAGATAGTTGCCAAGGCGGCAGCTCCGATGATCGGTGGCGCCCATCGGCCTAGGCGGCATTTTGACGGATCGATCATCAGCTTGCGCGTCCAGCCGATCTGGGCGGTCACCACGCCGACTAAGGCAAAAAAATCGATGTGGACGAGGGGATTGGCGGTCAATCTGCCGTCGTAACTCGGTCCACTATCACCCAGTAGGCGGGCAAAAAACGCCAGGGAAAATCCGAGCGCCGACACGACCACAATGGCCGCTATTGTTCGGGCGAGAATGTCGGGGAACGTCAAGTCAAACACGGTATGCGGCCCCGCCCAATCGGTCGGCGGCGCGGGCTATTCTGGCGTGCCTGCATGCCAGGCTGCTTACCGAAATCATGGCTGCCCCCTCTTGTTGCCAGTGAGTGGAGCCTTCTGCGTGGTCTAGGTCAAGTATGGATTGTGTATTTATTGGAATGCAGGCTGAAAATCCAGAAGATAAATCATTTCATAAATATAGATCTGGATTTTAGGTGGGTTGGTCTAGATATTATCTGCCATCAGTCCTTTAATAGTATTATAGGATGGCGGGTGTATTTTACACGATTCATTCTGTTTATGGAATGGTTTCAAATCGTCGCTGTCTATGTATTGCGTGTTGACCCGGTTTGCTGTCGGACTGATCCTCCGGCTTGGCAAGCTCGGGAGGTAAGTCGTCATGGCTCAAAGCAGTATTATTTCGGCCGCGGTGGCACTTGTCGCACTTACATCGGGCGTGGCTTATGCGCAGCCGACATTTACCAGCGAACAGGCCGCCGCCGGCTTCAAGAAGTATGTAGACCAGTGCGACAGTTGCCACGGTGACCGGCTGGACGGCGGGGTCGGGGGAGGCCCGCCTCTGCAGGGCGACTACTTTTTCAACCTCTGGGGCGACCAGCCAATTTCGAGCGTCTTTGAATATATCAAAACCGCGATGCCCGCCGATACGCCCAACTCTTTGAGCAACAGTTCTGTAGCTCAGATCCTTGCCTATATCCTCGAATTCAACGGTCTGGAGCCAGGCGACGTGCCTTTACCGACGACGTTGGCAGAGCTCGACGAAATCATTCTCGAACATCCGTAACCAGCAGTTCGCCCTTCTGTTGGTTCTGCATGCACCACTTCCGGTCCTCTCATGGGGGCCGGAGGGTGTGTCTATGCGCAAAACAAGGGGCATGGAGGAGTAACTATGACGTGGAAAGTATTCACTGCCACGCTGTTGATCTCGACAGTCAGCGTGTTTGGGGCCACGGCTCAGGAGGGGGCCGCAGATCCCTGGGCCAATTTCAAGCCGGTGACAGACGAAATTTTAGCGAACCCTGCGGACGGCGACTGGCTCAACTGGCGCCGCACTCGTGACAGCTGGGGCCACTCGCCGTTGAGCGAAATTACGCCGGAGAACATTCGCAACCTGCAGATGGCTTGGTCATGGAACATCGAGCCGGGAACGTTTGAATCCACGCCCCTGGTCTATGATGGCATCATCTATATGGCCGGAGCGCGCGATGTCATCCAAGCGCTGGATGGTGCGACTGGCGATCTCCTTTGGGAGTACAAGCGCGAATTGCCAGAAGGATCGGGGGGCGGCACGCAGGGCGCAACCCGAAATCTTGCGCTCTATGGTGACCGGATTTTCACATCCACGGCTGACGCGCATGTTGTCTCGCTCGATGCCAAGACGGGCCAGGTTGTCTGGGACGTCGAAATGGAGGTGTGGGAAACCAGCAAGGTTGCTTTCAGCACTGGTCCGACCATTGTCAAGGGCAAGGTGATTTCGGGCCTCACAGACTGCCGCGTGTTCCGCGATGAACGTACTGGTTGCTACGTGGTGGCGCACGATCCCGAGAATGGCGAAGAGCTGTGGCGCACCTACACGGTGCCAATTGCCAGCGAAGAAGGCGGAGACACATGGGCCAATACGCCTGACTTTCTGCGCGCAGGTGGTAGCGTGTGGCATCCGTGCTCGTACGATGATGCTCAGGACATCATTCTGTGTTCCACAGGCCAGCCCTACCCATGGTCCAGTGTTGGCCGTGGGCACGAAGGGATCGCGCTCTACACTAACTCATCCATTGCTTTGAATCCGGATAATGGCGAGATCCTCTGGTACCATCAGTTCTCACCGGCTGAGACGCTGGATCTGGACGATGCGTTCGAGCACGTCTTCGTCGATGTGAATGGCGAGAAACGTTTCTATAAGATCGGCAAGGGCGGGACGCTCTGGGTCATGAACCGCGAAACGGGCAAGTACATCGATCACCGCCAGATGGTGTTCAATAACGTCTATGATGTGAATACTGAGACGGGCCAGGCCATCGTCAAGACTGAGAAGATCCCAGTCGACTTCGAAACCGCTGTTTTTGCCTGCCCGAGCACTGCGGGTGGTAAGGACTGGCATCCAATGGCGTTTAACCCGAACACGCGCGGCCTTTACATGCCGCTCAGCCAGAGCTGCATGAACTTCACGGCGCGTCAGGTTGAAACTGTCGTTGGCGGCGGCGGTACTGGTGGTTTCCGCACCTTCGCTCCAATGCCAGACGTCAATGGTCAGGGCCTGCTGGCCGCCATCAACGTCGATACGCTCGAAGAAATGTGGCGCCACGAACAGCATGCTCCGTTCCTGACGGGCATCCTGTCCACCGAAACCGGCCTGATCTTCGCTGGCGACCTTGATCGTTACTTCAAGGCATTCGACGCCAAAACCGGTGAAGTGGTGTGGCAGACCCGCCTGGCACAGTCCGTCCAGGGCATGCCGGTGGCCTATGAGATCGACGGCAAGCAGTATGTCGCCGTGCCGACCGGTCTTGGCGGCGGTAGCCCGCGCGCACAGGCCGCTCTTGTGCCCGACATCAAGATCCCTGCCAGCGGCAACAACCTGTTTGTGTTCGCTCTGCCAGATCGTCCGTAAGTAAGTATGGGCCGGGCACTTCGGTGCCCGGCCTTTCTAATTGGGGCGAGCAAAAATGAAGCTTTTGGCAGTTTGTACGGCGTTCTGTAGCCTCGTCGTCAGCGCCTTCGCCCAGCCGCTGGTTCAGCCCGATTTTTATGACGGGCGCGTACCGCAGCGCGGCAACAAGATCATCTTCTGCGTCTGGCCAACCAGTCCAATGGCCGATCTCGACCGCGCCATCGGCAAGGCACTCGCGAGCATCCAACTGTTCAAGCCGGAATTCTATGAGGTCAAAGTGGGGACCTCGGGCACTCAGGAGATTTTTGAGCAAGAACTGTTCGTTCACCTCATGGACCATTGCGATGCCGCCATGGGCACGAGCCTCAACTGGAAGCCGTTGCCCGAGTGGCTGACCATCACCGCGTCTTACTATGACATGCCCTATGCTTTGGTTGTCCACGATCCCGATGTGGTGTCCTTGGGGCAGTTGCCGACTGGGGGGAAGATCGGGTCGGTGATGTTCTCGCAAGCTGACCTTGATCTAACGCGAACGCTACAGATCGAAGGTACATCTCGGCTGGTCCGTGTTCCCTATGATACGCCCAACAATATCCTCGACGCAGTCGTGGCGGGGAGGTTGGACGCAGGCATTGTCCCCGGCTACGCCATTCCAGGCTTCCGGGCGCAGCATCCAGATACCGAGATCCACACGGCTTCTACATCGCCGGTGACGGTGAAGCCCGAACTGTTGGGGATCACGGTGTTGAGCCGTGACAGCTATCTACGCGTCCTGCTGGATCAGGCCATTGCCGTCCTCAAGGCGGATGGTGGATTGGCCGAGGTGGCTGACGAGCTCGGTTTTCCGGTCGCTGGCCTTGGCGAAAACCTTTGAGCGCTCACCGCGAAGCTTGAGATTGTGGGGTGCTAAGTCTATCTGGGGGCCAATCAAATTGGTTTGCCGCGCTGAAGGGCCCTTCGTTCATGACACCAGATTTTCTCGTTACCCATTCGGGTGGCTTTCACGCTGATGAGCTGTTGTCGAGCGTCATCCTGACACGGCTTTTTCCGGCGGCGCGGATTGTCCGCAGCCGCGCGCCGGAGTGGATCACGCCGGGGTCGGATCGGATCGTTTACGATGTGGGCGGCGCTTATGATGCTGCGGCCCAGATTTTTGATCATCACCAGCGTGGTGCGCCGCTGCGCGATGATGGCCATCCCTACAGCTCGTTCGGGCTGATCTGGAAGCACTATGGCAGAAACTATCTAGCGGCCATGGCCGTACCGGAGGCGCATATCGAGACCGTGCATGCCTCGACCGATGCCAAATTCGTTCTGCCGATCGATCTGGTGGACAATGGCGCGCTGAGCCCGGCGGTGGCCGGACCGTTGGCAGGGCTGACCTTGCCGACTTTGCTCGAGACGCTGAAACCGGTTTTTGACGAAACGGCGGCCGATGCGGATGACGTCGCGTTTCACGATGCCTTGGTGATCGCGCGCAGTTTCTTTGAAGCCAGCGTCAAGCGTTCGGCCGCCAAGTTGCGGGCCGAGGGACTTGTTGCCGACGCTATTGCCAAGGCCGGTGATGGCCGGGTTCTCGAATTGCCGATGGGTATGCCGTTCCGGCCGGCCATCATCAAAGCCGGTGCGGATCAGTTGCTGTTCGTGATTCATCCCCGTGACAAGGACTGGTGTCTTACAACCATCCGCAAGGCCGATGAGGGATTTGAGGTCCGCGCGGATCTACCTGCTGCGTGGGCTGGGCTGACCAATGCCGATCTTGAGGCAGCCAGCGGCGTCGCTGGGGCGAGCTTCTGTCACAATGGACGCTTCGTCGCGGCGGCCAAGACCCGAGAGGCTGCGCTGGCCATGGCCGGCATCGCTGTTGCAGAAGCGGTGGCGAACGGCGCGTAGGTCGCCATAGCGCCTTCGTATCAACGCCTCCAGCGCACACCCGTCGTCGTTCGACAGAGAACAACGATGGGTATTTATTCCCCATAATCGCCGTTTCATCACAGGTTCGTTAACGGTTGGATGATTAACTGGTAGTCGGTTGCTCTTGCGAGCGACCGCTAACGGTACTCAGTTTTGAAGGGGTAGCTGCGTTGTATGGGGCGCGCGGCTTGAACTTGGCAGAGACGGAAAGGCCGCGCTGGCGCGCTGCGGTAGGCCTGATTGTTGCTGCTGCACTTCTGACATTTTCTGCGATGGCCATCGGCTATCATCAGCCGCCTGAACGCGGCGAGATCGGCGTGGTTTTCCCACCCTGGGTTAGCCAGATTGAGGCCTTCGACGCCGTCATCGATGCCGGTGGACGCCTTACCGCTGTGGGCCGGTTCCCCAATATCGTTATCGCATTTGCCTTGGATGGCGACTTTGCGCAGCGCGTCACGGCGCGCGGCGCTCTTTTTGTTACGGCCGCGAGGGGGCTCTGCGCGCCGGTTGAGGAGTTTCAGACATGACCCTTGAGATACTTCGACAGCGGGTGGCGCTGGTGCTTGTCGCTCTGACCGCCGTGTTGGCCGCGGTGACACTGGTTGTAGAGATTGCCCGTTTCGGCGCTGTCGGCGTCGCGTCTGTGCTGGCTATCGGCCTGAGCGCCATCATGGCGATAAGCTTTTATCTGTTCCGCGTTCGGTCGCCCGGCCGTTATGTGACCGTCACTGTACTAATGGGGCAGGTGGGCGCGGTACTAGTCGCCATGCGTGGTGACCCACTCCAAATTGACATGCATATGGCGTTCTTTGCAGCGCTAGCAATGTGTGCTCTTTTATATGATAGTCGGGCAATTCTGCTGGGCACAGTACTGGTCGCGTTACACCATCTAGGTTTGGGGCTGCTGTGGAGTGATCTGGTATTCTACGGCGCTGGCGGGCTTGATCGCGTCGCGCTTCACGCGGTCATCCTTGGGGCGGAATCTGCTGCCTTGATTTGGATGACCATAAATACCAATCTCGTATTATCGGTTGCCGAAGATCGCGCAATTGAAGTGGCACAAAGCGCAGAAACTGCGCAGGCGAATGCCGCGGAAATCCTACGTGGTGCCACCTCGGCACGTCGCCACACGGAGCGAATGAACCAACTTCAGAAAGAGTTTGCTGCGGTTGTTGAGGCGGGCGTCGACGGCGATTTCAGCCGGCGTATGCTGTCTCGATACGACGATGAGGGCCTCGATCATCTGGCCGAAAAGACGAACTTGCTGGTTGAACGTGTCAATGTTGGTCTGAGTGCCACCCAGGCGGTCTTACAAGTTATGGCCCAAGCCGATGTCACAAGCCGGGTGAACGGTGACTTCAAAGGGGTCTTCTCAGACCTCCAGCATCATACCAATGCCGTTGCTGAAAAGCTTGCGGAAGTGGTCGGCCAACTCAAGCTGGCATCGCGATCGCTCAAGCATGCCACGTCGGAGATACATTTCAGCGCCAACGACCTGTCTCAACGCACTACCAACCAGGCAATTACGATCGAAAGAACCTCTAGTGCCATGGCCGAATTGGCCGTGACGGTGCAGCACAATGCCGAGCGTGCTCGCGAAGCTAGTCTGGTTGCTGCTAGCGTCACCCAGACGGCAGAGGACGGTGGCCAAGTTATGCATCAGGCGACGGAGGCGATGGAACGCATAACGCAATCTTCCACCAAGATTTCCGACGTGATCGGCATGATCGACCATATCGCGTTTCAGACCAATCTTTTGGCCCTGAACGCCTCCGTAGAGGCCGCGCGTGCTGGTGACGCCGGTAAAGGTTTTGCTGTCGTCGCCGTTGAAGTGCGAAGACTTGCACAGTCGACAGCCAGTGCCTCCGCCGATGTTAAGCGGTTGATTGAGCAGTCTAATGGTGATGTGCAAAGCGGATCGCGACTTGTACTCGACGTCGCTGATAGCCTCGAAGCTATGCTGGCCTCTGCCCGCAGCTCGAACGCTCTGATGCAGGAAATCGCTCGCGACAGCGGAGAGCAGGCGGCGGCGATCGAACACATCGGCAGTTCCGTTCGTGCCATGGACGAGATGACCCAGCACAATGCAGCGCTGGTACAGCAGATCAATGGAGCGATCGAACAGTCAGAGGCGCAAGCCTCGGAACTGGATCGGATCGTTGGCATCTTCACGACCGAGAATGAACCTGTTTCTGCCAGCTATCCGCGACGTATCGCCGGTTAGCCTTTGCGCAGGCGGCTATCGCGCAAGAGCCCCGCGTCTTTGAGGATGGGGTGCGCGACTGATGCCAGGTGCGAGTTGATGCGTTTGAGGTCGCGCAGGATATCGAGGTGAAGTGACGTGGTTTGAAGGGTGGCGACGTGGCGTTCCTGCAGCCGGGTCATATGGCGTGTGGCGGAGTCACGTTCCTTGACGCGAATGGCGAGTTTGCTCTCCATCAGGCGGCGCGCCAAACGGGTATCACGGCTGAGGAACACGCTCTGCGCCAGTTGCAGATTGTCCAGCGTATCGAGGTAGAGCCCTTCGATCTCGACCAGCCCATCGGGCGAAAACTGCAGCTGCTTTTCGATCTTCTTGAGGGTGAGCCGGGAGAGGCTGCGCTCAATGATGTCGCCAACATGCTCTAGGTTGACGGCATAATCGACAATCGCATTGGCCTGGCGCAGCGCGTCGGCGTCCAGATTGGCGTGATCGAGCCGCGCCAGATAGAGCTTGATGGCGCCCTGCAGAGTGTCGACCTGATCATCGAGCTTGAAGATGCTCTGGCACAATTGCTCGTCATTGGCCTTGAGCGCACGCAGGCTCACCTCGAGCATGTTTTCGATGATGTCGCCGACGCGCAGCGTTTCACGGGTCGCGGCGGCCAGTGCCGACGGCGGATCGGTTAGCGCAAGTTCGTCGAGATGGCGCGGGCCGGATTCGCTCTCCATGCCTCGGTCGGGCATAAGCCTTGTCATCAGCCTGGTCAGCGGGGTGATCAGCGGCAAGAGGATTATCGCCAGCGCCAGGTTGAAGCCGACATGGGCGTCGACGACCAGCCGCGACAGGTCACTGTAGCCGCTGACGAGCGGGATGATCCAGCCCATGGCCACAAGCAGCAGGCCAGCGCCAAGACTGCGCGCCACCAGATTTGTGGTGGCCACACGGCGCGCGGCGATGCCCTCGCTGCCCGAGGCCAGCACGGGCGGCAGGGCGCCGCCGATATTGGCCCCGGCGACCAGCAGCAGGCAGAGCGTCGCATCAATACTGCCGGCGCCTGCCAGCGACATCACGAACAGCACGACGGCAAGGCTTGATGCCGATACGGCTGCCAAAAGCGCGGCGAGCCCTATCGCAATGATCGGCGCGCCGCCGAGAAGCGAGAAGAAGCTGGCGACCGCAGGGGATTCCCGCATTGGCAGCGTGGCGCTCGACATCAGGCTGAGCGACAGAAGCATCAGGCCAAGGCCGATGATCGCCTCGCCGATGCCGCGACTGCGCTTGGATTTGCGGCTGCTGGTGAAGACGCCGACCAGCAGGGCGGCAGGGCCGAGCCAGTGCAGATCGAGCGCCAGCACCTGCGTGACGATGCTGGTGCCGACATTGGCGCCCAGCATAACGGCTTGCGCCATCACGGGCGTCACGAGGCCCTGCGCTACGAACGAGCTGACCATGATGGCCATGGCCGTGCTGCTTTGCAGCGCAAGGGTGGTGACTAGGCCGGCGCCAAAGGCTGCAAAGCGGTTGCGCGTACTGGACGCGAGAAACAGCCGCAATTGCGTGCCAAAGGCGGCATTGACCCCTGATTTCAGTGACCGCAATCCCCATAACAGAAGGGCTGCTGCCCCCAGCAAGTCGATAAGGAGGATCGTCGAGGACACTGTGTCTCCCTTTAGCCCATGTGAGTGATGAGAGCGCCTCGTGGCACGGCCGGGCTGACCAATTCGAGGAATTCAGGCTTGCCGCAAGCAAACTTGAACTTTGATGCGAGTGTGCTGGTGGACCAGTCTATGGTGCTGCCGAAGCCAAGCTGTGTGAGAATGGGCATAGCGGCCATGAGATCCCAGCTGGATTCTCCCATGCCGATGTAACCATCCACTTCGCCGGTCGCGACTTCAAGCAGCGATAATGTCGCCGAGCCGCAGCAGCGGAAGACCATGCGCGCATCGTCAATAACAAATCTGAGCATTTGAAGGCGGTCATCGGTCGGGATGGCAGGGTGGAATCCAACGCCGGTCGAGGCACGGCTGCGGTCGAAACCTTTGGCCAGCGCAAGCGGGACGCCATTGATGGAAGTGGGGACGCCTTCGCCGCCGACAACCAGTTGCTTGCGCACCGGCACGTTGATCACGCCAAACGTTGGTGCGCCGTCTTCGTAGAGGCCAATCGAGACGGCCCACTGGTCGCCGCCGCGCACGAAGTTGAACGTGCCATCGATCGGGTCGATGACCCAGGTGCGGCCGGAGGTGCCTTCGACGGCATTGCCTTCTTCGCCAAAAATGCCGTCATCCGGGAAGGCGACGCGCAGGCGGCTGGTGACCAGAGCCTCAACTTCCTTGTCGGCGGCGGTCACGAGATCAAGGTGGCCCTTGGATTCGACCGGGACGCTGGCGAGCTTGTGGAAGTGGGAGAGAGCCAGTTCACCGGCTTCGTGGGCAATGGCCTCAATTGCGGCTTGCATAATAGTATTCCGTGGTCAGGGACAATCAGATGGAGACGTAGCGGGCGTGGACAGACAGTCCGCCGCTCTCGTTTAGCCTATGGATGTAATAGGCGTAGGGTTCCGAGACGATGCCCGGTTCGGCGTGGGTTTGATCGAGATCGAGGTCGATCTGGAAAGCGGGACTTCCACCAACGGCGGCGAACACGCCGTTCCAGATGGCCTGATAAGGGCGGTGAATGTGCCCGGACAAAATGCGCAGGTTGCCGCTGTAGTTGCGCACGATCTCGCCCAGTTCATCGGCGCCGATGATCAGCGACATATCATCGAGCCCTTTGATGCCGGACGGGAATGCCGGGTGGTGCATCAGGATCAGCGTGAGCCCATCGGTCACCGTTTCCAGTTTGCGGCGCAGCCAGGCGAGTTGCTCGGCGTCGAGCTGGCCGGCAACCTTGCCGTCGATCAGCGTATCGAGCGCAAGGATGCGCACACCACCGACTTCGGCCTCGTAGTGCAGGGTGCTGGCGGAGGTGAATGGCAGATCGCTGAAGGCGGCGCGCAGGGTGTCCCGCTTGTCGTGGTTTCCAGGAATGACGAAGACCGGCACGGTGATCGGGGACAAAATGTCCTTGAGCAGCGCGTAGTCGGCGTCGGAGCCGCCGTCGGTCAGATCGCCGGTAAAGCACACTGCTTCGATCTTGGGCGTGAAAGCGACGAGGTCGGCCACCACCTTGCGCGCGGCCGCTTCGGCGTCGGCACGCACCAGTGACGTTTCGGGCGCACTGGCGAAAACGTGGAAATCGGAGATATGGGCGATAAGCATGATGGGCTCGTGGGTGATGCGATTGATCAGCGGATACCGGCGCGCATGAAACTCTGCACGAACTGGCGTTGGAACAGCAGGAAGGCGATCAGAAGCGGCGCAACCGACAGCAGGGTGGCGGCGGTCACAAGGCTCCAGTCGACGCCCTGTTCGACGGTAGCGAAGACCTGCAGGCCCACGGTGATCGGCCGGGTATCGACCGAATTGGTAACGACGAGCGGCCAGAGGAAGTTGTTCCAGTGATAGCTGACCGTCACCAGCCCATAGGCGATGTAGGTTGGCTTGGCGACCGGCACGAAGACACGCAACAGCACCTGGATCGGGTTGGCCCCTTCAAGCCGCGCGGCTTCTTCGAGTTCCTTGGGCACGCTCTTGAAATTTTGGCGGAACAGGAAAATGCCGAAGGCTGACGCCAGATAGGGCAGGCCCATGGCGAGCGTCGTATCAAGAAGACCCATATTGGCGAGGGTCTTGTAGTTTTCGACCAGCAACACCTCGGGCATGATCATCAACTGGACGAGGACCAGCATGAACAATATCTCCGAGCCGCGGAACGGGAAGCACACAAAGGCATAGGCGGCCATGGTGCAGACGACGAACTGGCAGACCAGAATGAGCGACACCAAAAGGAAGGTGTTGAGGAAGTAGCGCGGGAAGGGCGCAACGCTCAGCACGCGGCTGAAATTTTCCAGCGTCCATGGTGCGAAGAGATCAAACCGCGTCGCGAAGGCGGGCGGGTGAAACGCCGTCCAGATCGCATAGAGCAGGGGCAGGACCCAGATGATGGCGAGGAGCCAGGCGCCAAGCGTGGTCAGCGCGATGATTGGCTTGCTGCGGGATTCCATGCTCATCGGTAGTGGACCTTCTTGTCGGCATAGCCGAACTGGAACAGGGCGATCAGTGCCAGGATGGCCAGAAGCACGACGGTGAGCGCTGCGGCGTAGCTGGTGTCCCAGAAGCTGAAGCCGGT
The DNA here is from genome assembly GCF_040546815.1 of Devosia sp. 2618. Taxonomy (NCBI): domain Bacteria; kingdom Pseudomonadati; phylum Pseudomonadota; class Alphaproteobacteria; order Hyphomicrobiales; family Devosiaceae; genus Devosia; species Devosia sp. 2618. The sequence continues at coordinate 353,217 of NZ_JBEPOO010000001.1, forward strand.
TTGATAGATGTAGAACAGCAGCAGGGTCGTCGCGTTGTCGGGACCGCCCTTGGTCATCGAGATGACGTGGTCGACTAGGCGGAAGGCACCGATGACCGCGTTGATCGACACAAAGAGGGTGGTGGGCATCAGCAAGGGCAGGGTGACGCGACGCAGGATCTGCATTGGGCTGGCGCCTTCAAGGCGCGCAGCTTCGAGCAGGGTCGGCGAAATCTGCTGCAGGGCCGCCAGATAAAAGATCATGAAAAACCCGGCTTCTTTCCAGACCGTGATGACGATCAGGGCCCAAAGCGCGGTGTCGGGCGTGCCGAGCAGGTTGTTTCCGGCAAGACCGAAGGGGCGCAGGAACTGGTCGATCAGGCCATAGTCGGGGGCGTAAAAGAACAGCCAGATATTGGCGACGGCGACCATGGGCAAAACGGTTGGCGTAAAGAACGCCATACGCACCAGCGATTGGCCGCGCAGCTTGGAATTGACCAGCAGGGCCATGCCCAGAGCCAGCGCCATCGACAGCGGAATGGTCGTCACGGCGTAGATGGCGTTGTTGGACATCGCCTTCCAGAACACCGGATCGTTGATCATGACGTCGTAATTATCGAGGCCGACAAACTCGGCAGAGCGCCGGCCCCGAGGTGTTGAAAACAGGCTGTTGATGATCGTTGTCAGGATCGGCTGATAGGTAAAGGTCCAGAGGAGCACTGCTGCGGGCAGCAGCAATAGACTGCCGTAGAGCGCGTTTCTTGAGAGCTTCATGGTTCCAGTTCCGATCCTGAGTAACGTCAGCCGGCTTAGTTGTAAGGACGCAGGATGCGTTCGATCTCGGCCTGCGCGTCGGTCAGCGCCTGCTCAGGCGTCTTGCCGCCGGTCAATGCTGCGGCAATCGCGTCATTGAGCGCCTTGGTGGTGCGAGCGTTCTCGTAGGTCGAAAATTCTGGCACCGAGGTCGAGATCTGCTTGCGGGCAACATCGGCCGCTGGAACTTCAGCGACATAGGCCTTGAGGGCTTCGGTTTCCCAGGCACCATCGCGGGGTGCGACATAGCCGGTGTGGATCGACCAATCAGCCTGGATCTCGTCGGAGGTCAGGAACTTGATGAACTTGAGGGCCGCAGCCTTCTGTTCGTCGGACGCGTCCTTAAAGACATAGAGGTTGCCGCCGCCGAGAGCCGATGCGGAGTTCGGGTGGCCCGGATAGGGCGCCACACCGAAATCGAAGGTGGCGTTGGTGCGGATGTTGGTCAGGTTGCCGGTCGTGGTCCAGATCATGGCGATACGGCCTTCGAGGAAGTCGGAAGGCGTGGTGCCCCATTCCTGAATGCCGGGCGGGTGAATGCCTTCAACTGTCGACAGGTCGCGCCAGAATTCGAGAGCTTCGATGACCGTGGGATCGGTCAGGTAGACTTCGGTGCCGGCGTCATTCATCAGGCGCGCGCCATTCTGAGCGGCCAGCGCTGTGAACAGCCACTGTGCCGAACCAGGATTGCCCGGAATGCCGACGCCCCAACGCTTTGCGTTGCCGGCTTCATCCTTGGTGGTGACGGCCTTGCCGTAAGCGACCATTTCGTCCCAGGTGGTTGGGTACTTTTCAGGATCAAGACCGGCTTCCTTGAAGGCGTCCTTGTTCCAGTAGAGCACGGCGGTGGAGCGCTGGAACGGCACGGCCCAAAGGTGTTCGTCGACGATCGCGCTGGCGAGATAGGCCGGCATGAAGCCATCGACCCATGCCTGGTCGTCGGCTGCGAACAGATTGTCGATTGGCTCGATGACGTCTTCATCGATGAGGGTGAAAATGTCGGTGGCCAGCAGCACGGCAACTGCTGGTGGATTGCCGGACTTGGCGGCGGTCAGGGCCTTGGTCGTGGTGTCCTGATAGTTGCCGGAATAGACCGGAACGACATTGATGTCGGGGTTGGCGGCTTCAAACTGCGCCACATAGCCTTCGATCACGGTGGCGAGCGGGCCGCCGACCTGAATGGGGTAGTAGAAATCGACGACGGTCTGCGCCATGGCGGTGCTGCTCATGGCCAGGATCGTCAGTCCGGACAGCACGCCCGTGCGGGTAAGGGTCTTCAGCTTTTTCACAATCAGTTCTCCTCGCTTGATGTTGTCGTCTGTCCGACAGCGTCCACGTCATTGCGGCGGAGCGTGGTTTGCTTGTCGAAGAAGTGCATGGCCGATGCGGGCCATTGAAGTTTGACCTCGGCGCCAGCCGTTAGTGACGGCGGGCCGGGAACGCGCAGATTGATGCGCTGAGTGCCGAGCAGGCAGGTCACGATGGAATCGGCGCCGAAGTATTCGCTGTTCTCGACGATGGCGGGCAGGCCCTTATCGGACAGGATGATATGCTCGGGGCGAATGCCAAGCTGGAGGGCATTGCCCTTGGCATCTTTGGTGACGAGCGCCGACGTTCCGGCGATGGATGTGCCGGCCCCACTGGCGTCTAGATCGAGGAGGTTCATCGGGGGAGTGCCGATGAATGCCGCGACAAACGAGGAGGCCGGCTTCTCGTAAAGCTCGGCTGGTGCGCCGGCTTGTTCGACCTTGCCGCCCTTCATCAGAATGACCCGGTCGGCCATGCTCATGGCCTCGGTCTGATCGTGGGTGACAAACACCATGGTGATGAACAGGCGCTTCTGCAGCGAACGGATTTCATTGCGCATTTCGGCGCGCAGCTTGGCATCGAGATTGGAGAGCGGTTCGTCGAGCAGACAGATCTTGGTCTGGGATATCAGCGCGCGACCCAGCGCCACGCGCTGCTGCTGGCCGCCCGAAAGCTGGCTTGGCTTGCGATCAAGCAACGGGGTCAGGCCGAGCAGTTGTGCGGTCTCGTCGAGACGCCGCTTTTGCTCGGCTTTCGACACGCGTCGGACCGACAGGCCAAAGAGGATATTCTCCCCGACATTGAGATGGGGGAACAGCGCATAGGACTGAAACACCATCGACAGATTGCGCTTGGCGGCGACGATATTGGTCACGTCCTTACCGGCAATCTCGATGACGCCGCTGGTTGGGTCTTCCAGCCCGGCGATCAGGCGCAGGGTGGTGGATTTTCCGCAGCCGGAGGGGCCCAGCAAGGCGACGAATTCGGCCTCGCCCATTTCAAAGCTGATATTGTCGACGGCCGTAAAGCCATCCCAGCGCTTGACCAGATTGTCGATCTTGATTGCGGACACGCGTTACCTCCCATGCTTCGCCGCTAGGCGAAGATGAACTTTTTCTTGAGATTTTCGGAGACGGACTCCACCAGCGGGCGGGTGGCAGCGTTGGTGACGATGTAGTCGAGGTCGTCCATCGAGGCGATGACCGACAGGGCCGTGCGATCGAACTTGGAATGATCGGCGACCACGATGACTTCGTGAGCGATTTCGATCATAGCCTGCTGCACATAGCCGATCTGGGGGCTGAGCGTGCAGATCAGGCCGCGCTTCACGTCGACCGATGAAACGCTCAGAATTGCCTTGTCGACATTGAAGCGACGCACCTGATCGGCGGCCATCGGGCCGCTGCAGGAATGGTTGATGTCGACATATTCGCCGCCGATGAAATGTACGCTCTGTGCGCCACCGTCTACCAGGGCTCGCAACACGTCCGTGCCATTGGTCACAAAGGTCAGCGTCTTGTTGGAAGCGAGGCGTTTGGCCACCTGTAGCGAGGTGGTGCCGCTATCGATCATGACGGCGTCGCCTTCGACGACCAACTCGACCGCAGCATCCGCAATCATGGCCTTCTCGGCGGCATTGGTGACTTCGCGTTCAGCGGCCGGATTGTCGCGTGTCACCTGATTGATGACCGTGGCGCCGCCATGAGTTCGCTTGAGCAGGCCCTTGCTTTCAAGCTCGCTCAGATCGCGCCGAATGGTGGCTATGGAAACCCCGAGCCGGTCGCGCATGACCTGCACATCGGCAAACAATTCGGTGCGCAACAGTTCGATCAATCGCGCCTGCCGCTGGCCGGCAGAGCGAAAACGCGTGCCCGGACCTTCATCCTGGTCGATGTCGATATCCAATTGAGCCTCCGGGATCATCTGCGTGATCACTTTCGCTCATATTGCGAGCGAAAGCGATCTTGTCAAGCGAGCTGTGGTGGCAAGCGCGCATGGAGCTGTGGATGCTGTGTGGGGCCGGATGAGCGGGGCGACGGGAATCATGGCGATGCTGCGTCTGGATGGCCTTCGCCTAAGCAAAGGCCAATTTGCGCAAACCTCTTTCGCCGTTGGAAAAAATTACGAAATTCCCATTCCATCACAAGTCTACAAACTTGGTAGAGATTGTGAATAATTGCCTGAGGGGGTGGGCTGCGAGCTTGCGCTGCCCCGAGAGCTTATAGTGTTTGGAGAGTTTTATGACGGTCAAGAAATTGCTCAATCGGTCGCTGCTAACTGCGGGTCTGGTGGCTTTGATGGGGTCGGCCGCCTACGCGTTGCCAGCGGCGTTGCAGTCCAATAGCGGCAGCAGCATCCACATTGATCTGGCGCAGGTGCAGGCACTGGCAACGACCGAAAATGTCGTGTTGATCGACATCCGCCCAGCCGAGTTTTACCGCGCTGGCCACATTCCAGGCGCCATTAACATCCCACGCGAACTGATCGAAACGCCAGACGTGAACGGCGTGATCGGCGAAACCAAGAGCTATGAAGAACTCGAGCAGGTCTTCGCCGATGCGGGCCTCTCCTATGATGACCGTATCGTCATCTATGGTGGCCGCGATGCTGGCCCACTGACCCCATGGTCCGGCCGTTTTGCTGGCAAGATCTATGTGTCGTTCGATCAGGCAGGCTTTGAAAAGGTCAACGTGCTCAACGAAGGTATCGAGGCTTGGAAAGAGCCACTGAGCATTCAGGCGACCGTGCTCGAGCCAACCGATTTCCAGCTGACCCGCACCAAGCCACAGATCGTCGACAAGGAATACGTGCTGGCTGCGCTTGATCGGGAAGGCGTTTTCGTTCTCGATGCCCGTGGCGGCACTGGCTATGAAAACGGCCATATCGCTGGCGCACATGCCGTCGCTTGGTCACTGCACAACGATGACAATACGCTCAAGGAACTCGATGCCTTCGTCGCTCGTCTCGATGAGCTTGGCATCAAGAAAGACAGCGAAATCATCACTACCTGCGGTTGGGGCTGGGCGGCTGCCGATCAGCTCGCCGTGCTGCGCGACCTCGGCTACACCAATGTGAAGCTCTATGACGGCAGCTGGTCGGAGTGGGTGCAGGACGAAAACACGCCCAAAGCCGGCAAGAATTTCAGCTAAACGCCTCCTGCGTTGACGCCTGGGCCCGCCGTTCTCCGAAAGGAAAGCGGCGGGCCTTGTGCTGTCTAGAGGCCGAGGGTCTTGGCCCTGGCGTAGAGATCTGCCGTCAGTTCGGACGTGACCTCAAGGCTGCGATCTTGCCGCACCTCGATGTCGTGTGGATAGCTATCCAGGCGCTCGTCGCGCGCCCTGATCAGCTCGGCGATTTCGTCGCGATAAAGGCCGATAATTGCGGTCAGCCAGCGATTGACCAGATAGCTCGGCCGCGCCAGATGGGCATTGAATTTGTCCAGTAGCGCAATGGTCGTGTCGGCATCGGCCCACTGGTCGCCAACGACCCATTGGTTGACCGTAAACAGCCGGACCAGCTTGCCATAGGGATCAACGCCGATCGCTATCAGGTGGTGGATGGGACCCTTAGGGCCGTCGGGGCGCAGGAAGCAGTGAAAGTGACCGTGCTCGCGCGCGTCCGACGATGGATCGTGGCAATGGTAATACCACTGCGCCCCGCTTGCCGGATCATAGACATCGCCTTCCGGGAAATGCTGCCACGCGGCAATCGAGGGCGCACCACGCAGGGTGTCTAGCAAGACATTGTCGCCGGTTTTGGCCAGCACCGCCTCGCAGAACAGCGCTTCCTGCGCGGCGCGGAGAGTGGCTTCGATCATGATTGGCCTTTCCTTTATTGCGCCGACGGTGTCCAGGCGCCTCCTGCCGAACAGGGCGAGGCATCATCGGAGGGCGGCGCCGCAGGGGTCGGCGCTGGCGCAGCGACGGGCGCAGCATAAGCCGAGCATGGCGAAGCCGTCGAGCACGGGGAAGAGGCGGAACACGGCGATGAAGCGGAGCATGGTGAGCCCGCCGAGCAGGGCGATGCGTCACTGGATGGTGCAATGCTCACTGCTGCTGCGGCGGGAGCCGCAGCAACGCGGTGGGCATAGTGGTCAGCCGCGATGGCGACGCCGGCGACTGCCAGAGCCGTGCCAAAAAGGAGAGTGTTGCGTTCGCTCATTTCTTAAATCCATCAAGGCCAAACAGGGGACGGGCATAGATGCCGAGGAAGCTGCCGGCAAAGGCCGACGCGAACCACACCCAACCGTGTACGCTGCCCGAGGCGATGCCCGAGAACAGGGCACCGATATTGCAGCCAAAAGACAGGCGCGCGCCGTAACCCATGATCAGGCCGCCGATGATGGCCGCCGCGAAAGACAGTGGCGGGATCTTGGCCTTGGGGGCGAACTGACCGGCGAGGCCGGCGGCCAGCGCGGCACCCAGAATGATGCCGAAATCCATGACCGAGGTGATGTCGGCGAGCACGCTGTCATTAAGCGCGCGGGCCTGCGCTGGCCAGGTCCAGAACTCCCAGGTTTGGACCGGCACACCGACCGCCTGTGCGATCTTGGCGCCCCACAGGCCAAAGCCTGCGGTGATCGACCATGGGTGGCCCGCGGTGAGAAGCGTCGCGATGTTGAGCAGGGCGAGCACGAGGCCTGCGCCAACCAAAGGCCATGGGCCATGCAATAGACGAGCAAAGCCATGGCGCGGCGCAGGCGGCACTTTGGCCAGTTCGCCATGCGCGCGGCGTTCAATGACAACGGTCAGTCCGGCAACCGCGGCCAGCCCCAATAGCGTTGCGGCGATACCGCCCGGAACGCCCAAAACACTGCCGAGAACGATGGGCGGTACGGATGGGAGCGTCAGCCAGAACGGCAGGTGAGCCGTGCCCGCCAGCGCGCCGATGATGAAAAACACCAGTGTCACCAGCATGCGCGCGCTGCCGCCGCCGACGGTGAACAATGTGCCCGAACCGCACCCGCCGCCCAGTTGCATGCCGAGGCCGAACAGGGCTGCGCCAGACACCACCGAAACGCCAACCGGGGCAGTGGCGCCAACAAGGCTGCGGTCACCAAACGAGCCCAGCGCCAGCAGCGGGATGAAGGCGATTGCGGCAACGCTGACCATCAACATCTGCGCCCGCACTGCCCGTCCGCGCCGCGAAACCACCAATTGCCGCCAGCCGCCGGTAAAGCCAAACGACGCATGATAAAGCGTCGCGCCCAGCCCGCCGCCGATCAGAAACAAAACCGCCTGGCGCAGGTCGATGGCTTGGGCAATGACCAGAGTGCCGAGGAGAATGACGGCCGCGACGACATAGACCGTGATGCGATTTGTGCTTGGTAAGGGTGGGGCAGCCGTGGCTGAAATTTGGCTCATTGTGATGCGTCCAGACTTGAGAGACGACCGCTTCCGGTGAAGCGCTGGTGGAGGCGCTTCGTTCTGAATCGGTGCAGGAAATTAGAACAAATTATCCGGTCAGCCGGAGCGAACGGTCGACCGATTACTCGACTAGTCCTATAGATTTAACTTATCCTTTGGCAAGTTCCGAAGGCTGTTTTCAGTCAAAAATTTTGCATTAACATATTGATATGATGAGGTTTTCTCATGCAGAGACGTGCTGCCCTGTTGCTTGCTGTCGGTGCCGCGTTAACGGGATTCGCGCTGCCTGCGGCCTGGGCGCAAGAGGCTCCTGCTGAGCTGCCTCCGGCTGATGCCGTGCTTTATGAATCGGTCGATCAATTGAAGGCGCTGGCGGAAAAGGGTCCGACCATCCTTTATTTCCACGCCGACTGGTGCCCCACCTGCAAGGTGACGATGACCTCGTTTCAAGCGCGTTGGCCTGAGGTGCAGCCGGGGATCACGCTGGTGATCGCCGACTATGACGCCGAAACCGAACTCAAGGCGCTGTATGGCGTCACCTATCAGAACACCTATGTGCAGGTGAATGCTGATGGAACCAAGGCCCAGATCTGGAACGGCGGCGGTATCCGTGCGCTGAACACACGCCCGATCTTTCCATCCTGATGACGCTGGTTCTTGCTTTCATCGCCGGCTTTGTCACGGTCCTGTCGCCATGCGTGCTGCCGCTGCTGCCGGTTATTCTGGCATCGGCCGTGCAAGAAGGGCGCCTGCGGCCATGGGGTGTGCTCGCCGGTTTCGTGATCAGCTTTGCGGCGATCACGCTGTTGCTGGCGACATTGGTGTCGTCCATCGGGTTGCATCCCGACGCGCTCCGCTTGTTCAGCGGCATCATCCTGCTGATCTGCGGCGTGGTGCTGGCCGTGCCGCAACTGGGCCATTGGTTTGAAATGCGCACCGGCAGCATTGCCGGTCTCTCGGCGCGCTTCCCAGACAATGGCGGCTTCTGGGGCGGCCTCGTGCTCGGCAGCGGGCTGGGTCTGGCCTGGACGCCCTGTGTCGGCCCGATCATGGCTTCGGTCATCACCATGGCGCTCAACCAGAGCGTCACCGGCGGCGCTGTTGCGGTGACGCTCGCCTATGCCATTGGCACGGCCATTCCGATGGGGGCCGTCATTTTCGGCGGCCGCGCGCTGGTGCGCCGCGTCAGTTTTCTGCAGCGCCATACGGTGCTGATCCGCTCCATTTTCGGGGCGCTGCTGATCCTTGCGGCCGTGCTGATCCTCACCGGGTTCGACCGCACCATTCAAACCTGGCTGCTCATCAACTTCCCCGATTGGGAAAGCGTGCTGACGGGCTGGGAACCCGAAATCTGATCCTCCATCCGTCCTCAACAAAGGAACACACAATGCGTATCGCCAAAGGTCTTCGTACCAGCCTGCTCGCCGTGCTGCTGTCGGCATCCACGCTGACTGCCGCCCATGCCGTGACGTTGCCGGCCATTTTCGCGGGTGGCGAAGTGGGGCAGGGCATCTATATCGACGCGCCATATCTTGAAGAACTGGCCTCGACCTCGACGGTCAAAATCATCGACATCCGCGCGCCGGAAGCCTATGCGGCCGGCCACATTACCGGCGCAATCAACATTCCGACGCCAGTGATCAGCATCGAGGCCAATGGCCTACGCAATGAAATCCCTGAGACAGCTGTGCTGCAGGACGTGTTCGCCAAGGCGGGCCTCTCCTATGACGACACCATCGTGCTTTATGGCGACGATCTGGCCGGTCGCGCTTTCATTGCGTTCGACCAGTCGGGCTTTGAGCACATCCATATTCTCGAAAACGGTCTCGCCAACTGGACCGGTGCAACCACCGACGTAGCGTCCGTTCCAACCGCGTCGAACTTCGTGCTCGACCGTGCCAAGGCTGAAATCGTCGACAAGGAATATGTCCTGTCAAAGCTGGAACAGCCGGGCGTCTTCATCATCGATAGCCGCGATACCGACAGCTACAACAAGGGCTTCATCCCCGGCTCGTTCAACGTGCCGATCTCGGTGTCGCACAACAAGGCGGCGCTGAACGATCCTGAGGCACTGGTTGCCGCTTTCGACGCTATCGGCGTCAAGAAGGATAGCGAGATCATCACCACCTGCGGTTCGGGCAATGTTGCCTCCAACCAGCTCGCTGCCCTGCGCGACCTCGGCTACACCAATATCAAGCTCTATGACGGCAGCTGGGGTGACTGGAGCGCCGATCCAAGCACGCCAAAGGGCCAGAAGGGCTAGTCTCGACAACCAGATTGAGGGGCAAGCGCCCCTCAATCCATTTTTCCTGCCCGGCCTAGGCTTTGCCTTTAAGCAGAAAATGGCGCCTATTCATTGTCCACTATCGACATGTGGCGCACCGGCTTTGCTGGCAACGGCGGTGGCAGGTTGATATTATTTGCGCAACGACAGCGCTTTGCGTCGGCGCAGCCATCCCTCACTTCGCGCGGAGAACCAGCATGAGCAAGCTCACCCTTATCAGTTTCCCGACCTGCCCTTTCGTGCAGCGTGCCGTGATTGCGCTCAAGGAAAAGAACGTCGATTTCGACGTGGTCTATATCGATCTGGCGGCTAAGCCTGATTGGTTCCTGGCCATTTCGCCGCTGGGCAAAGTGCCCGTGCTCAAGGTCGAACGCGATGGTCTTGAACCAGCAATCGTTTTTGAGAGCGCGGTCATTCTCGAATATCTCGAAGAAACGGCTCCCGGTGTTAGGCTGCATCCCGAAGATGCGCTGGAGCGGGCGCAGCATCGCTCATGGATCGAATTTGGCTCGCAGGTGCTGGGTGATCTCTACCGCTTCAGCACGGCCAAGGATGCTGGCGAACTCGACGCGGCACGGCAGGCACTGGTTGCCAAGCTGACGCGGCTTGAAGGCGTTATCAGCGGGCCGTTCTTTGCCGGAGAGCATTTCAGTCTGGTCGATGCGGTGTTTGCGCCAGCGTTTCGCCAGCTCGATGCGCTGGAGTCAGCCGTGAGCGCTGGTGTGACGGCGGACCTGCCCAAGATTTCGGTCTGGCGCAAGGCACTCGCCGCGCGCCCAAGCGTCCAGCAAGCGGCGCCTGCCGATTTCACCGAGCTTTATCTGCGCCGCCTGCGCGACAATGATGCGCAGGTGCTCAAAGCTGCCGCGTAAAGCCCATGGCTGACGAGGACATATTCGGCAACGCCATAGGCCCGATGAGCGCGGGCGCCCGCGCCGGTGTCGATGATTTCGTCAGCGGCTTTCTGGCCTATGAGCGCAAGGCCGGCCATGTGCTGGCGGCGGCCGATGCCGAGCCAGAAGCGGTACTGGCAAACATCTATGCTGGTTTCAGCTGGATGTTTCTTGAAGCCGCCGGGGCCGAGGCGCAGGCCACGATCTACCGCGATCGCGCACAGGCCGCGATCGGAACTGCGAACGCACGGGAGCGCATGCTGCTCGAACAGTTGTCGCTGTGGATTGCCGGCGACATTCCGCGCGTGCAGGCGGTGGGTGACGCCATCGTCGATGCCTTTCCGCGCGATCTGGCTTCGGTGAAACTGCACCAGTACTTCAGCTTCAACCGGGGCGATGCACTGGCCATGCTGGCCATTGCCGAGAAGGCGCGGGGCGCATCGCCGGACAATCCGCACCTTCTGGGGATGCTCGCCTTTGCCCATGAGCAATTGCACGATCTGGATCGGGCGGAAAAGGAGGCGCGGCGCGCGCTGACGATCAAGAGCAAGGAGCCTTGGGCGCAACATGCGCTGGCCCATGTCATGCTCGCGACCGGGCGCGTTCGCGAGGGCGTGGCGTTTCTCGACGAAGCGCAACGCGGCTGGGTTGATCTCAACTCCTTCATGTACACCCACAATTGGTGGCACAAGGCGCTGTTCCACATCAGCCTCGGTGATGAAGCGGCGGTGCTCGATGCCTATGACAATCATGTCTGGGGCATCGAGCCGGACTATTCGCAGGATCAGGTCGGCGCAGTGTCGCTGCTGGCGCGCATGGAAGTGGCGGGCATCGACGTCGGAGCCCGCTGGGAGGCGTTGGCCGACAAGCTGGCCAGCCGAGCGCGTGACACGATCCAACCGTTCCTCACCATTCAATATCTCTATGGTCTGGCCCGCGCCGAGCGCGTCGAGGCCAATATCTTGATGCAAGCGGTGGAGGACAAGGCGCAGCGCGCCGATGGATTTGATCGCACGGTGTGGCGCGAGGTGGCGCTGCCGGCCTGTCGCGGTGTTCTGGCCCATGCGCGGCGCGATTATGCCGGTGCGGCGCGCTGGCTGGGGCAGGCAAATCCCCGCATGCAGGAAATTGGTGGTAGTCATGCGCAGCGCGATCTATTCGGCCAATTTCTGCTCGATGCTCATTTCAAGCTTGGCAATTGGGTGATTGCGCGGCAAATGCTGGAAATGCGCCGGACCTGGGACCCCGATGGTCTGCCGGTCAATCGCATGCTGCGGCACGTCGAGGCCGAACTGAGCAGGGAATAGTTATTTGATCGCTGGACCGCGTAATCTGATCACCGACGTTGCTGGCCTGAGGGTTGGAAACGCGGAAGATCGACACATCAAAACCGGCGTTACAGTGCTGACCGCCGACAAGCCCTTTCTGGCATCGGTGGATGTGATGGGTGGCGCGCCCGGAACCCGCGAGACTGATCTTCTGGCTCCCGACAAACTGGTCGAAGATATCGACGCTCTGGTGCTGTCGGGCGGCTCGGCATTCGGGCTGGATGCGGCGACAGGCGTGGTCGATGGCCTGCGCCGCGCGGGACGAGGCTTCCGCGTCGGCAATGCGACTATCCCGATTGTGCCGGCGGCCATCGTTTTCGATCTGCTCAATGGTGGCAACAAGGATTGGGAGGCCAATCCCTATCCCGCGCTTGGCGCGCAGGCCTATGCCAATGCGGGCTTCGACTTCGCGCTAGGCTCGGCCGGCGGCGGCACGGGCGCGCTGACAGCCAACCTCAAGGGCGGGTTGGGTTCTGCATCGCTGGTTTTGCCGAGCGGACATGTGGTTGGGGCGCTCGTGGTCGCTAATCCTACGGGCAGCGTCACCATGGGGGATGCGCCAAATTTCTGGGCCTCGCCGTTTGAAGTCAATGGCGAATTTGGTGGGCTTGGTGGCCGTCTGGGGCCGATGAGTTTCGAGCAGACTGTACGCTCCAAGCGCGACCCTTCCGGCCCGATGGCCAATACGACAATCGCCATCGTCGCGACCGATGCGCTGCTGACCAAGTCACAGGTCAAGCGTCTGGCCGTTGCGGCGCAGGACGGCATCGCGCGCGGCGCCAGCCCGTCGCATAGCCAGGTCGACGGCGATCTGGTGTTTGCGCTTTCGACGCGCGAAAAGCCGATTGCCGACCCGGTGCTCGATATCCTGCATCTCGGTCATGCGGCGGCGGTTTGCCTTAGCCGTGCCATGGCGCGCGCTATATATCTGGCAGAGGCGGCGCCGGGCGATCCGGTGCCGAGCTGGTCCAAGCGCTGGGCCGAAACAGTTTCGCAGGAGCATGGCAATGGCTAGCAATATACTGATCGGCATCACCGGCAGCATCGCTGCCTACAAAATGGCCGACGTCGTCTCCCAGCTCGTCAAGCAGGGGCATCACGTCAAATGCATCCTGACGCATAGCGCCACCCAGTTCGTGACGCCGCTGGTGCTCGAAACGCTGAGCGGCAATCCAGTCCGGTCGACGATTTTCGGTGAGGATATTTCCGGCACCGAGCATATCGATCTGGCGCGGTGGGCGGACCTGTTCGTCATCGCCCCGGCCAGTGCCAATACGCTGGGCAAGCTGGCACTCGGTCTCGCCGATGATCTGCTGTCGACGGTCGTGTTGGCAACGGATGCGCCACTACTGATCGCCCCGGCGATGAACACCGTGATGTGGAACAAGCCGGTGGTGCAGGAGCATCTACATGCCCTCGCCAATGCCGGCGCGCGCTTCGTCGATCCAGCCGCCGGCATTCTGGCCTGTGGCGAGATCGGCGTCGGCAAACTTGCTAGCGTCGACAGCATCGTCGCGGCGATCAATAGCCAGGTGTCCGAGCAAGGCTCCGACACACTGGCGGGCCTCCATTTGTTGATCACCTCAGGTCCGACAACGACCCCCATCGACGCCGTGCGCTACATCACCAACCATTCCACTGGCCAGATGGGCGCCGCCATGGCGCAGGCCGCTTTGCGGCGCGGGGCCAAGGTCAGTGTCGTGCTCGGGATCGACAAGGGCGTCGTGCGCCCGGTCGCGCCATTCGGCACAGCGGATCGGCTGACCGTCATCGAAGTCCGCACCGCCGAGGAAATGGCGACCGAAGCCCTGCGCATCTTGCCGGAGACACAGGGCGTGGTCGCAACAGCCGCGGTGATGGACTATCGCGTCGCCAATCCGGCCGCACAAAAGCTGAAGCGCGCCAGCGAAGCGGTCAGCCTCGACATGGTGCCATCGGTCGACGTGCTGGGCTCGCTGCGCGACGCCGCGTCCGGGCAATGGTTCTTCGGTTTTGCCGCAGAAACCGATGACGTCGTCGCAAACGGCCAGCGCAAACTCGACGGAAAACGCCTCGACTACCTGTTCGCCAACCCCGTTGCCCGTCACGGCGAAAGCAGCGACACCGGCTTCCAGGTCTCCACAAACGGCGGCACGCTATTGCGTCGCGGCGCAGCCTCGCAGGCCTTTCCGGTGGTCAGCAAAACCGCCCTCGCCGAACGCATCTGGGACGCCATTGCGGCAGATCGTTATCCGCCAAAGTAACGATCTGTCGCTGGACATATCCCGCAATGAGGAAGTTTTAGCGATCGGTGTGGCATGACAGTGCAAGTCGGGCCATTGTTGGGCGCGACACCTGTTATTGCTGGAATGGCGGCAGGCTATAGGGAGGCATAAGCTGGCCAATCTTATTCCCACGACTGTGCAGCGCATGCTCGAACTGTTGCGCGCCCGTTCCCAGCACACCGATTTCTCGACGAGACTTGCGGCTCCCGCCAACAAACCATTGCCGCCGCGCATCCGGCCGCGCCAACAGGCGAGTGCCGAAGCAGCGCAGGGGCTTTGGGCGCAATTACGCGAGCATGGCAGTGCGTCCGAGGAAGACGAAGCGGCCATTGCCGATCCGGCTAGTCTGGAGCTTGCCGAGGGGTATAGCCGCAACATCGAGAGCTTTATCGGCACCGTCAAAATGCCGCTTGGTGTTGTCGGCCCGCTGCGCATCAACGGCATCAATGCGCATGGCGATTATTACGTGCCGCTGGCGACGACCGAAGCGGCGCTGGTCGCCTCCTATGGCCGTGGCGCGGACATTACGGCGCGGGCTGGCGGGATTACCTCTGCGATGATCGGGGAAGGCGTGTTGCGCACGCCGGCCTTCGTCTTTGCCGACATGCTGGAGGCGGGGCAGTTCATCAATTGGGTGGCGGCCTCAGCAGAGCTTTTGCAGTCGGCGGCCGAAGCCACCACGCGACATGGCAAGCTGATCACCATCGAGCCCTTCATGGACAGCGACACGGTGTTTCTGATCTGTCGCTACACGACCGGCGACGCGGCCGGGCAGAATATGGTGACGGTGGCGACCGAGGCGCTGTGCAGCTTTATCGCCGAGCACACGCCCATCAAGCCGCGTCATGCCTTTATCGAGGGTAATTTTTCGGGCGACAAGAAGGCGTCCTATCTTGGCCTGCATATGGGGCGTGGGCGCAAGGTGACGGCGAGCATCGAGCTGCCCGATGTGCTGATCCGCAAATTCCTCCATGTCGAGCCGGAAGCCATGCTGGCCTATGGCCGGGTTGCGGCTTTGGGTTCGACACTGAGCGGCCAGCTCGGCGCGCAGGCGCATTACGCCAATGGGCTGGCGGCATTCTACATCGCCACCGGGCAGGACGCGGCCTGTGTTGCGGAATCGGCAGTGGGTTTTACCCGCGCTGAAAAGCGTGACGGGAGTGTGTTTTTCTCGGTCACCATGCCCAATATCGTGGTCGGATCTGTTGGCGGCGGCACGGGATTGCCGAGCCAGTCGGCGGCGCTTGGCATTATGGGTTTGAAGGGCGCGGGCAAGGCTTCGGCGATTGCCGAAGTGGTCGGTGCGCTGTGCCTCTGCGGCGAAATTTCCATCATCGCCGCCATCGCGGCCGGGCACTTTACCCGGGCGCATGCCAAACTGGCGCGCTTGCGATGACGACGATCCATCCCGAAGCGGCCTCAGGTCTATGGCGCAGGTTGTGGCTCTATCAGGCCGAGCGGTTTCCGCTGGGCAAGACAGCAGTGCTGTTGGCCGCCTTTTCGGCATCGAGCATCAGCGTTTCGGCGCATCTGGCGGGGCGAGCGCTACCGCATTGGGGCGTGTTCTTTGCGGCGTGGCTGGTGGCGATCATCTTCCTGTTCCAGCTCCGCGCCTGCGACGAATACAAGGACCTTGAGGACGACCGGCGCTACCGGCCCGAGCGGCCCATCCCGTCAGGTCTGGTCAGCCTCCAGCTGATCCTGTCGCTGGCGGGCATGGCGGCTATTTTGGCGATCGTGCTCACAGTCAGCGTGACGCCACTCCTGCTGGTACCGCTTGCTCTGGTCTGGGTCTGGCTCGGACTGATGACGGCAGAATTTTTCGTGCCCGAATGGCTTAAGGCCCGGCCTTTCGTCTATCTCGTGTCGCATATGGCGATCATGGCGCTGATCGATCTCTACCTGACCGGCACCGAATGGCTGCCGCATGGCTGGTTGCCGCCGCAGGGCATGTGGGCTTTTCTGGCGCTGAGCCTGGTCAATGGCTGCGTGCTTGAAATTGGCCGCAAGACCTGGGCCCCGGCCAGCGAGCGGACCGGCGTCGAAACCTATTCGGCGCTGCTCGGCTCGACTCGTTCGGCGCAATTATGGCTCGCCGTATGCGTGCTGGCCTGGATGCTGCTGCTGACGGTCGGCACAATGGTGGGCGCGCCGCTGAGCATCGGCGGGTTGAGCCTTGTCCTGCTGGTTGTCATCGCCGCCAATGTGCTGAAATTTGTGCGCGAGCCGACGCCCGATGGGCAAAAGGCAATCGACAATCTGGCAGGAATTTGGGTTCTTGCCTGTTACATACTGGCTGGCTTCGTGCCCTTGCTGCCGGAGGGACTGACGCTATGACCGATCCGATTTTCCACATGATCGCCAAGCAGGGCCCTGAAACGGTCGGCGGCAAGGCATCTGTGCTGATGACGCTGGCGGCCAAGGGTTTTTATGTACCGGGCTTTCTGGTGGTGACGCCAGAGGCCTTTGCCAAAGGTGTGCTGGCGCCCGAACACGCGGCGGTTTTGGCGCGGCAATTGCCGCTTTTGGGTCCCGGCCCCTATGCAGTGCGCTCGTCGGCGCGTGAGGAAGATGGCAAGAACCATTCCCATGCCGGGCAGTTTCTGTCGCTGCTCGAAGTGGCGCCCAATGATGTGCCGGAGGCTGCCGCGCGGGTGTGGCGCAGCGGACTGGCGGAAAATGTCGGTGTCTATCGCCGCAAGCAGGGGCTGAGCGGCGACGGTGGCGAGCCGGCGGTTTTGATCCAGCAGATGGTCGACGCCCGCTGCGCGGGTGTGGCCTTTACCGCCGATCCGGTCAGTGGCCGGACCGACCGCATCATCATCTCGGCCATTGCCGGGCTGGGCGACCGGCTCGTCGGCGGCGAGGAGGACGGACAGACCTACAGCATCGACCGGACCAATGGGGCAATCGTCGAAGGGCCAGCCGATCCGCTCCTGTCGCGCGGCGATCTCGCCAAGCTGCGCAATCTGGCAGAGCAGCTGGAAGCGGCGATGGGTGAGGCGCAGGATATCGAGTGGGCCTTCGAGGGCCAGCAGCTCTGGCTGCTGCAGGCGCGGCCCATCACGACGGCGTTGCGCGAGGCGCCCATTGCCGACGAGACGCTGCTGGTGTTCGACAATTCCAATATCGTCGAAAGCTACCCGGGACTGGTCTCGCCACTGACCCATAGCTTTGCGCAATATGCCTATTCGCGGGTCTATCGGGCCTTTGTGCGCGTGGTCGGGGTCAGCGAAAGCACGGTGCGCGACAATGCGGCGGTGTTTGACAACATGCTCTCGCGGATCGACGGGCGGGTCTATTACAATCTCGGCAACTGGTATCGCGCGCTGGCGCTGCTGCCCGGCTTTTCCATCAATCGCGGCTATATGGAAACCATGATGGGCGTCAACGAACCGCTGCCCGCGGAATTCGTGGCCAGCATGGAAGAAGACAAGCCACGCGGCCTCGCCATGATCGGAGAATGGTTGCGGGTGGTCGGCGTCGGGCTGCGGCTGGCATGGGCGGCGCTTTGGCTCAACCTCACGATCAAGGGGTTTTATGCCCGGTTGAACGATGCGCTCGAGGAGCCGGCATCGGCCTATGACGCGCTGCCGACTTCGGAGCTGGCGGATCGCTATCGCTGGATCGAGGCCGATCTGCTGGACCGCTGGGACGCGCCGCTGATCAATGACTTTTTGTGCATGATGGCGTTTGGTGCCTCGCGCAAACTGCTCGAGCGCTGGGCGGGGCCGGAGGGTCTGGAACTGCATAACGAGGTCATGATCGGGCAGGGGGACATGATTTCAGCCGAACCGGCACGGCGCATTCAGGACATGGGGCGGCAGGCGGCGGGTGACCGGGACCTGGTGCGGAGCCTCAGCGAAGGCAGCGCCGATTTGCTCGATGCCAATCCGGCCTTGCAACAATCGATCGACGATTATCTTGCCAAATTTTCCGAGCGCTGCACAGAGGAACTCAAGCTCGAAAGCGTGACGCTGGATCGCGATCCGACGCCGCTCTATCGGGCCATCGGCGCGGCAGCGCAGGCCCCGGTGGAAAAGCAGGTGCGCATTGCCGGGCCGACGCTGGACGAGCTGTTCGAAGGCCGCCCGGTGCGCAAGGCCATCGCGCGGGCGGCTCTGGGCTGGGCCAAGCGCCGGGTGCGGGACCGGGAAAATCTGCGCTTCGAACGGACGCGAATTTTTGGCCGGGCGCGGCATCTGCTGCGCGCGGTGGGCCGGCAGTTCCGGGCGCAGGGATTGCTGGAGCAGAACGATGATGTGTTTTACCTCACCATTTCCGAAGTGCTCGGCGCCATCGAGGGCTTTGCCGTCGATCAGGATCTGATGGCGCTGGTGCGGATGCGCAAGGCCGAGACGGAGGCCGCCGCACGGCGCGCCAATCCAGGCGAGCGCATTCTGGTGCGCGGTGGTGCTGTGGCGGGTCTGCAGTCGCGGTTGGCAGTTGAAGCCAGGCCCGTCGACATGGCGCTGGAACGCAAGGGAACGGGTTGCAGCGCGGGCAAGATCACGGCGGTGGCGCGCGTGGTGCGCGATCCGCGCAAGCAGGGCCTGAAGCGCGGCGAGATCCTGGTCGCTCGGCACACCGATCCCGGCTGGATCGCCATTTTCAGCAATGCGGCGGCTATCGTCGTCGAGCGCGGGAGCCTGTTGTCGCACTCAGCCATCGTGGCGCGCGAACTGGGCATTCCCTGCGTTGTCGGCATCAAGGGCGCGATGGACTGGATCGAGGATGGCGAAATGATCGAGGTCGATGGTGCCACAGGTGAGGTGAGGCGGCTGGCATGACGCAAGCCGATATTGCCGGTCGGGCGCGGTTTGACGCCATACGTTATGCCCAGCTTTGGGAAGATGCCGACGTGCTGGTGGCCGCGCTCGATACCGCGCCGGGCGCAACGCTGGTGTCGATTGCCTCGGCCGGGGACAATGCGTTGGCCATGTTGCTGCTCGACCCAAAACGGGTCGTGGCGATTGACCTGTCACCGGCGCAGATCGCGTGCCTGTCGATCCGCATGGCCGGCTATCGGACGCTCGACCATGGTGGATTCATCGATCTGATGGGCTCGCGGCAGTCGGCTCGGCGGGGCGAACTGTTCGATGCCATCGTCAGGCAGGTCAGCGCCGAGGATCAGGCATTCTGGGCCAGCCGGCGGGACGACGTTATCCGCTATGGGCTGGGTGGGGTCGGCAAGTTCGAGAACTATTTCCGGCTGTTCCGGCGCTATATCCTGCCGCTGGCGCAGAGCCGGTCGACCATCGAAGAAGTATTTGTCGCCAAGCCAAGGGCTGAGCGGGCGGCGTTCTTTGACCGGCGCTGGAACAACTGGCGCTGGCGGCTGGCGCTCAAGGTGTTTTTCTCCAATCTCGTGATGGGCCGTCTGGGGCGCGATCCGGCGTTTTTCGATCATGTCGAGGGCAGCCTGTCGGATCATGTTGCCCGCCAATTGCGCCATGCCGGTGTCGATCTCGACCCGGCCGAAAACCCCTATCTGCACTGGATATTGAAGGGCAATCACGGCGCGGCGCTGCCGCTGGCCTGGCGGGCCGAGCATTTTGCCACCATTCGCGACCGGCTGGACCGGCTCGACCTGCGCTGCGGCGCGCTCGAAGCATTCGTCGCGACGGGGGAGAAGGCGGACGGCTTCAATCTGTCGGACATTTTCGAATACATGGACGATGGTGTCTTCGCCTCGGTTTACAGTTCAATCCTTGACGCTGCGCGGCCCGGCGCGCGGCTGGTTTATTGGAACATGATGGTGCCGCGGCGCGTGCCGACGGCGTTGGCTGCGCGGGTCGAGCAGCTTGAGGCGGTTGAGGTCGAGGGCAAGGCAGCGGACAAGGCGTTCTTTTACTCGGACTTCGTGGTGGAGCAGGTCCGGTGAGCTTCACGCTGGCCGATGGTTTCAAGGTTGCGCTTATTCTGGCGGCAATCCCATTGGTCATGCTGGCGGTGGGACGGCTCGGCAAGCGGTTCGGCTGGGACGCCGAGGTCAACCGCAAGCTGGTGCATGTTGCGACCGGTTGCCTCGCGCTGACCTTCCCGCTGCTGTTTTCCAATCCGCTGCCGGTGCTGATCCTGCTGGCCATCGCGATACTCTTCATGTTCGTCATCCGCAGCGGGCTGTTGGGCGGGCTGGGTAGTGCCCTGCACGGGGTCGAGCGGCAGTCCTATGGCGAAATCTACCTCGCGCTGGCGATTGCAGTCACCTTCATCCGGGCCGAAGAACACCCGATGCTCTATGTGCTGCCCATTCTCGTCATCACGCTGTCGGACACGGCAGCGGCGCTGGTGGGCACGGTTTACGGCCGTCGACGCTTTCCCGTTGAAGGCGGCGCCAAGAGCATCGAGGGTGTCGTCGTCTTCTTCATCGTGACATGGCTCGCCAGCCTCATCGTCCTGGTGCTGATGACCAGCGCCGCGCCGCTCAACCTCGTGTTGATTTCGATGTTGATCGCGGCGTTCTGTGCGTTGGTAGAAGTGGATTCCTGGCGCGGGCTGGATAACCTCTTTGTGCCCGTGGGAGCCTTTCTGCTGCTCAGCAGTCACCTTGATAGCAGCCCGCTGGACCTGGTATTCAGCACCGGCGTGTTTCTGGCATTTCTGGTCGTCCTGCTGTTGCTTGCGCCCACCCTCAAGCTCAGCGAACAGGCCGCGCGCGCCAATGCGATCCTGCTGTTTTTGATCATCTCCATCGTCTCGCTGCACAATGTGATCCTGCCCACGCTGACGATCGTGGCCTATCTCGCCGCGCGCACGCTGCGCCCCTGCGACAGCAAGCGGCCCGACTATGACCTGCTGTTTGTCGCCGCCATGGTGTCGCTGCTGTGGCTGTTTGTCGGCGACGCGGGCGGCCGCTCTGTGATCAGCCTGTTCAACCTTACCTTTGCCGGCGCTCTGGTTGGCTTTCTGGCTGTGGCCATGCACAAGTATTGGCGCGTGCTGATCCTGCCTGCCATGGCCGCAGCCGGATGGGTGGCGTGGTGGGCGGCGCAGGCCAATATGCCCTATTCGCGCTGGTTCATGCCCAGTGTCCTCGAAATTGCCGCAGCGCTGATCGTCGTCGTAGTCCTGCCGCTGTTGCGACCAGAATGGTTCGCGTCACGGCGCAGCCTGCGCATTTTTGGGCTGGCGATGATCGTGCCATCGATCCTGTTCCTGCGAGGAGTTGTGCTGCAATGACCGAAATCCAGACCCTGACCCGTTCCGGCGCTGCCCTTCGCATCTATCGCGATGCGCCGGAGTGGGACGGGCTGCCGAGCGCAGCCATCGGCGGCCTGGCGTTTGAGGATGCGAACGCTACGGCGGCATTGCTCGATGAGGCGATCACCTTGCTGCGTAGCGAGCGCTTCGGGGGTGTCATCGGTCCGATGGACGGCGATACTTGGCACAGCTACCGCGTGGTGACCGAGAGCGATGGCTCGGCGCCGTTCGCGCTCGAACCACGCAGCGGCGCGCATGACCACGCGGTATTGGCTGGCGCCGGCTTTGCGCCGATCTCGAACTATGTGTCATCGCGCGCGCGGCTGGTGGATACGCTGGGCGAGGTGCCGGTCAGCATTGAAGGCGTGACGGTCTCAGCGTGGGATGGGACAGGGGCGGAGGGGCTGATCAGCAAGCTTTTTGCCATGTCGGGCTCGGCCTTTGCCGGCAATCACTTTTACAAGCCGATTACGCTCGACGCATTTCTCGACCTCTATCGGCCCATCCTGCCCATGCTCGATCCGCGCCACGTGCTGTTCGCGCATGGCCCGAATGAGCAACTGGTGGGCTTCCTGTTCGGCTTCCCGGATCGGTTGGCGACGGAAAAACCTGCTGCCGTGCTCAAGACCTATGCCAGTGGCTTACGCGGGGTGGGGCATTTGCTAGCCGATCAGTATCACCGCCGCGCGTTGGAGATGGGCCACGAAGAGGTCATCCACGCGCTTATGCACGAAAGCAATGTTTCCAACGAGCGCAGCCAGCGGCACAAGGCGACGGTGTTTCGCCGCTATGCCCTGATGGGGCTCCGGCTCTAGACCATGAACCTTATCGCCACCTCCATCGAGACGGCGAGCAAGCGTGGCGGGCACACGGCCATCGTCGCGGGCTATGGGAGGTCGATCAGTTTTGCCGATCTGGCCCGGCGGTCGGGCGCGCTGGCGGAAGGCTGGCGGCGGCGTGGCGTAAAGGCGGGCGATCGGGTGATCCTCGCCATGCCAGTCGGCATCGACCTTTACGCCGCGATTGCGGGGCTGTGGCGCCTCGGCGCGACCATCGTCTTTCCCGAGCCCGCATTGGGGCTCGCAGGTCTGCGCCATGCCGTGCGGATGACACGGCCGCGTGCGTTGCTGACATCAGGCGCCTACGGAATGTTGCGGTTCGCCGTGCCCGAATTGTGGGGCGTCGGGCTGCATCTGCACCTCGATGACAGCGCAGCGAGCGATGCACTTGCGTACGTCACGCCCGATCATGCCGCCCTGATCTCCTTCACCAGCGGTTCGACCGGCAAGCCCAAGGCTATCGTGCGCAGCCACGGCTTTCTGGCTGCACAGGATGCGGCGCTCGATGCGCTGATTGCGCCGCAGCGTGACGATGAAGTGGATCTGGTGGCATTTCCGGTCTTCGTCATCGCCAATCTGGCGAGGGGTACGACGTCGGTGCTGCCGAACTGGAAATTGCGCGATCCGGACAGCGCCGATGCCGCTGGTATCTTGCGGCTGATCAAAAGCCAGAAGATCACGCGCGCGCTAGCGCCGCCATCCATCGGCGAGGTCTTGGCAAAAGCTGATGCGGTGCCGTTGCAGACGCTATTCACCGGTGGCGGCCCGGTATTCCCCGATCTGATCGAACGGCTGCAGCGGCTCATGCCGGCACAGTCCGATATCGTCTCGGTCTATGGCTCGACCGAAGCGGAGCCGATTGCCTGGCAAAGTGCGCGCGCGATTTCAGACAGCCAGTGGCAGGCCATGAAATCCGGTATGGGGCTGCTGGCTGGCAAGCCCATCGCCGCGATCGGGCTTAAGCTGCTTGATGACGAGATCGTCGTGACAGGCGACCACGTCAACAAAGGTTACCTCGGCGGGCAGGGGGATGCAGAGAACAAGCTGAACCTCCATGGCACCATCTGGCACCGCACCGGTGATGCTGGGCGTATCGATACTGACGGCGCCCTGTGGCTGTGCGGTCGGCTCAGTGGCCGGTGTGGCACGCTCTACCCATTCGAGGTCGAAGCGCCATCGCGGTTCTGGCCGGGCGTTCGGCGGTCGGCTTTGGTGGCTATCGACGACAAGCCCGTCCTTGCCCTGGAAGGCGATGACGCGCATCTGGCGCAATGGCAGAAGGCTGCGGCTGATATTGGCGTCGAGCGGGTCGTGTCGATTGCGAGGATGCCTATGGACCGTCGGCATCACTCCAAGGTGGATTACAACGCGCTCAAAAACACGCTGGTGCGATAGACCGGGCTACCAGGAGATCGGCTGCAGCGTCCTGGCGTCGACCAGTTGCATGGCGGTCTTGCCATCTTCGGCCGCGACATAGACGCGGATATTCTGGCCCCATTGCTCGACGCTGATCACATCAAGCCCCTGACCCCGCAAGCTCGCCTCGATGGCGCTTTCGGACCGGCCGTGAATGGTGTCGGCCATGGCAATGGAGGGCATGGCGGTCAGGCTTGCGACGGCGAGCAAGGCGGCGATGGTGAGCGGCTTCATGGCGGGTCCTCTTTATCTTACCGCCACACAATCGACGCCCCAGATTGTGCCAGCATTACGCGAATGGCTCCTGCAAAAAAATGGCACCCACCTTGCGATGGGTGCCAAGCTCTCCGGCCGCCGAGGAGGTCAAAGGCGGTGGGAGATTGAGGTTAGTGGCTGGGCGCCGGTTCTGCCGTTTCGGCGTGGTGATGATCCGGCGACTTGGGCAGGAAGCGGCGGGCGAAACGACCCAGCGCTTCGGTATAGGTCAGCATGACCGGCACCACGACCAGTGTCAGCAACGTCGAACTGATCAGTCCGCCGATCACCGCGTGGGCCATCGGGGCGTTCTGGCCACTGCCTTCGTGCAGGGCCAGTGCCAGCGGCAGCATGCCGAAGATCATAGCGAGCGTAGTCATGATGATCGGGCGGAAGCGGGTTTCGCCCGCTTCGATCAGGGCATCA
Organism: Devosia sp. 2618; assembly: GCF_040546815.1. Taxonomy (NCBI): domain Bacteria; kingdom Pseudomonadati; phylum Pseudomonadota; class Alphaproteobacteria; order Hyphomicrobiales; family Devosiaceae; genus Devosia; species Devosia sp. 2618. The sequence goes on from NZ_JBEPOO010000001.1 coordinate 377,591, forward strand.
ATCAGCGATGAGCCGGCGCGAACATGCTGGTTGGCGTTGTCGACGAGCAGGATGGCGTTTTTCACCACCAGACCCATCAGCATGACGAAGCCGATCATGGAATACATGTTCAGCGTCGAACCGCCGACCAATAGGCCCAGCATCACGCCGATCAGCGATAGCGGCAGGGCCGACATGATGGCGAGCGGCTGCAGGAAGCTGCCGAACTGGCTGGCGAGCACCAGATAGATGAAGATGATCGCCAACAGGAGCGCCGAGCCGACGCTGCCCATGGTGTCGGCCAGCATTTCGGTGTCGCCGCCTTCAGACAGGACGATGCCGGGCGGCAGGTCGAGCGCCGCGACGGCCGCCTGCACATCGGCACTGACGTCGCCGAGGATGCGGCCTTCGACATTGGCCGAGACGCTGACCTGACGGGTCAGGTTCTCGCGGTTGATCTCGCTGGGGCCAACCGTTGGGCGGACTTCAGCGACCTGATCAAGCGTGATGGCCAGTGGCGTGGCGCTGGAGCGGTTCTGCGCGATGGGTAGGCTGCCCACGGCGTCCACATCCTGGCGCATGGCCTCGGGCAGGCGAACGACCACGTCGAGACGGTCATTGCGGTCGTCGGTCCATTCCGATGCCGTTTCGCCGCCCAGCATGGCACGCAGCGCCGAGCCGGTGGCCGCGATGCCGACGCCGAGGTCGCTCGCAGCCTGTCGGTCGAGGATGATGTCGAGCATGGGCTGGGCCTGTTGCAGGCTGACCTGCACATCGACCGCGCCATCAATGTCGCGCATCTTGTCGGCGAGAGCATTGGCGGCGGTTGCCAGATCCTCGAGGTTTTCGCCCATCAACTTGACCTGGATGGGGCTGCCGCCACCAAGGCCGCCACCGGCCGAGACTTTGAAATCGGCACCCGGAATGGTCAACAGCGCTTCGCGGATCGGTGCGGTCATTTGCTGGGACGACAAAGCGCGCGAGGCCGGGCCCACCAGCGACACGGTGATGGTGGCGCGGTTTTCGCCAGCCGAGCGACCGGCATTGACGGTGGTATAGGTGCTCGAGACTTCCGGCATGGCGCGGAGCAGCGCTTCGGCCTGATGGGCCTTGATGGCAGTATAGTCGATGGACGAGCCGGGGCGCGTTTCGATGCTGACCTGGATTTCGCTCTGGTCGGTGGCCGGCATGAACTCGGCGCCGATCATGGGGAACAGCAGGAAGCTACCAAAGAACGACATCATGGCAACGACCATGGTGATGATGCGGTGGCGCAGCGACCACTTGAGGACCTTGGTATAGCCCTTGGCCAGCTTTTCAAAGCCACGCTCGAACAGGGCAATGGTGCGGCCTATCGGGCCGCGCTTTGCATTGGGCTCCGATGCCGGATCATACCAGACACTCGACAGCATCGGGTCGAGGGTGAAGCTGACAAACAGCGAGATCAGCACGGCGACCGAAACGGTAACGCCGAACTGCATGAAGAACTGGCCGATAATGCCATCCATGAAGGCCAGCGGCATGAACACTGCGACGATGGAGAGCGTCGTTGCCAGCACGGCAAAGCCGATTTCCTTGGTGCCATCGAGCGCCGCCTGGAAGTGCGATTTCCCCATATGCAAATGGCGCGTGATGTTTTCGCGCACCACGATGGCGTCGTCGATCAGGATGCCGACCGACAGGGTCAGCGCCAGCATGGTCATGGTGTTGAGCGTGAAGCCGAGCATGCTGACCACGGTCAGTGTGCCGATGATCGAGATCGGTAGCGTCAGGCCGGTTATGATGGTCGAGCGCCACGAATTGAGGAACACAAACACGATGACGACGGCGAGAATGGCGCCTTCGATCAGCGTTGCCTGCACGACTTCAAAATTGTTCTCGATGGGTTCGGCGCTGTTCTGCAAAATGTCGATGGTGACGCCGTCAGGCAGGTTGCCGCCGGAGTTGAGGCGATCAATGGCCTTTTCGATGGAATGGGCGATGCCCACGGTATTGCCGCCCTGGATCTTGACGATGTCGATGGCGAGCGCCTGCTGGCCATCGCGGAAAGCGAGGCCCTGCGTGTCGGAGGGGCCGAGCGTAATGGTGGCGACGTCTCCCAGTTTGATGGTCTCGGCGCCGTGGACGGCAACGATGACGTCACGAAAACCCTCGAGCGAGGTAACTTCGGTATTGAGCTGAATGGTCTGCACCAGCATGCCGTTGATGACGGTGCCGGTGGGCATGGTGCGATTGTCCTGCTGCAGCGCCGAGATCACGTCGCTGACGCCGATGCCATAGGCATTGAGCAAGGCGGGGTCGATGGCGACGTCAACCTGCTGGTCGAGACCTCCAACCACAGTGGCGCTACCGACGCCGGAAATGGCGGTGAGGGCAGGCGAAACGATGTCGTCGGCTACGCGCGTGAGGTCGACCACCGAATGGGTGGAGCTGCTCAGTGCCAGCGACATCATCGGCGACGATGTCGGATCAAAGCGCAGCACCTGTGGAGTGTCGGCGCTGGAAGGGAGCGAGCTGGCAATGGCGGCGAGACGGTCGCGCACGTCCTGCGCGGCCGTCGAAGAATTGGTTTCCAGCGTGAACATCAGGATGACGGTCGAGTGACCGGCGCTCGAGGTCGAGGTGACGGAGTCTATGCCGCTCAGCGTGTTGACAGCTTCTTCGATGGGGCGGGTGATTTCGGATTCGACGGCCTCGGGCGAAGCGCCGGTATAGGGCGTCAGCACGGCGACAACGGGGAAGTCGACGTCGGGATATTGTTCGATGGGCAGGCTCTGGTAGGCGCTGATGCCAAAGACCATGATCGCCACCATGATCATGGTAGCGAAAACCGGATGGCGAACGCTGATGTCTGTCAAAAACATGGTTTAGTTCGCCTCGATGATGACGGATGCGCCATCGCGCAGGCCCGACAGCTTGGTGGCGACGATGGTGTCGCCGGCCGCCAGCCCTGTGCGGGCTTCGAGCATGCTGCCGCCTTCCCAGCCGGAGCCGACTTCGATGGCGCGTTCGCGCACCACGCCGTCCACCACGGCCATGACAAAGCGCTCATCATCGCGGCTCTGCACGGCGGCGGTTGGCACGGCCAGCACGTCGTTGGCCTGCTGCACGACGATTTCGCCGGTGACGAACATGCCGCCGCGCAGCTTGCCCTCGGCATTGTCGAGCGTGAGGTGAACCTTGATCGAGCGCGTGCCGGCTTCAGCGACTGGGCTGATGCGGTCGACCACGCCCGAGAACAGGGTGTTGGGCATGCCGGGGACGGTGAGGTTTACTGCCTGGCCGGGCTGCACCTTGCCGATGCTGCTCAGCCCGACAATGACTTCGACACGCACCGAGGAAAGATCGACCAGCGACAGCATGGTGGTGCCGGGATTGACGATCTGGCCGGGTTCGATGCTGCGGGCCGAAACCGTGCCGGCGAACGGCGCGGCGACGCGGGCGCGGCGCAGATTGGTCTCGGCGAGCGTGACCTGCGTCTGCTGCGAGGTGATGGTGGCGGTCAGCCGATCAACCTCGGCGCGCGCATTGTCGAGCGCGGTCTGGGCGGAAAGGCCCTTGTCGGCCAGCAGTTGCGTGCGGTCGAGCAGAGCCTGTGCGGCCTGCAACTGCACCATGGTCGTCGCCATGGTGGCGCGCTGCTGGTCGAGCTGCAGCTGCAGATCGGTGGTGCCGACTTCGACCAGTAGATCGCCGGCGGCGACATGATCGCCTGGGCGGACCGCGACGGTTTCCGCAAGGCCAGAAACCTGTGACGCAATCGCAGCTTCCTGCAATGGATAGATGGTGCCGCTCACCCGGACATATTCCTGGATCTGGCGTGGCTCGACCAGAACGATCTCGACGGGATGCAGCCGCATGGCGCGCTCGACGGTAGGGGTCGATACCGTGGCAGCCAGCGGCGCGGATGGTGTTTCATTGCTGAGAAACACCAGGCCAAGACCGACCAGAACGGCCAGACTAGCGGCGGACCAGAACCAGGCTTTCTTGCCGGACTTGGTGGGGATGCTCTCGATTTTGTCTGTAGCGTTATCCAACGGGAGACCTCATGAATGGCATTCACCCCGTCGCGGGGCCAATTGGCAGCATCAATGATGTCAGTGGATTGCGTGAACGTTACGGGGGCGATCGCAATGCAGCGGCAATGTTGATCGCTAGAGTGCCAGTCATCGATAAGGACACTTGCATGCGCATATTGCTGGTCGAAGATGAGATGGACATGGCTCGGGTGCTGACAGCGGCGCTCAGTCGGCACGATATTGTGGTCGACCATGCGCCCACGCTGGAGATCGCTGAAGAAGCGGCCCTGAGCGGAGTGCATGACGCGGTTCTATTGGATCGTAAATTGCCCGACGGCGACGGGCTGTCGCTCATTCCCATCCTGCGGCGCGGACAGGCCGGACTGCCGATCATCGTGCTCTCGGCGCTCGGCTCGCCCGACCATCGGGTGGCCGGGCTCGACAATGGTGCCGATGATTATCTCGCCAAGCCGTTTTCGACCGATGAATTGCTGGCACGGTTGCGTGCCGTGATGCGTCGTCCAACCCAGATGGGCAATAGCACCGTCACCATCGGGAAACTGCATTTCAACCTGACCGAGCGCGCCGCAACGGTCAGCGGCGAGCCGCTTGAGTTGACGCGTCGCGAATTGCTGGCGCTGGAAATTCTCGTCCGTCGCGCCGGTCGAACCGTGTCGCGCAGCGCGCTCGAAGAGGCCGTCTATGGCTTTGACGATGAGATCGCTTCCAATACGCTGGATGCTCACATCTCGCGGCTGCGCCGGAAACTGGCCGGGGCGGGCGTCGAAATCCACGGCATTCGCGGCCTTGGATATCTGCTGAGGACCGCACCGTGAAGCATCGCAAGCCAAAGTCGCTCCGCCGTACCCTGACGCGCAGCATGGTGATCATGCAGGCGCTGGTGCTGCTGACTTTTGCATTGGTTGCGGCCGTCCAGATCATGAACCTGATCGTTGCCGAGCAGGTTCTGGATGGTTCGGTGGTCGACGACATTGCGCGCTCCGTCGAGCGCACGCCCGATGGGGCGCTGGCGGTGGTTCCCACCAAAAAGCTGTCTGGGATTGCGGCCGACTACCCGGATTTCTGGTTCTTCGCCGCGGACGTCGATGGCACTGCCACCGAAATGGGCAAAATCCCCGATCATATCGGGCTGATGGCCGACAATCTCTCGCGCATCAATCTGGCCAACATCGCCGATGTGGGCAATCCAAATGCGCCTGCCGCGATCATTCGCCAGCATGTCAGCGATGCCGGACATTTGTGGATCATCACCGGTGGTGGCCCAAAGCTCGGCTTCGGCGGTATCTGGATTGCGGTGTCCAATCCGTTCTTCCTGGGCCTGCTCGGGTTCCTCACCATCGCATCCATTCTGATCATCCCCTTTATCGTGCGGCGGCAGTTGCGCGGGCTGGAGCTCATCGCTGCGGAAGCCGACACTATCAACGTCGATCAGCGCGGCGTGCGGCTGACCTCGACCAGCGTGCCGACCGAGTTGCACCCGCTGGTTAGCGCCATCAATCAGGCCTTGCAGCGGCTCGACGAAGGCATGGAGCGGCAGCATCGGTTCATGGCCGACGCTGCGCACGAATTGCGCACGCCGATTGCCATTTTGCAGACGCGGCTGGAACTCTTGCCCGAGACGGAAGAACGCCGTCTGCTGCTGCTCGATGCCGCGCGCCTCGGCAGCATGGCCAATCAGCTGCTTGATTTGCAGCGCATGGATCTGTCGCCGCAGCCTTTCGAAAAACTCGATCTAGTAGAACTGGCCTCGCAGGTCACATCAGACCTGGCGCCACTGGCCATTGCCGCAGGCGATGAGGTGTCATTTGAGGCCGAGGCCAAGTCGGTCATGGTGATGGGCGATAGCGGCGCCCTTTCGCGTGCCATCACAAACCTCATCCAGAACGCCATCGCCCACGGCGGTCAGGATATCGATATTGCGGTCAATGTCGGCAGTGACGGGCGACTGAGCGTCACCGATACCGGGCCGGGGATTGACCAGGAACACCGGGCGGAAATCTTTGAACCCTTCCACCGGGTCGCGCCACTCCAGCACGGCGCAGGGCTGGGCCTGAACCTCGTGCGAGACATCGTGCGGCGGCACAATGGCCACGTTTCGGTCAGCGGCATCGAGGGCGGTGGCGCGGTGTTTGAGATCGCCTTGCCGCTGGCCGGCGAGCCGAGCAAGGCTCTGGCTTCAGCATGAGCGCGATGCATGCCATGCGCGGCGGTGCGCCTAGCTTTCGGCCATCTGTTTGGCAAAACCATTCATCTCGTCGAGGAACTTGGAAATCGCCCACAGGTCCCGCTCGGAGAATGTCTCGGTCAGCGCCAGATAGCTCTTTTCGAACTTTGCCAGCCGGGCCAGCGGTTCCTTGGCCTTTTCGACGTCCAGCTCGATCAGGATGCTGCGGCGATCCTCAGGGTTTGGCAGGCGGCGGGTATAGCCAACCGCTTCGAGCCGATCGAGCAGGGCGGTGCCCGAGCCGGAGGTCAGGTTGAGATGCGTACTGATCTGTTTGGGACTGATCGGCCGGCCGACCCGCTGCAAATAGGCAAGGCAAGCCATGTCGGTGGGATGCAGGTTCTGCATCTTTGCCGCCCGCCCGCGCGCCGTTTCCGTCGCGTCGACTAACTCCCGCAACGCCATCTGGATACCTCGCAAGACCTGCTCCCGCGGAGAGTATATGCTTGACGGTTGTTCTGTCATCAATTATCTCGATCATCAAGTTATATGGCAGTCGATGTAATATGATCCTGCCAGTTCGGCAAGTTTGGAGTTCCTTGAATGACGCAGACTAAGTTGGAAACGGCAGGGGAAGCCACCCTGACGGCGCCGGTTCGTACGCTACCCGAAGTCACTGAAACTCCAGCGCCACCAGTGGCAGCCGGGCCGGGCAATGTCGAGCCGGTGATTGTGGTCGAGCAGCCGGCAGAGCAACCACAGAAGAAGCGCAAGAGCGCTGCGCGCAAGGCGGGGCTGTTCATTTTGTTCGTGCTGGGCGCGACCATGGCCTGGCATGTGGCGACCGACCTTTTGGTGCCATCGAGCTCCACGGGCTCCGTTACGGCGCTGACCGCCTTGATCGCGCCGCGCGTCGCCGGGCAGGTTAGCCAGGTGCTCGTCGCCGACAATCAGTTCGTTGAGGCGGGCACGCCGCTGTTCACGCTCGATGCATCGCCATTCGATCTGGCCGTACGGCAGGCCGAGGCCAATCTGGCGCAGGTGACACAGACAGTCGGCGCCGGCGTCATCTCGCTGGCCTCGGTCGAAGCCAAGGTCAATCAGGCGCAGACCGCGCTCGACGGCACGCGGGGCACCACCGAGCGCACCATCAACCTCTTCGAGCGCGGCCTCACCTCGCAGGCATCGGTCGATGCGGCCAATTCCCAGCTGGCGTCCGCTGAAGCGGGTCTTGCCTCGGCTAAGGCCGAACTTGATAGCGCTATTCTTCGCGCCGGTGCGGATGGTGTAGCCAATCCGCAGGTCGAAACGGCGCAGGTGCAGGTCGAACAGGCCCACCTCAACCGCTCGTTCGCCACCGTCGTTGCGCCCACCAGTGGCGTCGTGACCAATCTCAAGCTGGCACCGGGCCAGTTCGTCAATGCCGGCACGCCTGCGCTGACCTTTATCGAAAGCGACAGCCTATGGGTTGTCGTCGACATGCGCGAAAACCAGCTGGCCAACGTCAAGGTCGGTGATGAGGCTCGTGTGCTGTTTGACGCGGTGCCTGGCAAGACTTTTGACGGTCGCGTTCGTGGCATTGCCTGGGGCATCGATCCGGGCCGCACCGCAGCCAATGGCCTGCCACAGAACCAGGCGATGAACCGCTGGTTCGAGCCCGCCCGCACCATTCCCGTCCATATCGAGCTGGCCGAAACGCAGCAGTGGCCGAGCAATGTCCGCGTCGGCTCGATGGCCAGCGCGCTGGTCTTTGCCGGTGATCGCAACTCGCCGATCTCGGCCGTGGCGAGCTTTATGCAGACCGTCTCGTCCTACGTCTCCTACCTCTACTGACCGGCCATGTTTATCGCGCCCCGCCCAGAGCTAGATGATGATCCGCTGTTTGCAGTGCGCGTCGGGCTGATGCCGCTGATCGGCTTCGTCATGGCGCTGTTGCTACAATCGCCGCTGCCGATGATCTATCCGACCCTGATGTTTTCGCTGCTGGCGGGCAACCGCAAGGCGTTCAATCCGGGCCGCGTGTTCGCGGCGCCGATCGTGTTCGGCGGCGCGCTTTGGATCATGTCGGGCATCGTGCTGATGCTGCAGGGCATGCCCAGCGTTTTGGTCATCGTCATGGGCGTGATCTTTTTTCTCGCCTTTTACATCATCCAGCGCACCGGCACGGCCTTCGGCATGCTGATCATTGTCGCGGGCGTGCTGATGTCGATCATGGGGCTCAGCTCCTATCCGGCAATGGCTTATCTGCGCACCGAAATGACGAAGGCAGCGCTGTGCTCGGCTTTCGTCATCCCCATTCTCTACATGCTGTTGCCGCCCAAAACGCAGGAAACCCATGTCGATGATGCAGCGCCCGCCTTCGGCTATGGTTGGGGCACGCGCGCGGCGATCCGCACGGCGGTGATGCTGGGCTATGCGCTCTTTCTTTACACCATCCTTGATTCATCGAACCTGATGCTGGCCGTGTCCGGCATGTTCGTGTTGGTGCACTCGACGCGGCGTTCGATCTGGCAGGAGGCCGGGCAACGCTCGTTCTCGGTGCTGCTGGGCGGCACGCTGGCCATGCTCATTCTTACCACCATGACCATTGCCGGTCATCTGGCGGTGCTGATGTGCCTGCTGTTTCTGGCCACTGTCTGGCTTGGCCACAGGATGCAGACCGGACGCCTGCCGGCCATGGCCTATCAGGATGCGGCATCGGTGATGATCTCGCTGGTGGGCAGTGCGCTCACCACATCCGAACCCGGCTTTGCCTTCCTGCAGCGCGCCGCGCTGACCATCATGGGGACCATCGCGGCGGCACTCGTCGTTTCGATCCTCGACACGCTTCTCATCAAAGAACCCAACACCATCGAAGATGCCGTTGCCGACCGCAACGCGCTGGAGAACCTGTAATGAAACTGAGCCTTGGTTGCGCATTGAGCGTATTTGCACTCGTCACTTTTGGTGCCGCTTCGTCTGCCAATGCGCAGTCCATTACCCAGGCTCTAACCATTGCCTATGACTACGCGCCCGACCTGCAGGCGGCATTGCTTGAGGCAAAGGCATCGGCCGAAAACGTGGCGCTGGCACAATCTGGCAAGCGCCCCACCATCGGCGCGTCGGTGGGCGGCACTTATAGCTGGACCAATGGTGGCGGCTTCTCCACCGATACCACCGCGCTCAATGTCGGCCTCGGCTACAACCAGACCATCTTTGACAACTACAAGACCGAAGCGGAAATCGAACAGGCCCGTGCCGGCGCCGAAGCTGCCGAATACCAGATCCGCAATACCGAGCAGAACGTTCTGCTATCGGTGGTTCAGGCCTATATGTCGGTGCTGACCGACCGGCAGTTGGTGGCTCTCCGTCAGGACAATCTCAATTTCTTCCGCGCGCAGCTGCAGTCGGCGCGCGACCGGCTCGATGTGGGCGAGGGCACGCGCATCGATGTGGCGCAGGCTGAAGCGCGGCTGGCGCAGGGCGATGCGGCCTATCGGGCCTCGGTCAATAGCCTCGAAATCAGCCAGGCGACGTTCCAGCGCTATGTCGGCATGGCTCCACAAACGCTGGACGCCACCCACAACTACGGTCGGCTGATCCCGGCCAGCCTGCAGGCCGCCATCAGTGAAGCCGAAGTCCGCCATCCAGCCATCCTGATGTCCAAGGCCGCCATTCGCGCCGCCCAAGCCGGCAGCGATGCCGCGCAAGCCGCGTTCGGGCCAACCGCCACCGTCACCGGCTCGCTGGGGACCGGCATATCGAGCGGCAGCCAGTCGCCGGACGTTGTTCGCGGTAGCCTGGGCTTTCAGATTTCGGTGCCGATCTATGCCGGCGGCGCCATCGGCGCCAGCGTGCGCAAGGCCAATATCGCACAGATAAAATCGGAAGTGACGGCCATGTCGTCCTATGACCAGATCCGTCAGGCGGTCATCTCTGCCTGGGCCGGCATCCAGAGCGCTGATGCCCAGATCGCCGCCGCCAATTCGGCCGTCTCGGCCAGCCGCGTCGTCCTCGATGGCGTCATTCAGGAACGCGATCTCGGCTCCCGCACCACGCTTGATGTGCTCAATTCGCAAGCCGAACTCACCGCCGCCCGCGAAGGCTCGATCAACGCCTCCTCCAACAAAGTCATCGCCACGTTCTCCCTCCTCGCCGCCACCGGCCGCCTGACCGCCACCGAACTCGGCCTCGGCGTCGAGGTCAAATCGGCAGTGCGGTACAATCAGGTCGTCGAGGATGTGTGGCAGGATCTGCGGGTGGTCGCGGACTAAGGCAGGGGGCCATGCCGGGGTCACCTCCGCTCGAAGTATTTTGACGGCGTTACCCCCATCACCTTCTTGAAAGCGGTGATGAACGCTGTCGTCGACTGATAGCCGAGATCATCGGAAATTTGTTGAACGGTAGCCCCTGCTGCCAGTTGCCGGAGCGCAATGAGAAGCTTGAGTTGCGCCCGCCATTCGCCAAAACTCATGCCGGTTTCTCTGACGATCAGGCGCGCCAGCGTGCGCTCGCTCATCGCCAGATACTCTCCCCACTGCTGCACAGTTCGGCGGTCGGCCGGATTGTCCGTCAAAACGTCGACGATGCTGCGAAGTTTGGGATGCGATGGGATAGGTAGCTGAAGGTCGGCAATCGGCAGTCGCTCCAGCTCGCCAACCAGCACCTTCATGACGTCCAGCATATGCGCTTCGCTGCGGTCACTGACCTCCAGGTCATTGGCCAGCAACAGGATCAGGTCCCGCACCAGTGAGGACATTTCCAGCGTGCAGGTTTGGTTGGGAAGGTTTGCCGCGTCGGGCTTGACCAGCAGGAAGCAGACTTCGGCATTGATCGTCGCCTGACACCGATGCTCGATATTGCCCGGTATCCAAACCGCCCATCCAGGCGGCACCATCCACAGCGCGTCCGAAACCTGACACATGACCGCCCCGCGAAGCGCCAGGATGATCTGGCCGCTTGGATGGCGATGCAGCGGGATTTCCGCCTCGGCCTCCGTCATCGTGACGTGCAGAGCAACCAAGGGCGCCTTCATCAGGTCGGGGGCAAAGACGTCAAACTGAACGGCCATGGGTCGTGGTATGTCTGTTTTTGGAGATTGATTGTCCGAATACCTCGTATCCTGCCAGATTATCGAGCCCTAAGCTTGGACAATCTGCAGGCGGATGCGGTGAACAGCCGAACCGCGCCATTTTGGATCGGTCACCGTGAACAAGAGTACCACCCTTGCCGTTGCGTCTTCCGCGTCGGCTTTTCTGATCGTTTTGACAGCCGCGAACCTCCGCCCGGCACTCACCACAGTCGGCCCGCTTCTCGAGCAGATCCGTCAGGACGCCGGAATTACCCTCTCCGCAGCCGGGTTGCTCAACAGCCTGGCCTTGCTGGCGCTCGGTCTGTTCGCTCCCCTGGGTCATTTTGCGCGGCGCTTCGGGGCGGATAGAGTACTGTTCGCCGCGCTGCTGATGCTCGTGACCGGATTGGCCATCAGGTCACTTGGCTCGGTTGCAGCGCTATTTGGCGGCACGCTTTTGCTTGGCGCCGGGATTGCGATTGGCAACGTGCTGGTGCCGAGCATCATCAAGCGCGACTTCCCGCACCGCGTCCACGGCATGACCTCGATCTACGCAGTGTCCTTGGGCGTGACGGCAGGGATTGCATCGGGGCTTGCCATTCCGCTGGCGGGCTTTCTTCCCGGTGGCTGGCGCTCGGCCCTCGCCATCTGGGCAATTCCTGCGCTGATCGCCGCCATAGCCTGGATGCCGCGCGCTTTTCGTGCGGTCCCCAACCACCATCACGCGGCTCATGCCGCGCCGGTTGTCCTCTGGCGCTCAAGCGTCGCATGGGCTGTGACAGGATTCATGGGGCTACAGTCGCTGCTGTTTTACGTGATCATCTCTTGGTTCCCCACCATTTTGCAGGGACAGGGTTTCACGCCCGCAGCTTCGGGATGGATGCTGACCGCATATCAACTGGTGGCCCTGGCCGTCAGCGCCGCCGTGCCGGTCATCATCGGGCGGCTGCGAAACCAGAGCCTCTTTGCAGCTTTAGCATCGCTCGCCATCGCAGTCGGAATGCTGGGCTACCTCGCCGTCCCAAGCGCGATCTATCTCTGGATGGTTCTGCTCGGTCTGGGTGGCGGATGTTGCCTGACCCTGGCGCTCTCCTTCATCGGCCTGCGCGCGGCCGACCACCACGAAGCCGCCGTCTTGTCGATCATGGCGCAATCGCTCGGCTATATCCTCGCTGCAACAGGCCCCTTCAGCTTCGGCCTGTTGCACGACCTATCTGGAAGCTGGACCCCATCCCTCGCGCTTCTCGCTGCCTTGGCAATTGTTCAAGCCGCTGTCGGATATTACGCCGGTCGGGCCGTGACTGCATCCGGCCGCTGAGCCGAGGGAGTCAGCCTTTCGGCTCTGCGACCTTCACCCAAGTTCCTCCGCCAATCCAATCAGCAGCCCACCGGGGCCGCGGATGTAGCAGAGTTTGTAGATGTCTTGGTATCGAACGACCTCGCCGACCAGTTCCGCGCCGCGAGGGGTTAGTTTGGCGAGCGTGGCGTCGATGTTGTCGATGGTGAACATGACGCGGAGATAGCCGAGGGCGTTGACGGGGGCGTTGCGGTGGTCGGAGACGATGGGCGGCGTCAGGAACCGGGAGAGTTCGAGACGGCTTTGGCCGTCCGGGGTGCGCATCATGGCGATCTCGACCTGCTGATCGCCCAGGCCCGTGACACGGCCGGCCCATTCGCCTTCGACGTTGGCGCGTCCTTCAAGCTCAAGGCCGAGGTCGCGGAAGAAGTCGATGGTCGCGTCGAGGTCGTCGACCACGATGCCAACATTGTCCATACGTTTGATCGCCATGTATCCAACCTCCCAGTTGCCCCCAAGGTTAAATCCGGGTCGCAGGCAATGGACAAGGCAATTTATGTGTCCTATAGGCCTGCCGATCACCGATTTGGTGACGCGCCATTGTGGACGACCGCAATGCAGGTTCATATCTTCAGGGGACGACCCCTAGAGGTTTGAACCGTGTCCACCCAAACTGTTGCCAAGACATCTTTGTCTCGACATCTTCCCTTCTCGACCATCATCAAGCTGATCGTCGCCTGGGGCGTTGTCGTTGCCTTTTTCATAGGCGGCCCATCCTGGCTGCACGATCCGATTGACCCCGTCATCGCCGTCATCTGCTTTGTCGTGATTTTCGGCACCATCATGGTCGCCGCTTTCGGCGTGGTGCATGAGGCCGACTATCTGGCCCATCAACTGGGCGAGCCTTATGGCACGCTGATCCTGACGCTCGCCATTGTCTCCATCGAGGTGATCCTGATCGCGGCGGTGCTGCTTGGTCCCGGCGAGAACGCCACCATTGGCCGTGACTCGATCTTTGCGGTGATGATGATCATCCTCAATCTGGTCATGGGCATTTGTCTCATTGTCGGCGGCCGCCGGTTTGGCGAGCAGGAATACAATTCCCAGGGCACCATTGCCTATGTCGCGATGACGCTGGTACTGGCCGGCATCGGTCTGATCCTGCCAAACACGTTGAGCACTGGCGACGGCACATTCTGGCCGGTACAGGCCGTGGCGTTTTCCATCCTGACCCTTGTGCTCTATGGCGCGTTCCTCTTGATGCAGACGCGCGGCTATCGTCGCTTTTTCGTGCAACCTGAATTGGGCTCACTGTCGATCCCGATCATCACGCGTGAAGTGGAAGTTACGGCCGAGCCGAAGACCCCGGTCGACAAGGCCGGCGTCATCATCCACTCCGTCCTGCTGGTCGCGCTGATGCTGCCCATCGTTCTGTTGGCGCACGATCTGGCGCTGGTTGTCGACTTTGGGATTTCGTCGGTCGGCGCACCGATTGCTCTGAGTGGCGTCATCATCGCGTTCATCGTCTTTACGCCAGAATCCATGACCGCCGTTCGGGCGGCCTTGGACAACCAGCTGCAGCGCTCGATCAACCTCTGCCTCGGCGCTTTCGTGTCGACGGTTGGCCTGACCATCCCGGCGGTGCTGATTGTTGGCCTCGTCACCGGCAAGACCGTCGTCATGGGCGTCTCGCCGACCGAAACCGTCATGCTGTTGCTGACAGTGGGGCTCACCGCGCTGACCTTTATGGGGCAACGCGCCTCGGCTTTGCAGGGCACGTTGCACCTGACGCTGTTTGCGGTGTTTGGCGTGCTGTTGTTCGCCACCTGAATTATTGACGCCCGCTGGCAGGACGACCTGCCAGCGTTACGGGCCTTCCGAGGACGACCTCCAAACGCTTGAGGTCCTTCCATGGCCAATGATCCGATTCACCAGTTTGTGGTGGAGCCCATCTTTCCGCTGCCGCCGCTCGCGGGCCAAGACGTCAGCTTCACCAATGCGTCCGCCTATATGATGTTGACCGTGGTGATCGCGGGTGGCTTCTTCGTACTGGCAGGGCGGAAGCAGGCGCTGGTGCCGGGCCGCATGCAGATGGTCGCGGAAATGCTCTATCAGGCCATCGAGAACCTCGTCATCTCCACCATAGGCCGTGAGGGGATGCGGTTTTTTCCGCTGGTCTTCTCGCTGTTCAGCTTCATCCTCGTCGCCAACTTGATCGGCATGTTCCCCTATGCCTTTACGGTCACGGCGCAGATCATCGTCACTGCCGCCTTTGCCCTGTTCGTGTTCGCGGTGGTCACCGTCTATGGCCTCTATCGGCACGGCTTTAAGTTCTTCAAGCTGTTCATGCCGAGCGGACTGCCGGGCTATCTGGCGCCCGTCATCATCCCTATCGAGATCATTTCCTATATCTCGCGACCGATCAGCCATTCGGTGCGCCTGTTTGCGGTCATGCTGGCCGGGCACATCACGCTCAAAGTGTTCGCCGGCTTCGTCGTCGACCTCAGCGCCTTGGGTCCATTGGGCATTGTCGCCTCGGTCGCGCCGCTGGCGATGGCGGTGGGCATCACGGCGCTGGAGCTCGTCATGTCGATCATCCAGGCCTATGTCTTTGCCATGCTGACCTGCATGTATCTCAACGACGCGATGCATCCCTCGCATTAGCGCCCGCAGCGTTCATCCAATTCGATTCAACTCTCCCCACCCACCTTATCGATTGGCGCATGTCCGCCGGTCATGGTGCGGTGGGGTATTGGGGTGGTTGGCCAGCGCAAAGGTGAGGTTAAACGGGCTGTTAAGGTAAACCGACTGATAATGCAGACCTCGAAACGATGTCGTCTCTAAGTGAGTTTGGGGTCTTATGCGTCTTATTATCGGCATCATCATCGTTTGCGGCTGTGTTGTGGGCGGATATCTGGGGGTGGGCGGCCACCTCTACGTGCTCTGGCAGCCCTTCGAATTCCTCATCATTCTGGGCGCGGCCATCGGCGCTTTCGTCATCGGCAATACCGGTCCGGTGATCAAGGCGACGCTGGGCGCCTTCGGCACGCTGCTCAAGGGTCCCAAATACAACAAGGCGGCCTATGTCGAACTGCTCGGCATGCAGTTTTCCATGTACAAGCTCGTGCAGGCCAAAGGCATCCTGGCGCTTGAGCAGCACATCGAAAACCCCCATGAATCGACACTGTTCAACCGCTTTCCCAAATTTGCCGCCAATCACCACGCCGTCGAGTTTGTCTGCGACTACATGCGCATGGTGACGCTGGGCTCCAACAACGTCCACGAAATGGAAGCGTTGATGGACGAAGAGCTCGAAACGCACCACCAGGAGCAGGAGCGCGTTGTCGGTGCCGTGCAGGCGCTGGCTGACGGTACGCCGGCTCTGGGCATTGTGGCCGCCGTGCTTGGCGTTATTCACACCATGGGCGCAATCAGCGAGCCGCCAGAAGTGCTCGGTCACATGATTGGTGGCGCTCTGGTGGGTACGTTCTTCGGCGTGTTCGTGGCGTACGGCTTCTTTGCGCCCTTCGCCCAGTCGCTCAAGAACATCTATGAATCGGAATCCAAGTATTTCCTGTCGCTCAAGGTTGGCCTTCTGGCCCACATTTCCGGCCAGGTGCCGGTGATGGCCATTGAGTTCGCCCGCAAGGCGCTGCTGTCGGAAGACCGTCCGACCTTTGCCGAAATCGACGAGGCCACCTCAAACCTGCAAGCGGCAAGCTGAGCTTGAACTAGGATAGCCAGAATGGCGGACTACGACCGTCCCGTAATCATCATCAAGAAGGTGAAAAAGAACAAGCACGCCCACCATGGCGGCGCTTGGAAAATCGCCTATGCCGACTTTGTGACGGCAATGATGGCCTTTTTCCTGTTGCTCTGGCTGATCAGCATGACCACGCCCGAGCAAAAGGAGGGGCTCGCCTCCTATTTTGCGCCGCCAAACGTTGCGCCCTCGACCAGCGGCGCTGGTGGGCTGATGGGCGGCACGGCTATGGACAGCGCCGAAGCCCGCATGGCGGGCTCGGTGCCGGAAGTGTCGATGGATTCCACCGTTACCCCGACTGGTCAACAGTTTGGCACCAAGGAAGGCGCGCTGACTGGCTCGGACCAGCGCGAAGGCAGCGAGTTCGACGTAGCCAAGGCGTCGCAATACGATCTCAAGGCCAAAGACGATCAGGCCTTCCACAGCGCCGCGGCCAGCATTCGGCAGGCGTGGCAGGCTATGCCCGACATTTCCGAGATTGCCGATAACCTCATCGTCGAAGAGACCGACGAAGGGCTCAATATCCGCATCGTCGACCAGGAAGGTCGTCCGATGTTCCCCGAGGGGTCAAAGTATCCCAACGAGATCACCCGCAAGGCGATTGCCGCCATTGCGCCGATCCTGCAGCGGCTGTCCAATCAGATCCGTATTTCGGGCCATACCGCAGCCGGCGGTGTCTACGCCAATCCGCGCTACGGCTCATGGGAGCTGACCGCCGACCGCGCCAACACGGTGCGGCAGATCCTGGGCGAATTCGGGCTCAAGGATGAGCGGATCAATTCGGTGGTTGGGCGTTCGACGGCCGATCCGTTCTTCCTTAATGACCCCTATATGGCGGCCAATGAGCGGATCGAGATCACGCTGCTGCATGAAATTCCGCCGGTGCCGTCAAACCTGTCGCCATAGCCCTATTGCTGCTGCGCGCCCTGGTCCGCAATGTTTCCAACCGCCTGTGGGCCGACGCTTGCAGGCGGTTGATGCTGTCTGGTGACGGCCGGCCTTTTAGCTTCGTCAGGGCTGGGTCTCGCGGGATTTTGCTTTGCGTTCATGGCCTTGCCGATCAAGGGTTCTGAGCCAAGACTATGACCGTCCGCGACGGTTGGTGAGACGCGTCCGTGGCAAGGGAACCATGCACAGCATGGACCGTTCATGCAGCAGCGTCGACACCACTCATCGGAGAGACATCATGGCTACCGAAAAGACCCTGGACGACCTGTTCCTCGATACCCTCAAGGACATCTATTACGCCGAGCGCCAGATCGTGAAAACGCTCCCCAAAATGGCCAAGGCCGCCACTTCGCCTGAACTTCGGGCCGGGTTTGAACAGCACCATACCGAAACCGAAGGCCATATCGAGCGGCTGGAACAGATCTTTGAGCTGATGGGCAAAACCCCACGCGGCAAGACCTGCGACGCCATCCTCGGCATTATCGAAGAGGGCAAGTCTATCATGGAAGATTTCAAGGGCAGCGTCGCGCTGGACGCCGGTCTTGTGTCGGCCGGGCAGGCGGTGGAGCACTACGAAATCGCGCGCTACGGCACGCTCAAGAGCTGGGCGACCCAGCTGGGCATGAAGGAAGCGGCAGCGCTGCTGGATGCAACGCTCAAGGAAGAACTGGCCACGGACAAAAAGCTCAGCCAGGTGGCCATCACCAACGTCAACCAAAAAGCGGCATAGGATAGCGGGCGTGGTGTACGCCACCGCGCCCATTTTTGCTTCGGTAACGCGCATGCAGAAAAACACTGAAGTGGCCGAACTTATTCGGCGAACCGCATATTTTCTTTGGGAGCAGGATGGTCGCCCCGAAGGGCGGGCGTTTGACTATTGGGTCAAAGCCAAGGAAATGCATTTGAGCCGGCTGGCCTATGACAAATGGCTGGCCGAAGGCACGCCTGTGGGGCGCGACACCTCGCACTGGCAAGATGCGGCAGGCGAAATCGACTGAAACGAAAATGGGCCCCTGAGGGCCCATTTGTTTTTGGATCGCTCTGAAGCGGCCGGCGATCAGTCCTTGGCGCGCTCGACATAGGAATTGTCGTCGGTCAGGATCACGATGCGGGTGCCAACGCCAATGTGCGGTGGGACCATCACCTTGAGGCCGTTGTTGAGCATGGCTGGCTTGTAGGACGACGATGCCGTCTGGCCCTTCACCACTGGCTCGGTCTCGACGATCTCGAACGTCAGGCGCTGTGGCAGTTCCATCGAGAGGGCCGTGCCTTCGAAGGTCTTGAGGTGAACCTTCATGCCGTCGGTGAGGTAAGCGCGCTGATCGGAGATCACGTCATCGGCAACGGTGATCTGCTCGTAGGTCGACGGCTCCATGAAGTGATGACCTTCGCCATCGGAATAGAGATAGTCATATTCGCGGTCATCGACGTCGGCCTTTTCGACCATTTCGACCGTGCGCCAGCGACCAACAACCTTCACGCCATCCGAGATGCGGCGCATGTTAACGTTGGTGATGGAGTTGCCCTTGCCGGGGTGCACGTTTTCGGCCGTCAGCACGACATGGAGGGCGTTGTCCTGCTCGACGACGTTGCCCTTGCGCAGCGAAGAGGCGATGACCTTGACCATTATTCTTCCTTGTTCAGAACGTTGGCGCGTACTAGAGGCAGGGCCGAATAGCAGCCCGTCCTGGCGCCGAAATAGACTTTCGTGCGCCAACTACCCTATCTCGACGAAAATCGCCAGCCCACTGTCACACAAGGTCCCATGAGCACGCTCGACGCGCATTCAGCATCGCCCTGGTGGACACCCTCGGTTCATGCCGATCGGCGGCCAATCCTGCTGGCGCGCAACCGGATCGAGGCGGGCGTCCGCAACTATCTGGCGCAGAACGATTTTCTGATCGTCGATCCGCCGGGCCTGCAACGCTCGCCGGGCAATGAAATACACCTGCATGCCTTTGGCACGACCATGATCGGCAATGACGGGCTGGGGCAGGTGATGTATCTGCACACCTCGCCCGAATTCACCATGAAAAAGCTCCTGGCGGCCGGCGAGCAGCGTATCGCGAGTCTGCAGCACGTATGGCGCAACCGGGAGCGCAGCGCGCTGCACCATCCCGAATTCACCATGCTCGAATGGTATCGCGTCGGCGAACCCTATGATGCCGTGATCGCCGATTGCGTCGCTTTACTGCGCCTCGCAGCTGAGACAACGGGCGTTAAAAGCTTCAACTTCCGCGACCGGAGCTGCGATCCCTTCGCCGAGCCCGAACGCCTCTGCGTCGTCGACGCGTTCGAGCGCCATGCGGGCATCCGTCTGCTCGACACTATGGACAGCGATGGCGTCACCGATGGCGAAGCGCTGGCCCAGCAGATGCTGGCCCTCGGCCTCGCGGTACCGGAAGATCGCAGCTGGAGCTATCTGTTCAGCCTGATCCTTAACGAAAAGGTCGAGCCCGAACTCGGCAATGGTCGTGTCACGGTGCTGGACCGCTATCCGGCTGCAGAAGCAGCCTTGGCGCGGCGGGTGCCCGGCGATGCGCGGATCAGCGAAAGGTTCGAGCTTTATGCCTGCGGCGTCGAACTGGCCAATGGTTTTGGCGAGCTGACCGATGCCAGCGAGCAGCGCCGCAGATTTGCCGCGGAGATGGACGAAAAGCAGCGCATCTATGATGAGCGCTATCCGCTGGACGAGGATTTCCTTGCGGCCCTCGCGCTCATGCCCGAAGCAAGCGGCGTGGCGCTCGGCTTTGACCGTCTGGTCATGCTTGCAACCGGCGCCCCAAGAATCGAGGCGGTGCTCTGGGCACCGGTGGCTGAGTGACGGCACATCGACCGATCAAAAACGTTGGCGATCTCGTCGCGAGCGGTCTGACGGACGGTACGGGCCTTGACGCCGTCGCCGCCAAATACGCCGTGGGCATCACCCCCGCCATTGCCGCGCTGATCGACCAGACCGACCCCGACGACCCAATCGCCCGCCAATTCGTCCCGACGCTTGATGAACTCGTCACCACCCCCGACGAGCGCGCCGACCCGATTGGCGATCTCGCCCATTCACCGGTCGAGGGCATCGTGCATCGCTATCCCGACCGCGTGCTGCTCAAGGCCGTTCACGTCTGCCCGGTCTATTGCCGGTTCTGCTTCCGCCGCGAAATGGTAGGGCCGCAGGGTCTGGGCACGCTCACCGGGCCAGAGCTGGACACCGCGATCGGCTATATCGCCGAACACACCGAAATCTGGGAAGTGATCCTCACCGGCGGCGATCCTCTGGTGCTGTCGCCACGGCGGCTGCGCGAGATCATGGAACGGCTGGCGGCGATCGAGCACGTCAAGATCGTGCGTTTTCACACCCGCGTGCCGGTGGTCGAACCCGACCGCGTCGATGCGGCCATGGTCGAGGCCCTTCGCTCTAGCGGCAAGACCACCTATCTGGCGCTGCACGCCAATCATCCACGCGAGTTTTCGGTCGCGGCCAAGGCGGCGATTGGGCGTCTGGTCGATGGCGGCGTCGCCATGGTCAGCCAGTCTGTGCTGCTCAAGGGCGTCAATGATGACGTCGAAACGCTGGCCAGCCTGATGAAGGCCTTTGTCGAAAACCGCGTGAAACCCTATTACCTGCACCACCCCGATCTGGCCCCCGGCACCAGCCATTTCCGTATGACCATTGCCGAGGGGCAAAAGCTGGTCACGGCCCTCCGCGGCCGGATTTCAGGCTTGGCCCAGCCGACCTACATCCTCGATATTCCGGGCGGCTACGGCAAAGCGGACATCGGCTCCTCCGCGATTTCCGGTGGCGACGGCTGCTTTACCGTGCGCGACTATCAGGGCGGCGAGCACCAGTACCCACCGGAATGAACTTCTCACCTCTCCCCGAAGGGAGAGGTGAGAAGAGAGCGATTTCTCTTTGACGCACGCCCTGTGCTAGAGGAAGGACTCCAGTCCTTGACCTGCGTCTCATCATGAACAGCTTTGTTGGTATTCTGCTGATTGCGGCCCTGATCGGGATCAGCATCGTCATCTCCCTATCGGAAATTGCTTTTGCCGCCGCGCGCGAAGTGCGCATCCGTGCGCTGGCCGAGGCGGGCAATACCAAGGCACAGCGCTTTGTGGCGCTGCGGGCGGATGCGGCCAATGTGATCACGGCTCTACAGATCGCGACCAATGCGGTCTCGATCCTCGCCGGCACGCTGGGGCAGGATACGCTGGGTCCGGTCTTTGCCGCTGGCTTGCAAACGCTGGGCGTGCCGGTCGATCTGGGCCTGCCCATTGGGTCGGTGCTTGCCTTCGTGCTGGTCACGGCCATGTTCGTGCTGTTCGCCGATCTCACCCCCAAGCGCATCGCCATGATGGTGCCTGAGGACGTCGCGCTGGGCGTCGTGTGGTTTCCCGAAATCGCGGTAAAACTGCTCAAGCCGCTGGTCTGGTTCTTCGGGCGGCTGTCCGACGTGTTGATCGGCTGGCTCAAGCTCGAACCCAAAGTGCCCGCCGATGCGGTGACGGCCGAAGATTTCCGCATGATCCTCGCCGGTGGCGCCGCTTCCGGCGTGCTGATGAAGAATGAGCATCGCCTGATCGAGAATGTGCTGGCGCTCGAATTGCGCAGCGTCACCTCGGTGATGACCATTCGTGAGGATATCGTTTATCTCGATATTTCCGATCCCGACGATGTGCAGCAGGACAAGGTGCGCAAGCGCCCGTTCTCGCATTACCCGATCTGCGATGGCGGCATCGACGCCGTGATCGGCTGCGTGCGCGCCGAAGACGTGCTGGCGACCGCCATCGACCGCAATGAAGTGGTCGATTTCGCCAAGGCACGGCGCGACGTGCTGTCGGTGCCGGACACGCTCAATGTGTGGGAAGTGCTGGCCGAGTTCCAGGCGCAGAGCACCGGCTTTGCTCTGGTGGTCAGCGAGTATGCGCTGGTCGTGGGCGTCGTCACCTTCAAGGATTTGATGGGCGCGCTGATGCAGGGGCTGGCCAATCCGTTCGAGGAGCAGGCGATCCTCAAGCGCGACGAGCAAAGCTGGCTGGTTGACGGGATGGCGCCGTTTGTCGATGTGACGCGCGCGCTGGGCATCAAGCATCTTGAAGCCGAGGCGGCCTACGAAACGATTGGCGGCTTTATCGTCCACCGGCTGCGCCGCGCCGCCCGCAAGGGCGACAAGGTCGAGGCAGCCGGCTACGTGTTCGAAGTGGTCGATGCCGACAAGATGCGGCTCAATCAGTTGCTCGTTAGCAAGGCCGGCAAGCCGGTCAAGGCTAGCCTTTAGGCTTGACGGTTTCGACGCGGGTCAGCGTCAGCGTGCCGCCGTCATACCAGATCAGGGAAATGTCGTTTTCGTCGATCGGGCGGATAGTAGCACCGTCGCCGGGGCCCCAGCCGCCATCGCCGCAGGTGACGATGTAATTGCCATCTGTCAGGGCAAAATTGGCCGCCTGGTCACAATTATCGATGGTCGGATCGATGGGCCGTTCGTCTGTGCCCTTGGTCCATTCGATCTTGTCGGCGGCAATCGATAGCACCGCGCCCATAAAACTCGGATCGTCGGTAACCAGTGCTGCGACCGGGGTATCATCCACGGTGACGCCGGTCACTTCCCAATTGCCGATCAGGGTTTCGGGCGGTGGCTCGATGGCCATGGCCGGGGTGGCCATGAGCAGGGCGACGGCGAGGAACGAGGTCTTGCGCATGCGACAATCTCCTTTGGCATTGTGCTCAGTAGGGAGGCTGAATGTGTCGCTGGTGCGTCATCAGCCGTCGAGCTTTTCTTTCCACAAAAGCCGACGATAGAGCGTCGAGCGGTCAATGCCCAGTGCCCGTGCAGCAGCCGAGAGATTCCCCTTATGTAGATCGACGGCCCGCCGCATGGCGCTCTCTGTCAAGGTGCCCAGGTCGGCATCAATGGCAAAGGGCGCGGGTGCAGCGTCCACGATTGTCGATGGCAAGGCGGTTAGGGCGATGATTTCGCCGGGATCATGCAGCGCCGCCAGCGCCCGCAAAGTGCCGGCCAGCTCACGGAAATTGCCCGGCCAGTGGTGAGCAGACAGGCGATCCAGCACCACATGCGGCAGCGGGCCGTGCGCCGTGGCCAACTGCGCCCACAGCGTTTCAACGATCTGCTGTCGCTCGGGCAGTTCGGCCAGCGACGGCAGGGTGACGGTATATTGCGCGATGCGGAAATAGAGATCGGCGCGGAACGTCCCGGCATCGACCATGGCCTTGAGATCACGATTGGTCGCGCAGATCGGAACGAAATCGGCCTTGTGCGGCGTACCACCACCGAGCGGCGCGACTTCCTTGTCCTGCAGCACCCGCAGCAGACGCGACTGCAGCAAAAGCGGCATGTCGCCGATTTCGTCGAGAAAGAGGATGCCGCCCTCGGCCTGCTGCACCAGCCCCTTGGCGCCGGACTTGCGCGCGCCGGTAAAAGCGCCAGCCTCGTAGCCAAACAGTTCGGCTTCGATCAGGCTTTCGGGCAGGGCGGCGCAGTTGATGGCGATGAAAGGCTTGCCCGCGCGGACTGTCAGTCCGGCCAGATGACGCGCGAAGACTTCCTTGCCCGCCCCGGTTTCGCCCGCGATCAGCAGCGGGATTTCAGCATTGACCAGCCGGACGGCCTTGGCCAGATCGGCGCGCGTTTCGGCACTCAGGAATGGGCCGGATTTGACCGGTTTTGGGCTGCGCGGAATGGTGCCGGTCACGCGCAGCGGCGCCGGAGCGGGCTGCGATACGGCGGCGAAATAGCGTTCGCCATTGCGGGCGCGCAGCTCGCCGCGCTCGATCATCAGCCCCGCGCCTTCAAAGATTTCCTCGCGGGTCGATTTGCGCAGCGCCTTGCGGTCGAGGCCGACCAAAGTGAGCGCGCGGCGATTGCCCGCGATCAGGCGCTCGCCGTCAAACACCAATATGCCCTCGCGCGCGGTGCCCAACAGGTCGGCGCTGCGATGGAAGCGCACCACGGTCATTTCGTTGAAATCGCGGGCAAAGAAGCGATGCTCGATCTGTTCCACCGCCAGCCGCACGAGCCCCATAGCATGGGTATGTTGCAGCGAGGCGTGGCCAGACATGTCGAGCACGCCGGCCAGTTTGCCATAGGGGTCAAAGATCGGGCTGGCGGCGCAGTGCAGAATGCCGTGCGGCTCAAAGAAATGCTCGCCGCCATGCACTTCGATGGCGCGGCGTTCGGCCATGGCGGTGCCGATGGCATTGGTGCCCGTCGACATTTCCGACCAGGCAACGCCAGGCCGGAGCGCGACGCGTGCCGCCTGTCCGGCAAATTCGGGGCTGCCGGCCGTGTCGAGCACCAGTCCCTTGGCGTCGGTCAGGATCACCACGCTATCGGTCAGCTTGGCCTCGGTGCGCAGGCTCACCAGTTCGGGGCGGGAGAGCAGGCGGAGGGTTTCGTTGTGCTGCTGGAGTTCGCGCAATTCGGTGGATGTCATCGCCTCGGCGCGAATGGCGTCGCCGGCGTCGAGTCCCTGATCAGCGCAGCGTTGCCAGGAGCGCAGGATCGGGGCGGACACGACGCCCTCGGGCAGATCGCGACCGGAGAAGAATTTTTCGCGCGCGGCCGCAAGGGTCGCCTCAGCGGTAATGCTCATGCTCCATCCCCTCCCAGTTGTGGCAGTTTGCAACACATGTTGCACCGGCCATCGCGTCTGGTTGTTGCAAAGTGTTGCATCTGATTTCGTCAAAGGTCCAGAGAAATGGCGATCACGAATACTTCGGGTTTTGGTTCAACGGCTTAGCCAATGCTGGCACGGCAGTTGCAATAGATAGGGCATCGAAAACAGGGAGGATGCCATGAACAAACCAGAATTCGTCGGCCAGCGGACTAAGTCTCCGTATAAGGCCAAGTATGGCAATTACATCGGTGGGCAGTGGGTCGACGCCGTGGATGGCGAGACCTTTGAGAACACCTCGCCCGTCACAGGCCAGGTAATCTGTGAAGTCGCCCGTTCAAAAGCCGCCGACATCGAAAAAGCGCTCGATGCAGCGCACAAGGCGGCCCCGGCCTGGGGCAAGACCTCGGTGGCGCAGCGCGCCGTGATGCTGAACAAGATTGCCGACCGGATGGAGGAGCATCTGGACGAAATCGCGCTGGCCGAAACCTGGGACAATGGCAAGCCGATCCGCGAAACGACGGCCGCCGATATTCCCCTCGCCATCGATCACTTCCGCTATTTTGCCGGCGCGATCCGCGCGCAGGAAGGCGGCATTTCCGAGATCGACAACGACACCGTCGCCTATCACTTCCATGAACCGCTCGGCGTGGTCGGGCAGATCATTCCGTGGAACTTCCCGATCCTGATGGCGGTCTGGAAGCTGGCACCAGCATTATCAGCCGGTAACGCCGTGGTGCTCAAGCCTGCCGAGCAGACCCCGGCTTCGATCCTTTATCTGATAGAGCTGATCGAAGACATTCTGCCTCCCGGCGTGCTCAACATCGTCAATGGCTTTGGTCTTGAAGCGGGCAAGCCGCTCGCCTCGTCCAACCGCATCGCCAAGATCGCCTTTACCGGCGAGACGACGACGGGTCGCCTGATCATGCAATATGCCAGCCAGAACCTTATTCCGGTGACGCTGGAGCTGGGCGGCAAATCGCCGAACATCTTCTTTGCCGACGTGCTGGCCGAGGACGATGATTTCTTCGACAAGGCGCTCGAAGGCTTTGCCATGTTCGCCCTCAACCAGGGCGAAGTCTGTACCTGCCCAAGCCGCGCACTGATCCAGGAAAGCGTCTATGACCGCTTCATGGAGCGCGCCATCAAACGCGTGGAAGCCATCAAGGCAGGGTCGCCGTTTGAGATGTCGACGATGATCGGCGCGCAGGCCTCCTCTGAGCAGCTCGAAAAGATCCTAAGCTATCTCGATATCGGCAAGCAGGAAGGCGCTAAGGTTCTCACCGGCGGCGAGCGCAACAATCTCGAGGGCGAGCTGGCAGGCGGCTATTACGTCAAGCCAACGGTGTTCGAGGGCAATAACAAGATGCGGATTTTCCAGGAGGAAATCTTCGGCCCAGTGGTGTCGGTGGCGACCTTCAAGGACGATGCCGAAGCGCTCGAAATCGCCAATGACACGCTCTATGGCCTCGGCGCCGGCGTGTGGACCCGCGATGCCAACCGCGCCTACCGCTTCGGTCGCGGTATTCAGGCCGGTCGCGTCTGGACCAATTGCTACCACGCCTATCCGGCCCACGCCGCGTTCGGTGGCTACAAGCAGTCCGGCATCGGCCGCGAAAACCACCGCATGATGCTCGATCACTACCAGCAGACCAAGAACATGCTGGTCAGCTACTCCCCCAAGAAGCTGGGCTTCTTCTAAGACGACGACGCCTCCCGTGCACCACGCTGCCCTCGGACTTGTTCCGAGGGCCACTCTCAAACTTCGAATACCAGGAACACACAGTTCATTCCGGTGGGGCCGCTTGCCAAATACCCCCGATCTTCCGCGCGGCGGGTGGCCTCACCGGAATGGCCTTCGTTATCTCGGGAAAGCAGGCATCGAATGACCGACTATGTCGAACGCGTCGTCGCCACCCCGGCCGCACTGGACCTGCTCGCCAGCATCGAAAAGCGGCATGGCAAGGTGATGTTTCATCAGTCCGGTGGGTGCTGCGATGGGTCGTCGCCGATGTGCTATCCGGATGGCGATTTCATCATTGGCGACCGTGATGTGAAAATGGGCGAGATTGGCGGCGCGCCGTTCTATATGTCGCCAAGCCAGTTCGAATATTGGCAACACACCCAGTTGATCATCGACGCCATTCCCGGCCGCGGCGGCATGTTCAGCCTCGATAATGGCACCGAGCGGCGGTTCCTGACCCGCTCGCGTCTGTTCACCGATGAGGAGCATGAGCGCCGTGCGCCGATAGAGGCCTGAGCGGGCTCAACAAAATCTGACATTTTATTATGTCCGGCGGCTTGTCCAATGGCGCGAGCGTGCGAAGATGGCATTCGCGCGTCCAGTGTTTTGGTGGGCGACACTGTCCACTGAGGTAACTGATGCAGACCGACAATACGCCGCTGTTTCTCGCCGCGCTGCTCGAAGAAAAAGTCTCGGCGCGGTTACGTGAGGCTGGCGCCAGCGAAGCATCGCTACAGGCGGCGACCCGGGCCATGCTGCATGCGTCGCTGGTGGGCGTCGATAGCCACGGCGTGCGGCTGACTGAGCACTATTGCAACATGCTGGGCGGTGGTCGGCTCAACAAGAATCCCGAGCTCAAGGTCGATATCCGCGCCGCCGGCAGCGCCATGGTCAATGGCGATGACGGGCTGGGCCACTACGCAGCCTATAAGGCCGTCGAGGTCGGTATCGAGCTGGCCAAAACTTCCGGTGTCGGTGCAGTCGGCGTCACCCACTCATCCCATCTGGGCGCGGCGGGTGCCTATGCGCTGGCCGGAGCCGAGCAGGGGTTCATCACCTTTGCCACCACAAATACCGATTCCATGGTGGCGCTGTTTGATGGCGCGGCGCGGTTCCACGGCACCAACCCCTTGGCCTTTGCCGCGCCAGTACCGGGCAGCCAGCCATGGCTCTTGGATATGGCCACTTCATCGATCCCGATGAACCGGGTGCTGCTGCATCGCTCACTGGGCCTGGAACTTCCCGCCGGCATCGGGGCCGACAAGCATGGCAATCCGGCCACCGACCCCAATATCGTCGATATGCTGCTGCCGTTGGGTGGGGCCGAATACGGCTATAAGGGCGCTGCGCTTGCCGGGGTCGCGACGCTGTTCTCTGCGCTTTTGACCGGTACCACGCTCGATAGCGAATTCATCCCGATGTATGGCGGCGACGATATTTCGACGCCCCGCAATATGGGCCATTTCGTGCTGGTGGTGGACCCCGACAAGTTCGTCGGGCGGGACCTCTTTGGCGCGATGATCACGCGCTATCTGTTCAATCTGCGCTCTGCTCCGGTGCGGGCAGGGGCAGAGCGCGTGATGGCGCCGGGTGATCGCGAATGGGAAGTGATGGCCACGCGTCAGCAGGACGGCGTGCCGGTTGATCCCGACACGGTCCGCTTTCTTGGGCTGTAGCGGCTAGTTGTCTGCGTCGTCCTCGTCGGGCGGCACATAGATCACGTCCTTGACGGTCAGCACCTGATCGACGATTTCAAACACCACTTTGGCGCTGCCGCCAGTGGCGCAGCAATTGGCGTCGTCGTCCTTCCAGAGCAGGGTGTCGGCGACGATGCCGTATTCCCAGTCGTTGAAGTTGTATTTGACGCCTTTCCAGATCCCCAGGCCCTTGGGCAATCTGTCCCCGATGGTGCCTTGCCAGCTGTCGATATTGACAGGGTACCAGCCGGTTTCAGACTCGCCGGTGTTGAACAACAGGTCGGCGTTCAGGCTGGCGGTGCCGTTGCTATAGCCCTCGACATGCAGCAGGCCGCTATAGGTGATTTCCGGCACGGAATAGCGATAGGCCTCGTGGGCTTCGGCGAGTTTGACCCAGGCGCCGTCGTCATAGTGGTACAGCACTATATTGCCGATGGAACCGTCGTATTCGGTTGACCCGCCCTGCGTCTGGAAGGCGATGTCGAAGCCGCCATCATCCTTGTTCAGGTACCCGGCACTGATGACGTGGCAGTCATCCAGCACCTCGCCGATACAGGTCGCGCCAAAACCTGCGAACAGGTCGTCTTCGGCCATGGCGTCCTTGGGGAGGAACACCACGACGCCTGCCGTTGCAATCAGCGCCAGAATGATCAGCTTGGTGAATTTCATCGCATACCTCCGGCCCCCAATCTGCGACAGGGAACCGATGCGGTCATCCTCCAAATGGGGGGATGGTTTATGCGCAGCCGGAAAAGGCCTGCAGCGGGCGGAGAGCCCCGGCGCAACAGGCCTTTGGCTTGTGGATTAGTCTTCGCGGTAGATGTCGAACGGGCCAAAAGCCTGCGTCGTCGCCATCAATTGCAGGCGGTTGACGTTAACGTGAGCGGGCAGCGTCGTGGTCCAGAAGATGGATTCCGCGATATCATCGGCATTCATCGCCTTGGTGCCGGCATAAGGCTTTGATGCCTTGCCCTCATCGCCCTTGAAGCGCACCAGCGAAAATTCGGTTTCGGTCAGGCCCGGCTCGATATTGGTGACGCGGACATTCTTGCCCTGCACGTCCGAGCGCAGGTTGAGCGCGAACTGCTTCACAAAGGCCTTGGTCGCTCCATAGACCGAGCCGCCCGGATAGGGGTAGTCGCCCGCGACCGAGCCCAGTGTCACAATATGGCCGCCGCCGCGCTCGATCAGGCCAGGCAGCAGCGCCCGCACCGTATAGGTCAGCCCGGTCACATTGGTGGAGATCATGGTCTCCCAGTCGGTGATGTCGGTTTCGGCGGCCGGCTGCAGGCCGAGCGCGAGCCCCGCATTGGCCAGCACGATATTGATCCCGGCGAACGGCGCGGGCAGGGCAGCGATGGCGTCCTCGATGGCGGCCCGGTCCTGTACGTCGAGTTCGATGATGTGGCAGTTTTCGGCGCCCAGCTCGTTCTGCAGCTCGACCAGACGCTCCTTACGGCGGCCCGTTGCGATCACCTTGCCACCGGCAGCGACATAGCGGCGGGCGGCGGCGGCGCCGAAGCCGGAGGTGGCGCCGGTGATGAAGACAACGAAGCGGCTGGGATCAAGCAGCTGGTACATAAGGCAAATCCTGAGCGGTAGAGCGAAGTCCAGCAACGTGGACTGCAGGGGTGGAGCCGTCAACCTCACGGGGCGGAACGATCTGCCAAACCTTACCGATTTGTAGGGCTAGCTTACCAAGTCCTAACGTGAACTTTGCCCCGCCACGCCCTATTTTGGACTGGCAATAAATGGATTGGTGCAGCTTGAAGACCTTTTTGAAGTGGCTGTTGGTACTGATCGCGTTGGGCGCTGCGGCTTTTGCCGGCTGGTGGTATTTTCTGGCTGCGCCTCAGGCATCGACGGTTCCCAATACGGTCGTCGCCTCGCGGGGCGATCTCGAGCAGACGGTGCTGGCCTCCGGCGTGCTGCAGGCGAATTCTCTGGTCAGCGTCGGCGCGGAAGTGTCTGGCCGCATCGAGGCCGTGCATGTCGTGCTCGGGCAGGAGGTCAAGAAGGGGGATCTGATCGTCGAGATCGACAGCCTCAATCAGGAAAATGCCGTCAAGTCGGCCCAGGCGGTGCTCGCCGGCAATCAGGCCCAGAAAAAGAGCCAGCAAGCGTCGCTGGTGCAGGCCGAGTCAGCCCTGTCGCGCAATCAGCAGCTCAATGCCAATAGTCTGGTATCGCGTACCGACCTCGAAACGGCGCAGACCGCAGTGGATTCCATTCAGGCGCAGATCGACCAGCTCTATGCCCAGATCGCCCAGTCCGAACTCAGCGTCGAGTCGGCCGAGCTGAACCTGTCGCGCACCAAGATTATCGCGCCCAGCGATGGCACCATCGTTGCGGTGCTGGTCGAGGCCGGCCAGACCGTCACCTCCAACCAATCCATCCCAACCATCGTCAAGATCGCCGACCTCGATACCATGGTGATCAAGGCCGAGATTTCAGAGGCCGATGTGGTGCGGGTCACGCCAGGGCAGCGGGTCTATTTCACCATCCTCGGTGAACCCGACAAGCAGATCGACGCCACTCTGCGCGAGATCGAACCCGCGCCCACTTCCATCAGCTCTGACACCGCGTCAACCGATACGGCCATCTACTATAACGGGCTGTTTGACGTCCCCAATCCCGACCACAAGCTGCGCATCTCGATGACCGCCCAGGTGACCATCGTGCTCGCCGAAGTGCAGGATGCCGTGCTGCTGCCATCGGCCCTCGTCACGCGGCGCGGTCAGGATGGTGGCGTGATGGTCAATGTGTTTGATCCAAAGACCGAGGCGGTGACGCCGCGCCGGATCGAAGTGGGTCTCAACAACAATATCAGCGCCGAGATCAAAGGCGGCCTCAATGCTGGCGAGGAAGTCGTCAGCAATAGCGGGGCCCGTCCTGCGACGGCAACCGGCGCCGGTGGCGGCGCAGGACGTGGTCCGAGCGGCTTTGGCGGCCCCGGTGGTGGCTTGGGCATGATGGGACGGCCATAAATATGGCCGATCCAATCATTTCCCTGCGCGGCCTGACCCGTCAGTTCCAGACTGGCGGCGAGGCCGTGACGGTGCTCAAGGATGTCGATCTCGACATTCACCAGGGCGAGCTGGTCGCCATTATCGGCCAGTCGGGTTCGGGCAAGTCGACGCTGATGAACATCCTAGGCTGTCTCGACCGGGCCACCAAGGGCACTTATCTGTTCGGCGGTCGCGAGGTCAGCAAGCTTGGCCCCGATGCGCTGGCCGAGTTGCGGCGCGAGCATTTCGGCTTCATCTTCCAGCGCTATCAACTGCTGCCCGATCTCGACGCGGTCGAGAATGTGGAAATCCCGGCCATTTATGCCGGTGTTGATGCCGGCGCGCGGCGGCAGCGGGCGATTGATCTGCTTACCCGGCTTGGTCTGGGCGACCGGCTCGATCATCGGCCCAATGCGCTTTCGGGCGGCCAGCAGCAGCGCGTCAGCGTAGCGCGGGCGCTGATGAATGGCGGCGACGTCATTCTGGCCGACGAGCCGACCGGCGCGCTCGACAGCAAAAGCGGCAAGGAGCTGATGGCCCTGCTGCATGAGCTGCATGGCGAAGGCCACACCATCATCATCGTCACCCACGACCCCACTATTGCGGCGCAGGCCGAGCGGGTGATCGAGATTTCCGACGGCGTCATCATCGACGACCGGCGCACCGGCGCCGATACACGGGTCGATCGCACCAAGGAAACCATCCGCAAGATCGCGCGCTGGCGCGAAGGGCTCGATCGCGGCCTTGAGGCGCTGCGCATGGCCGTGCGCGCCATGATTGCCCACAAGCTCCGCACCTTCCTGACCATGCTCGGCATTATCATCGGCATTGCCTCGGTGGTCAGCGTCGTCGCGCTGGGGCAGGGCAGCCAGGAAACGGTGCTGCAGAACATTTCCTCGATAGGCACCAACACGATCAACGTCTATCCTGGGACCGGGTTTGGCGACCGGCGCAGCGCGCGCATCCAGACGCTGTTGCCGTCCGACGCTGACGCCATTGCCACCCAGCCCTATGCCGATAGCGTCTCGCCGCAGGTCTCGTCCAATTCCACGGTGCGCTATCGCAATACCGCGACCAATGCGTCGATCACCGGCGTTGGCGCGGGGTTCTTTCAGGTCAATGGCCGCACCTTCAATGAGGGCGTGGGCTTTAACGCCATCAGCATCCGCGACCGCACGCAGGAAGCGGTGATCGACGAAAACGCCCGCGCGGCGTTCTTCATCAATGGCGAAGACCCCATCGGACAGGTGATCATCCTCGATAGCGTGCCGGTTCGGGTGGTCGGCGTCGTCGCCAATACCACCGGCTTTGGCCCCGGCGGCAACAGCGCCAATGTCTATGTGCCCTATACGACCGCGATGGACCGTATTCTGGGCCAGTCCTATCTGGCTTCGATTGCCGTGCGCGTGGCGGACGGTTTCAACATGGCCGATGCCGAAGCCGAGATCATCGAGCTGGTGACCCGGCTACATGGCGGCAAGACCGATTTCTTCCTCCAGAACACAGCCACCATTCGCGACACCATCGAATCGACTTCGGCCACGCTGACGCTGCTGATCTCCACCATTGCCGTGATTTCGCTGGTCGTGGGCGGCATCGGGGTGATGAACATCATGCTGGTCAGCGTGTCCGAGCGTACCAAGGAGATCGGCATCCGCATGGCGGTGGGCGCGCGGCGCGGCGATATCCTGCGGCAGTTTTTGATCGAGGCGGTGCTGGTCTGCTTTGTCGGGGGGGCAGTGGGTGTGGCTCTCAGCTTCGGCCTCGGCACGGCGCTGACCACGCTGATCAGTGGTTCCAAGGTCAGCTATTCGGTGCAATCGATGGTGCTTGCCATTGCCTCGGCCAGCCTGATCGGGGTGATTTTCGGCTTCATGCCCGCCCGCTCGGCGGCCAGACTTGACCCCGTGGAAGCGCTGGCCCGGGAGTAATATCGGTGTGCCCGATAGGTCACGATTGTTGATCCAGTTCTAAATAAATCGTCCCAAAGGTTGTTTCCCGACGATTGCTCGCCCTAAACTGGCCACGAAATGAACGCCTGTTGGGCAGGCGTGTCGCGTCGACGCATTCGGGTTGAAGGTGCTTAACGGAATCTTCTTTTCCCAAGGGGCAATATAAGCTTCTGCCTCAAGTGGTTGAAGCGTAACGGGCGGGAACTGGTCCACTGCATATCGCGCGTTTAGTATCGAGTATTGGCGCCTTGTGCGTTGCCGCTGCCGGATTCGGCATGGCGACAATGCCTGCTGCTGCCTTTGAAATTTTCGGCATCAAGCTGTTTGAAGATCAGAGCGAGGCTGACGCCGAAGCTGTGATCGCCGACCCAACACCCTATTCGGTGACGGTGACCGTCAACGCCACCGGATCGCTTGAAGGCACCGTGCGCGGAGCATCCGCGCTGGTTGCCGATCAGGATACCCCGGCCTCGGGCGCAGCAGGCCTTTTGGCCAAGGCGCGCGGCGATTATCGCCGCATTGTCGCCGCGCTCTATAATGAAGGCTATTACGGTGGCGTCGCCAGTATTCGCGTTGGTGGTGTCGAAGCGGCCAATCTGCCGCCCGATGCGAAGCTCCCCAATCCGGTGGACGTCTCCATCGTCGTCGATCCCGGCCCGCTCTTTCATTTCAACAGCGTCAACATCGTCAATCAGGCGCTGCCGACGTCGGACCCCTACGATCATGTCGATCCGCCGTCGAGCCAGGGCTTTGGCACCGGTCAGGTTGCCAAGTCGTCGGTTATTCTGCGCGCCGAGCAGCTATCGCTCGAAGCCTGGCGCCAGCAGGGTCACCCCAAGGCCGTCATCTCCACCCGCGATGTGGTGGCCGATCACGCGACCAATACTGTCGATGTGACCATTACCGTCAATCCGGGTGCGCGAGCTGCCTTTGGCGATGTGACCGTCACCGGCACCGAGGCGATGGACCCAGAATTCGTGCGGCGCCAGACCGGGCTGACGGTCGGCGAGGAATACGATCCGGACGAAATCAAGCTGGCGCAGCGGCGTCTCGACCGGCTCGAAGTGTTCCGCGCAGCGCGGCTTGAAGCGGCCGAATCCATCGGCGCCGATGGGCTGTTGCCGTACAATCTGATCGTGCAGGAACTGCCCGGCCGCCGCTTTGGCGCGGGCGCGACCTATTCAACGATTGATGGCCTTGGCCTTGAAGCCTTCCACCTGTGGCGCAACCTCTTTGGGCAGGCTGAACGGCTGCGGCTCGATGCGCGCGTCGCCAGCATTGCCTTCCCGATCGATACCGCCCAGTTCGACTATTACTTCGGCGGCACCTTCACCAAGCCGGGCATTTTCACGCCCGACACCGATCTGGTGGCGGCGGTTTCGGCCGAGCGGACGATCTATCCGACCTTCACCGAGACATCGGCGATGGGCCGGGTGGGGCTGACCCACATCTTCTCGGACCAGATCACCTTCCGCGGTGGCGCCCAGCTTGAGCGCGCCCAGTTTGAAGACGTCAAGTTCGGCACGCGCGACTTCCTGACCGCCGGCATTTATGGCGGCGCCACGCTCGACTTCCGCAACGACAAGGTCAATGCGACCCAGGGCTGGTATCTCGATGCCGAGCTCGAGCCGTTCTACGAGTTTAAATATGGCAATGCCGCCGGGCGTGTCGTCATCGAAGGCCGGACCTATTTCGGCTTTGGCGAAAACGACGCCTATGTTCTGGCCGCAAGGCTCAAGGCCGGGGCGCTCGTTGGTCCCGACGTCAGCGAAATTCCGCCCGACAAACTGTTCTTTGCCGGCGGTGGTGGTTCGGTGCGCGGCTATGGTTTCAAGTCCATCGGCGTTGACGATGGTGCGGGCAATGTCGTGGGCGGTGCCTATCTGATCGAAGGTTCGCTCGAAGCGCGGGCCAAGGTCACCCAGGATATCGGCGTGGTCGGCTTTATCGACGGCGGCGTCGTGGCCAATAACGAGTTCCCGAACCTCGAAGATATGCGCTTCGGCGCTGGTATTGGCGCGCGCTATTACACCGGTCTTGGGCCCTTGCGGCTCGATCTGGCAGTGCCGCTCAACAAGAAGGCCGATGATCCTGATTGGGCTCTCTATGTCGGTATAGGGCAGGCATTCTGATGCGCCGTTTGTTCGCAAAACCACGGCGACTGCTTGTCGCCCTGTTCGTTGTCGCTGGCCTCGCCGCGCCTGCCGTTCTTGTCGCGCAGGACGCGCAGACGATGGACAATGAGGAACAAAAGGACTGGTTGACCAGCTTCGTGCAGGATCGCCTGTCGACGCCCGAACGCCAGATTCGTCTGTCCAATATCGATGGCATCCTTGGCTCCGACGTCTCCATCCGCCAGATCACCATCTCCGATGAAGAGGGCGTCTGGCTGCGCATCAACAACGCGACGCTGAACTGGAACCAGGCGGCTTTGTTCCTTGGTCGGTTGGAAGTGCGCTCGCTCAAGGCCGATTCCATTGACTATCTGCGCAATGCGGTGCCGGTCGAAGGCAATATCGATCTGCCATCGGCTGAAGCTGGCGGCTTCTCGGTGCCCGAACTGCCGGTTGCGGTGGTGCTCGGCGAACTGTCGATCCCCAAGGTCACGTTCGGCGAGAACGTGTTCGGGCTCGGTTCGGAAATCTCGCTGACCGGCGCACTGACGCTGGATGGCGGCAATCTCGATACCAATCTCGCTATCGTGCGTCTCGATGGTCCCGGCGGCACGCTGGATCTCGACGTCAATTACGGCAATGCCGAAAACAAGATCGCGCTCGATCTGTCGCTGGTCGAACCGCCAAACGGCGTGATCGCCAACCTGCTCAATATCGAAAATCGCCCCGCCGTCACGCTGACGGTCAAGGGCGACGGTGCCGTCACTGATCTG
The DNA here is from genome assembly GCF_040546815.1 of Devosia sp. 2618. Classification (NCBI taxonomy): domain Bacteria; kingdom Pseudomonadati; phylum Pseudomonadota; class Alphaproteobacteria; order Hyphomicrobiales; family Devosiaceae; genus Devosia; species Devosia sp. 2618. The sequence continues at coordinate 413,746 of NZ_JBEPOO010000001.1, forward strand.
CGCACCGATCTGCAATTGCAGGCAAATGGCCAGACCGCCCTCGCGGGCGTCGCGACGGTCAAGCAGTCAGCAGGCGACATCGCCATTGCCGCCGACCTGCGCGGTCCGTTGGCAACCCTGATCGCCGAGCCCTATCGCCCGTTCTTCGGTACCGAAACCGCGCTGACGGCCAATGCGACCATCCATGCCGCAGGCGGCATTTCTGTCAGCGGCCTGCGCCTCAGCGGCGGCCAGCTGTCGCTTGAAGCGGCGGCTGAAACGACCCCGGACAACTTCCTCAAGGCACTGACGCTCAATGCCGTTGTGGCCGATCCTGCCGGTGGCAAGGTGACCCTTCCTGTGCCGGGCAGTTCGACGCTGGTCGGCTCGGCCCAGCTGGGCATCAATTTCGGTGGCACTGCCGGCGAAAACTGGAATTCGACGCTGGCGATTGCCGGGTTTGAAACCGATGATTTCGCCTCCAAAGACCTGACGCTGACCCTTGGTGGCGTCGCGGCAAACCTGTCCGATCCCGCCACACGTCGCGTGACCTTTAACGGCGACGGCGCTTTGTCGGGCATCGTGGCTTCCGAAGAAATCGAAGCGGCGCTTGGCGATAGCATCGGGCTTGGCATTGCCGGGCTCTGGAATGCTGGACAGCCTGTGCAACTCGCCGAATTCCGCATCGTCGGCAAGGCGTTGACGGCGGCGATGGCTGGCCAGCTCGATGGCCTCGATTTCAACGGCGACATCAACCTCAAAACGGCCAGCATTTCGCCGTTCTCGGGTCTGGCGGGCCGTGACCTCGACGGTGGGCTGGATCTTAAGGCAACAGGTTCGATCATGCCGCTCAGCGGCGGGTTTGACCTGACACTTGACGGTACGGGCACCAATCTCGCCATCGGCGACGACGTTGCGGATGGCCTGCTGGCCGGCACCGTATCGCTCAGCGGTCGGGTGGCGCGGACGGAGGCGGGCATCACCGCCGACCAGTTCCGCATCGCCAATGGGCAGGTGCAGATGGTTGCCGATGGCAGCTATTCGAGCGATCTGGCCGACTTCAAATTCAACCTCGACCTCAGCGATCTGGCGCTCCTCTCCAACGAGGCCTCCGGCGCGCTTGCCGTCGTCGGCACCGCCAAGGGCACCGCCGAAGCGGGCATCGATCTGGTGCTCACTGCCAAGGTTCCGCAGGGCCGCTTGTCAGGCCGCAACCTTGCCAATGCCCAGTTCGGTTTTGACGGCCGCTACGCCGATGCAGGCCTTATCGGCAAGCTGACCGGCCAAGCCGATATCGAAGGCCATCGCGCCACGCTTGGCGCTGACGTCAGTGTTGCCGGCAATACGCAGGCCCTGAGCGACCTGACCTTCCAGGCCGCCGGCACCAAGATCAGCGGCGGCGCAACGCGGGACGGCGAGAGCGGGCTGATCAATGGTCGCCTCACCTTGCAGTCGCCCGACATTGCCATCGCGGCTGCTTTGGCCTTGATCGACGCCAAGGGCGCCGCCAATCTCGACGTGGTTCTCGAACCCGTCGCATCGGGGGCGGGGGCGTCCGTGCAGGGCGCCACCGTGCGCGGCGACGTGCGCAATATCGTCGTCAACGACATCCGCGTCGGCTCGGCCGATATCAGCGCCACGGTCGGCGATCTGTTCGGCGTTCCGGCCATCAATGGTTCGGCCAATGCGCGCAATATTTCCGCTGCCGGTGTCGACGTCACCACGTTGACCGCCAAGGCCAGCCAGAGCGGTCAGACCACCAGTTTCGACGCCCAGGCATCGCTGGCGCAGGGCACCAATATCGATGTCGCGGGTTCGCTCGCGCCCGTCGAAGCGGGCTATCGCCTCGGTCTTGATCGCGCCCAGCTGACGCAGGGCCAGCTTTCGGCCCGCCTCGCGCAGCCAACTGTCATTCAGGTCAGCGGCTCGACCGTTTCGCTCAACGCCGTGCGCTTTGATGTGGGCTCGGGCTCGATCACCGCCACCGGTTCGGCTGGCGAGACGCTCAATATCTCGCTCGATGTCACGTCCTTGCCGCTGTCGATTGCCAATACCATCGTCCCCGATCTGGGCCTTGCCGGTACGGTCAATGGCCGCGCCAGCATCACGGGTACAGGCAGCGATCCGCAGGTGAGCTTCGATGCGCGCGCCGCCGGTATCAATGCCGCCGCTATCAGCGAATTTGGCATTGCGCCGCTGTCGCTCGCCGCCAATGGCAGCTTCCGCAATGGTACGGTGACGCTGGCCTCGATCTCGGCCAATGGTTCCGGCGGCCTGACCGTCTCCGGTTCTGGCACGGTGCCGCTACAGGGCAATGGCCTTAATGTTTCGCTCAATGGCTCGGCGCCTCTGGCCCTTGCCAATCGCTTTGTCGCCGATCGCGGCGGGCAGCTGAGCGGCGTCGTCACCATCGATGCCCGAGCTACCGGCAGCGTCGCCAATCCGCAATTCGGCGGCCGCGTGGCTACCAGCAATGCCGGCTATATCGACCCGGAACTGAACCTGCGCCTGCAGGGCATTACGGGTTCGGCCAGCCTGACCGGCACCAGCGTCGTCATCGACAGCCTCTCGACCACTCTGGCGACGGGCGGTTCGGTGTCCGCGTCCGGCTCCATCGGCCTGACGAATGGTTTCCCGGCTGACATCCGCGTCGCCCTTAATTCGGCGCGCTATGCTGACGGCAACCTGTTCGTCGCCACCGCGTCGGGCAATCTGAGCCTGACCGGCAACCTCACCGGTTCGCCTCTGCTGCGCGGCGATGTTCTCATCGAAGAAGCCAATATCACCATCCCCGAAAACTTCGGTGGTGGGGCAGAGCTCATCGACGTCAACCACATCCGCATTCCGCGCGCTGTCGAACAGACGCTGCAACGCGCCAAGATCGATGATCGCAGCGGCGCGCCGATCCCACAGCAGCGGCCAGCCGGTGTGGTGCTCGACCTCAATGTCAGCGCGCCCAACCAGATCTTTATTCGTGGCCGTGGCCTCGATGCGGAAGTGGGTGGCTCGGTGCGCCTGATGGGCCCCGTCAACAATATCCAGCCGGTCGGCGGGTTCTCGCTCAACCGTGGTCGCCTCGCCATTCTGGGCCAGCGCATCACCTTTGAAAGCGGCACCGTAACGCTGCTCGGCGATCTTGATCCGGTGCTCAACTTTGTGGCCCGCACCCAGGGCGATGACATCACGGTGTTCGTGACGGTTTCCGGTCGCGCCTCCGATATCGATGTGAGCTTCACCTCGAGCCCGCAATTGCCGCAGGACGAAGTGCTGAGCCGCCTGATCTTCAAGCGCTCGATGGGCGACCTGACCCCGCTCCAGCTGGCCAAACTGGCCGGCGCAGCCGCCGAACTCGTCGGCGGTGGCAGTGGCGGTGGACTGGTTGATAGCCTTCGCGGCGCGGCAGGTCTTGATGATCTAGACGTCGTCACCGACGATCAGGGCAATGTCGCGGTCCAGGCCGGCACCTATCTCCAGGACAATATCTACCTGGGTGTGCAAGCTGGCGCCAACGGCCAGAGCAAGGTGACGATCAATCTCGACGTCACCAACAGCCTCAAGGTGACAGGTGCTGCCGGGCAAGACGGCAATTCGAGCCTGGGCGTATTTTACGAGCAGGATTACTAGGGGCGGTGGCTTGAGGGCCGCGTGATCTGGGCCATTGCTTCTCCACCCACCATGCTGACCTCGGGCTCGACCCGAGGGCCACTATCCAATAGCTGCCATCGTGGCTCTTCCGCTGGCCCTCGGGTCAAGCCCGAGGGAAGACCGGTGAGGCACGGGCTGCAACGCCAGTAAGTGGCACAATCTTCGACAATCACCGGCCCAATTCCTCCCCCTTTTCAGGGGGAGGTGAGGTGGGGGTATCCTTGCTTTTGGGCTGCCCCCTACTGACTAGCCCCACCCGTCTTTGCCGCCTTTTCCGCGTCCCACCACCAGATCGTGGGGAAACCAGACGAGAACGCTGGCAGCGTTTCGGGATGGCTGAAGCGGTTCCAGTGGGCGATGCGGGTGTTTCGCAGGGTATAGCTGGGGACCATGTAATAGTGGTGCAGCAACACGCGATCGAGCGCCTTGGTGATGGCAAGCTGTGTCTCGCGATTGTCGGCGAGGATCAGCTTGTCGATCAGTGCGTCGACGCCCGGATCAGCGATGCCGGCATAGTTGCGGCTGCCCGCTTCGTTGGCAGTCGAGGAGCCGAAGAAGAAGCGCTGTTCGTTGCCGGGCGAGAAGGACTGGGTCCAGCCGGCATAGATCACGTCATAGTCAAACGAGCGGGCGCGGTTGATATATTGCGGGCTGTCGACAGTGCGGATGGTGGCCTGCACGCCGATCTGGCCCAGATTGGTGACAAGGTTTGACGCGACCGGCTCGATGGTGGGGCCATTGAGCAGGATTTCGAGCGTGAACGGGGTGCCGTTGGCATCGACCATGGCGCCGTTCTGGATGGTGTAGCCGGCCTCGCCGAACAGGCGCACAGCCTGGCCGAGATTGGCGCGCAGTTTGGCGGGCGTGCCGCTGACCGGGTTGGTATAGGGCTCGGTGAAAACCGTTGCCGGCACCAGGTCCTTGACCGAATTGAGGATATCCAGTTCCTCGCCTTCCGGCAGGCCGGATGAGGCGAAGGGCAGGCCGAAGAAATAGCTGTCGATGCGCTGATACTGGCCAAAGAACTGGGTGTTGCTCAACTCCTCAAAGTCGAAGGCATAATTGAGCGCCTCGCGGACGCGCTCGTCCTGGAATTTGGGGCGGCGCAGATTGGTGATGAAGCCCACTGCGACGCCGGAATTGGCGTAATCCTGCGGGAATTCCTCGCGCACGATGCGGCCATCCTTGACCGCCGGGAAATCATAGGCGGTGGCCCAGCGGCGGGCCTGATTTTCCATCCACCAGTCGAACTGGTCGGCCTTGAAAGCCTCGAACTGCACCGTCAGATCGAGGAAATATTCGATACGATACTGGTCGAAATTGTTCTGCCCGATCTGGGTCGGATGGTCCTTGCCCCAATAGTCTTCGACGCGCTGATAGGTGATGGTGCGGCCGGCATCAAAGCTGGCCAGCTCATAGGGGCCAGAGCCCAGAGGCGGCTCGAGGGTGGATTCAGCGATGTTGCGCTGCTTGCCATTGGGGGCCGTGCCTTCCCACCAGTGTTTTGGATAGACCTGCACCTGGCCCAGAATATTGGGCAGCTCGCGATTGCCGGTCTGGTCGAAGGTGAAGGTCACTTCGCCCGGCGCGGTCACTTCGGCCTTGGTGATGTTGACGTAATACTGCGCCATGTTCGGATTGAGTTCGCGCGCCTTGTCGAATGACCAGACCACGTCCTCGGCCGTCACCGGCTCCCCGTCGTGCCACTTGGCCTTGGGGTTCATGCGAAAGATCACCGAGCCATAATCGGGCGCGACCTTGAGGGCTTCGGCCAGCAGTCCATAAGAGGTGCTGAACTCGTCCGATGAGGGCGTCATCAGGGTTTCAAACAACAGCCCTAGACCGCCCGCAGCCTCGCCCTTGGGCAGCACGGGATTGAACGTATCAAAGCCGCCCATGTCGCCGAGGCGAACGGTGCCGCCCTTGGGGGCATCGACATTGACGTAGTCGAAATGGGCAAAGCCTTCGGGATATTTGGGGCTGTCGACCAGCGAGTCTGCATGCACCCAAACATCGGTGGGGGTTTGCGCCAGAGCGGGAGACAGCATGCCGAGCAACAGGCCGGCAGCGAGGAGGGGTGCGAACTTCATCGGACGGCTCCGGGGTTAATTCAGGTGGGAAAGATTAGGCGGAATTGGCATCAGATGACAGGGCTGGTTGGCGACACCACGGCACTTTCAAAAGCGGCCGCCATCAGGGCGCGGGTGTAGTCCGACTGTGGCGCCGAGAAAATGTCGGCGGCGTCGCCCTGTTCGACGATCTTGCCGTTGCGCATGACGATGAGCTGGTTGGCCAGTGCGCGGACAACCTTGAGATCATGGCTGATGAACATATAGGTCAGGCCGCGCCGCTGCTGGATGTCGCGCAGCAGGTCCACCACTTGCGCCTGAATGGAGACGTCGAGCGCCGAGGTGGGCTCGTCCAGCACGACGAATCTGGGCTCGAGCACCATGGCGCGGGCGATGGCGATGCGCTGGCGTTGGCCGCCGGAAAATTCATGCGGATAGCGGAAGCGCGATTGCGGCGGCAGGCCGACTTCCTCCAGCGCCTTGACCACGCGGGCATCGCGCTCCTGCGCCTTGATATGGGGCGCGTGGACCGACAGCCCTTCGCCAATGATCTGGTCGACCGACAGGCGCGGGCTCAGCGAGCCATAGGGGTCCTGAAAAACGATCTGCATGTCGGCGCGCAGCGGCCGCATGGCCTTCCACGACCGACCCTGCACTTCGCTGCCGAGCACGACAACGCGGCCGACCGACGGGATGAGGCGAAGCACGGCGTAGCCGAGGGTGGATTTGCCGGAGCCGGACTCGCCCACCACGCCAAGCGTTTCGCCCTTGCGGATGGAGAGATCAACGCCATCGACAGCCTTGATATGACCCACCACCGAGCGGAACACTCCGCGCTTGATGGGGAACCACACCTTGAGATCAGTGACATCGACGATGGACGGCGCACTCGGATCGGAGGCAGGTGGCTTGCCGCGCGGCTCGGCGGCTAGCAGATGCTTGGTATAGGCGTGTTGTGGATTGGCAAACAGCGGCGCGACCGGCCCGGTCTCCACAATCTCGCCCTTGGTCATAACACAGACGCGGTCGGCGATCTTTTTGACGATCCCCAGATCGTGGGTGATGAACAGCATGGCCATGCCCAGCCGCTGCTGCAGGTCCTTGAGCAGCGTGAGGATCTGCGCCTGCACCGTCACATCAAGTGCTGTGGTCGGCTCATCGGCGACGAGCAGGTCAGGCTCATTGGCTAGCGCCATGGCGATCATGACGCGCTGGCGCTGGCCGCCCGAAAGCTGATGCGGGAACGAGGCCAGCCGTCCTTTGGGATCGGGAATGCCGACGGCGTCGAGCAGTTCGAGAGTGCGGGCGCGGGCGGCGTTGGGGCGCAGTCCCTGGTGGATCGCTAGAACTTCGCCGATCTGCCGCTCGATGGTGTGCACCGGATTGAGCGAGCTCATCGGCTCCTGAAAAATCATCGAAATGTCATTGCCACGCACGGCGCGCAGTTCAGACGGTGGGGCCGCAACAAGGTCCTTGCCCTTGAACAGGATTTGCCCGCTCAGGCTGGCAGACGGCGGCAGCAGCCGCAGCACGGAAAGCGCGGTCACCGACTTGCCCGAGCCGCTTTCGCCGACCAGCGCCACGGTCTCGCCGGGCGCGATATCGAAGGAGACATGGCGCGTCGCTTCATTGGCGCCGAAGGCAATGGTCAGGTCGCGAATGGAGAGGAGGGGCTCGGTCATGCCATCGACTTTCTGGGGTCAAAAGCATCACGCACCGCCTCGCCGACAAACACCAGCAGGGTCATCATGATGGCGATGGTGAAAAAGCCGGTGAGGCCGAGCCAGGGCGCCTGCAGGTTATTTTTGCCCTGCGCCAGCAGTTCGCCCAGCGATGGCGAGCCGGGCGGCAGGCCAAAGCCGAGCAGGTCGAGCGAGGTCAACGTCACCACCGAGCCCGAGAGAATGAACGGCATGAAGGTCAGCGTCGCCACCATGGCATTGGGCAAAAGGTGGCGGAACATGATGGTGACATTGGAGACGCCTAGCGCACGGGCGGCGGCGATATATTCAAAATTGCGGCCGCGCAGAAACTCGGCACGCACGATGCCCACCAGCGACACCCAGGAAAACAGCAGCAATATCCCCAGCAGCACCCAGAAATTGGGCGCGATGACGCTCGATATGATCAGCAGCAGATAAAGCGCCGGGATCGAGGTCCAGATTTCGATGAAGCGCTGGGCCAGCAGGTCGACCCAGCCGCCAAAATAGCCCTGCACGGCACCGGCGACGACGCCGATCACCGAGGAAAAAATGGTCAGGGTCAGGCCGAATAGTACCGAGAGGCGGAAGCCATAGAACAGGCGGGCCAGCACGTCGCGGCCGCGATCGTCGGTGCCGAGCCAGTGATAATTGCCCCAATTGCAGTCTGGGTCGGCGTCCTGCAGCGGATAGCGCGCGCAGTTTTCGGCGTGGCTCATGGTCCAGCTGGGGGCGACGGCGCCGGAATAGGGCAGGAAGCCATCGACGGTTGTGTAGTTGAAGCGGACCGGCGGCCAGATCGCCCAGCCATTGGCGTCGATTTCGTCAGAGATGAAATCGTCGCGATAATTGGTGACGGCGAGGAAGCCACCGAACTGGGATTCCGGATAGTTGATCACCGAGGGGAACAGCAGTTCGCCCTTGTAGGAGACGACGATCGGGCGGTCATTGACGATGAATTCGGAGCCGAGCGTTGCCAGAAACAGCGCGAGGAAAATCCACAGGGACCAGAAGCCCCGGCGATTGGCGCGGAAATTGTCGAGACGACGACGATTGAGCGGGCTCAAAAAGCGGTTGCGCGGTGCCTCGATGACAGCCGCCTGCTGGCTCATCTCGCTCATACTTCGCGGCTCTCGAAATCAAGACGCGGATCGACCCACATATAAGCAAGGTCCGAAATCAGCGCGACGACGAGCCCAAGCAAGCTGAAGATATAGAGAGTGGCAAACACCACCGGATAGTCGCGGTTGGACACCGAGGTGACGCCAAGCAGGCCCAGCCCATCAAGCGAGAAAATGGTTTCGATCAGCAGCGAGCCGCCAAAGAAGGCACCAATGAACGCTGCCGGAAAGCTGGCAATGATCAGCATCATGGCGTTGCGGAACACGTGCCGATACAGCACCTGATTTTCTGTCAGTCCCTTGGCGCGGGCAGTAGTGACATATTGCTTGCCGATTTCGTCGATGAACGAGTTCTTGGTCAGCAGCGTCGTCGTCGCGAAGGCACCCAGTCCCATGGCGGTGATGGGCAGCACCAGATGCCAGAAATAGTCGATGATCTGCCGCCACCAGGGGAAGCTGGCAAAGCCCGGCGAAGTCAGCCCGCGCATGGGGAAGATGGACAGAAAACTCCCTCCGGCAAATAGAATGACCAGCGCGATGGCGATCAAAAAGCCCGGAATGGCATAGCCGATAATGACAATGGTCGATGTCCAGACGTCAAAGCGCGAGCCATCGGAGACGGCTTTCTTGATGCCGAGCGGGATCGAAACGCCATAGGCGATCAACGTCATCCACAGGCCCAGCGAGATCGAGACCGGCATCTTTTCCTTGATCAGGTCGATCACCGAGATGTCGCGGTAATAGCTGTCGCCGAAATCAAAGCGAAGATAGTTCCACAGCATCTGCCCGAACCGTTCTAGCGGCGGCTTGTCGAAGCCGAACTGCTTTTCGATGCGCGCTACCAGATCGGGCGACAGGCCCTGGCTGCCGCGATAGGCGGATGATCCGCCGCCCTGACCGCCGGGTTGGGCGGCAAGATCGCCCCCTGCGCTGCCGGTAATGCGTTCGGTGATGGAGGCGTTCTGGCCCGACAGATTGGCGAGAGCCTGCTCGACCGGTCCGCCGGGAGCAAACTGGGTGATGAGGAAGGAAATCGCCATGATGCCGAACACGGTCGGGATCATCAAAAGCAGGCGTCGAACGATGTAGGCGCCCATCGGTTCTCCGGGCAGGCTAGTTGGTCTTCTGGAGCTAAGCGCTGCTTGCTGGCATCCGCAAATCACCATGCGGTGAAACGGCTTAGGGGTCAGTGCAACACTTTGACGACCGCTTGGCAAGCCGCAGACGCACAAAGCTGTGCCCATGCAGCCAATCTGGCGGCTCAAGCCTTGCTCCCAAAGCCATAGCGCGTCAGGATCGGGAACAGTTGCGGAGCTGTCTATGACCTATCAGATCATCGCTCAGGCGAAAAATGCCTCGCAGGCGCGTGCGCTTGCCGTGGCGCTGCGTGCCTATGGTTTTCATCCGCTGGAACAGAACGAGGGCGGCCTGCCGGGCGTGCCGAATCTGTTCGGGCCAGAGGGTGTTCCAGTGCAGGTGCCAGAAGAAGAAGCGGCCGATGCAACCGATCTGGCCGCCGAGCTGTTGAGAGAGATGGCGGGGACTGACCCCTAAATGGCCACATTGCTGCCCATTAGGTCGGTTGCGGACCGGGCGGTTGTACGCGGCGTGACGTTTGGCTATAAGCGCGTCAAGCTGTTAACCTTTTTTAAGCCTTCGGGCAGGAGCTGACCCATGACGGTTTGGATGCGCGGATCGTTGTCCGCGGTAGGTATTGCGGCTATGGCCGTTTTTCTGGCAGCCTGCCAGACGACCGGTTCCAATACGGCCAACCTCAACACGATCGGCGCCCCGGCGCAGTTGCAGCCTGTTCAGGGCTCGACGGTGCAGCAGGGTACCCTGCCTGCCATCGGCGCAACTGGCACCCCGGCTCCCGGTCTTTCGGGCCAGCCAGTGCTTGGCGGCGTTCCGGCCAATCAGCAGGTTGCAGGTCTCAATTCCGGCTTCGGCCAGCCCGGCCTCGCGCCAGCGGCTCCCGGCGGTTCGTTCGTCACGCTCGATCCTCTCGCCCAGCCAGCGGCTGGCGGCGGCATGAGCAATGGCCCAGAAGGCGTCTGGAACGTCATCGCGGGTTCGGCAACCTGCCGCATCAACCTGCCGATGACCTCCAAGACCGGCACCAGCTATTACCGCGCTTCGGCACCGGGTTGCACCGTGTCGCAGATCGCGTCGGTCACCGGTTGGCAGCAGGTCGGCAGCCAGCTGCAACTCTATGATGAAAACGGCAACATCGCCGCCTTCCTCGCCCCAAGCAGCGGCCGCTATATCGGCACCATCAGCGGTGGCCAGGCCATCTCGATGAGCCGCTAATCAAGATGCTCCGGTGAAAATCGGGGCGTTTTTTGCGCGAGTGCTTCTCCACCCACCATGTCATCCCGCGAAAGCGGGGACCTCTGTTTACAGCGCCGGCGGTTGCAACGGAGGTTCCCACTTTCGCGGGAATGACGCGGTGAAATGTTGGCCGTCCCGGTTTAGCTATGTCCCCCACTTCCCTCCGCCCCGTAACCGCCGCTTACGCCGCCCTCGTCGAGCGTGGCGCGTTGACGGCTGATCCGGCGCAGCGCGATGCGGCGGGGTTGCTCGACGATGTGCTGGCCGGGCTCGAAGCTGACCAGCCCAAGGGTCTGTTCGGCAAGCTCTTCGCCAAACCCGAACCGGTGCGCGGTCTCTACCTTTACGGCGAGGTCGGGCGCGGCAAGACCATGCTGATGGACCTGTTCTTTGCCGCTGCGCCGTTTCCGCAAAAGCGGCGCGTGCATTTCCATGAATTCATGGACGAGATCCATGCCGGCATGGCGGCCTTCCGCAAAAGCGCCAAGGGCAAGGACGCCGATCCGGTCGAGGCGGTGGTCAAGCCGATCGTCCGCTCCGGCCTGCGCCTGCTGTGTCTCGATGAATTTCACGTCCATGACATCACCAATGCCATGCTGCTTTATCGGCTGTTCGAAAAGCTGTTTGCGCATGGTGTGACGCTGGTGGCGACCTCTAACGTTTTGCCTGACGATCTTTACAAGGACGGGCTGAACCGGCAGCTGTTTTTGCCGTTCATCGAACTGCTCAAGCAGCAGACGACGGTCGCTTCGCTGCCGGCGGCGCAGGATTATCGCCGCATGAAGTTTGCCGGCCAGCATGTCTATGCTTTTGGCACCGGTCCAGACGTTCGCGCCGAAATGGACAGGCTCTGGTTGCGCATCACTGGCGGCGAGCCGGGCGCGCCGGGCGTGGTTGAAAGCATCGGTCGCAAGATCGATGTGCCGCTGGTGGCGATGGGCGCGGCGCGCTTTAACTTCCGCGACCTCTGCGAAAAGCCCCTTGGCTCGCGCGATTTCGTCCGCATCGCCCACCATTTTGACTCGGTGATCATCGACGACGTGCCGCAAATGGACCGCACCAAGTCCGATGCCGCCAAGCGGTTTATCCTGCTGATCGACAATCTCTACGATCGCGGCGTCAAGCTCGGCGCCAGCTTTGCAGCGCCGCTGGAGCAGCTGGGTCTTGATGACAAGACAGCGTTCGAGTTCCAGCGCACAGTCTCGCGGCTGGTCGAGATGCAGTCCGAGGAATACCTGGCCAAGGGCCTGCGGGATGCGGCGCACGAAGTTCAGGAATAGGTCTGCCCGACGACTGTGCCACGCCCTCGTGGTTCGAGGCTCGTAAGAACTCGCGCCTCACCATGAGGGCTGCTTGAGAACCGCACCAGGAACAGCCCTCATGGTGAGGTGGGAGCGAAGCGACCCTCGAACCACGAGGGCGTGCCACGAAGTTGCAGGTGGCGGTACTCTTCCAAGCCCCCCATCGCTCCAAAAATGACAACACAACGATGTCTTCCTTGCTCATACGGCAGGGGCCCTTCACCCATCAGCAAGGCACAAACCGCCCTTTAGACGAAGGGTTCACTTGCCCCTGTTGGCCGCTAAGGTTAAGACGTGCGCCAAATCAACGCAGTCTGGGATGAGGACTAATGGCGCGCAAGAAGATCGCTCTTATCGGCTCGGGTCAGATCGGCGGCACGCTCGCCCATCTGGCAGCTCTCAAGGACCTCGGCGACATCGTTCTGTTCGATATCGTGGATGGTGTTCCGCAGGGCAAGGCACTGGATCTGTCCCAGTCGGCTCCGGTTGAAGGCTTTGATGCCAAGATCACCGGCACCTCCAAGTATGAAGACCTCAAGGGCGCCGATGTTGTCATCGTCACCGCCGGTGTGCCGCGCAAGCCAGGCATGAGCCGCGACGATCTGCTCGAGATCAACCTCAAGGTTATGGAGCAGGTTGGTGCGGGCATTGCCAAATATGCCAAGGACGCCTTTGTCATCTGCATCACCAACCCGCTCGATGCGATGGTCTGGGCGCTGCAGAAGTTCTCCGGCCTGCCCGCCAATAAGGTGATCGGCATGGCTGGCGTGCTCGATAGCTCGCGCTTTGTCCACTTCATCGCTGACGAGCTCAATGTGTCGGTCGAAGACGTCAACGCCTTCGTTCTGGGCGGTCACGGCGACACCATGGTGCCGCTGGCCCGTTACTCGACCGTTGCCGGCATTCCGCTGACCGACATCGTCAAGATGGGCTGGATGAGCAAGGAACGTCTCGACGAGATCATCCAGCGCACCCGCGATGGCGGCGCCGAGATCGTCGGCCTGCTCAAGACCGGTTCGGCTTTCTACGCACCAGCGGCTTCCGCCATCACGATGGCCGAGAGCTACCTCAAGGACAAGAAGCGCGTACTGCCAGCCGCCGCTTACCTTGATGGCCAGTATGGCGTGAAGGGGACCTATGTTGGCGTGCCTGTTGTCATCGGCGCCGGTGGTGCTGAAAAGATCGTCGAGATCGCACTGAACTCGGCCGAGCAAAAGGCGTTCGACAAGTCGGTCGCCTCGGTCGAAGGGCTCATCGAAGCCTGTAAGAAGATCGCGCCGAAGCTCGCATAACGAACACGACCCAATCCCCGCGCAAGCGGGGATCTCCCTATCTGGGAGATCGATTTGAGATTTCCGCTGTGGCGGGAATGATGCGGTGGGGGTCCAGGCCCCGTGACCGACACGAGATTTGCCCATCCAAAGGGACTTGAGATGAACATCCACGAACATCAGGCCAAAGAGCTGTTGAAGTCGTATGGCGCACCTGTTGCCGCCGGCGTCGCCATTTTCTCGGCTGACGAAGCAGAAGCTGCTGCAAAGTCGCTGCCGGGTCCGCTTTATGTGGTCAAGAGCCAGATCCACGCCGGTGGGCGCGGCAAGGGCAAGTTCAAGGAACTCGGCCCCGATGCCAAGGGCGGCGTGCGCCTCGCCAAGACCATCGACGATGTCGTGGCCTTCTCCAGGGAAATGCTGGGCAATACGCTGGTGACCAAGCAGACCGGCGATGCCGGCAAGCAGGTCAACCGCCTCTATATCGAAGATGGCGCCGACATTTCACGCGAGCTCTACACTTCGCTGCTGGTCGATCGTTCCACCGGTCGCGTGTCGTTCGTTGTGTCGACCGAAGGCGGCATGGACATTGAAGCCGTTGCCGAGCACACCCCCGAAAAGATCATCACCGTCGATATCGATCCGACCACGGGCGTGACCGAAGCTGACGTTGCCAAGATCGTTTCGGCGCTGGCGCTCGATGGCGATGCCAAGGTCGATGCGGCCAAGCTGTTCCCGATCCTCTACAAGGCCTTCACCGACACCGACATGAGCCTGTTGGAAGTGAACCCGCTGATCGTGATGACCGATGGTCACCTGCGCGTGCTCGACGCCAAGGTGAGCTTCGACAATAACGCAGCGTTCCGTCACGAAGACCTCAAGGCCCTGCGCGATCTGTCCGAAGAAGACGCCAAGGAAATCGAAGCGTCCAAGTTCGACCTCGCCTACGTTGCCCTCGATGGCAATATCGGCTGCATGGTCAATGGCGCCGGCCTTGCCATGTCCACCATGGACATCATCAAGCTCTACGGCGCTGAGCCAGCAAACTTCCTCGACGTTGGCGGCGGTGCTTCCAAGGAGAAGGTGACGGCAGCGTTCAAGATCATCACTGCCGATCCGGCTGTGAAGGGCATTCTGGTCAACATCTTTGGCGGCATCATGCGCTGCGACGTGATCGCCGAAGGCGTCATCGCTGCGGTCAAGGAAGTGGGCCTGCAGGTTCCGCTGGTGGTCCGTCTCGAAGGCACCAACGTCAAGGAAGGCAAGGCGATCCTCAATCAGTCCGGCCTCAACGTGATCTCGGCAGACGATCTCGACGACGCCGCCCAGAAGATCGTCGCTGCTGTCAATGCAGCTGCCTAACGCCCGCTAAGAGAGACCAAACCCATGTCGATTCTCGTCAATAAAGACACCAAGGTTCTCGTACAGGGCCTCACCGGCAAGACCGGTACGTTCCACACCGAACAGGCTCTGGCCTATTACGGCACCAAGATGGTTGGTGGCGTGAACCCCAAGAAGGCCGGCGAAACCTGGTCGTCGGGTGTCGATGGCACCGAACTGCCGGTTTATGCATCGGTTGCTGAAGGCAAGGAGCGCACCGGCGCCAATGCGTCGGTGATCTATGTGCCACCTCCAGGTGCAGCCGCCGCCATCGAAGAAGCCATCGACGCGGAAATCCCGCTGATCGTCTGCATCACCGAAGGCGTGCCCGTGCTCGACATGGTTCGCGTCAAGGCAAAGCTGGCCGGCTCCAAGTCGCGCCTGATCGGGCCGAACTGCCCGGGCGTTCTGACTCCGGAAGAATGCAAGATCGGCATCATGCCCGGTTCGATCTTCTCGAAGGGTTCGGTCGGTATTGTTTCGCGTTCCGGCACGCTTACCTATGAAGCAGTGTTCCAGACCACCAATGAGGGCCTCGGCCAGACCACGGCTGTCGGCATCGGCGGCGATCCGGTCAAGGGCACCGAGTTCATCGACATGCTCGAAATGTTCCTGGCTGATGAAGCGACCAAGTCGATCATCATGATCGGCGAAATCGGTGGTTCGGCCGAAGAAGAAGCCGCTCAGTTCCTGATCGACGAAGCCAAGCGCGGCCGCAAGAAGCCAATGGCTGGTTTCATCGCCGGTCTGACCGCACCTGCCGGTCGCACCATGGGCCATGCTGGCGCCGTAATTTCGGGCGGTAAGGGCGGCGCGGAAGACAAGATTGCTGCGATGGAAGCTGCGGGTATCCGCGTGTCGAAGTCGCCAGCCCGTATCGGTCGCACCCTGGCCGAAGTGCTCAAGGGCTGAGCGCCGTCCCACAGGGCAAATCGCTCCGGTGGAGCGATTTGAGGCGAGCAGGCCATGAGAGCTACGCTCGAATGGCGCGATGTTTCAGTCGACTTCCTCCCCCCTATCAGGGGGAGGCGAGGTGGGGGTATCCCCTCACAAAAGCGGCCTCACGGTCGCGCTTCGGACACACAACGGTGTTACGCCGAACGTGCTCGTAGCAACCACAGGTCTACGCAGCCGCGCTCCTGCTCAGGGAGCGCTACACTTAACAGGATACTAAGGATAAGCGGTCAGTATCCGATCTTAAACTAGGGACCGCGTGAGACCGGCTTCAGGCCGGTTCGTTGAGAAGGATGGCGGGGCGTGGGCCTCGCGACAAAAAGCGATGACACGACAGGAAAAGAACGACACGTTCTTGCTGACTTCGTTCCTCTATGGTGGGAACGCCGACTACATCGAGCAGCTTTATTCCCGCTACCAAAACGATCCGGCCAGCGTGGACGAGACGTGGAAAAGTTTCTTTTCCAAGCTCGGCGATGGCGAAGGGGTTGCCCAGCAAAACGCGGACGGCCCGAGCTGGGGCCGCACCGACTGGCCGCAGACCGCGACCAGCGAGCTGGTCAGTGCCCTTGACGGCAATTGGGGCGCCGTCGCGGTAAAGACCGAGAAGGCCATCGCCAAAAAGGCTGAGGCGCTCGGCGTTGCCAAGTCCAGCGTTGCTGACGTGCTGCAGGCCACGCGTGACAGTATCCGCGCCATCATGATGATCCGTGCCTATCGTATGCGCGGGCATCTGCATGCCGATCTTGATCCGCTCAAGATGAAGGCTGACGAGCCAGCCCCAGAGCTGGACCCCGCTAGCTACGGTTTCACCGAGGCCGACTACAGCCGCAAGATCTTCATCGACAACTATCTGGGTCTTGAATACGCGACCCTTCCCGAGATGCTGGCGATCCTGCAGCGTACCTATTGTGGTACGGTGGGCATCGAGTTCATGCACATCTCCGATCCTGAAGCCAAGCAGTGGATTCAGGAACGTATCGAAGGGCCGGACAAGGAAATCACCTTCACTGCCGAAGGCAAGAAGGCCATCCTTTCCAAGCTGATCGAGGCTGAAGGCTTCGAGAAGTTCATCGACGTCAAGTATACCGGCACCAAGCGTTTCGGCCTTGATGGCGGCGAATCCACCATTCCGGCGCTTGAGCAGATCATCAAGCGCGGCGGTGCTCTTGGCATCAAGGACATCGTGCTGGGCATGGCTCACCGCGGTCGTCTCAACGTTCTGACGCAGGTGATGCAGAAGCCGCACCGCGCCCTGTTCCACGAGTTCAAGGGTGGCGCGTTCTATCCTGACGACGTCGAAGGTTCGGGCGACGTGAAGTACCATCTGGGTGCTTCCTCGGACCGCGACTTTGACGGCAACAAGGTTCACCTGTCGCTGACGGCAAATCCATCGCACCTCGAGATCGTTGATCCCGTCGTGCTCGGCAAGTCGCGCGCCAAGCAGGACCAGCACATTTCGCCAGACGGCAAGCTCGTCAATATCGAGCTTGAGGGCAAGCCGGACCGTTCGATGGTTCTGCCGTTGCTGATCCATGGCGATGCGGCTTTTGCCGGGCAGGGTGTTATTGCCGAATGCCTGGGTCTGTCGGGTCTCAAGGGTCACCGCACGGGTGGTTCGATCCACTTCGTGATCAACAACCAGATCGGCTTCACCACCAGCCCGATGTATTCGCGCTCTTCGCCTTATCCGACCGATGTGGCCAAGATGATCGAAGCACCGGTGTTCCATGTGAATGGTGACGATCCGGAAGCTGTGGTGTTTGCGGCCAAGGTGGCTGTCGAATACCGCCAGAAGTTCGGCAAGCCTGTCGTTATCGACATGTTCTGCTATCGCCGCTTCGGTCACAACGAAGGCGACGAACCAAGCTTCACCCAGCCGCTGATGTATTCCAAGATCCGCGCGCACAAGTCGACGCTCGAACTCTATTCGGACAAGCTGGTTGCCGAAGGCCTGCTGTCGGCTGCTGAAGTCGACAAGATGAAGGCCGATTGGCGCGCCAAGCTCGAAGCCGAGTTTGAGGCCGGTCAGGACTATCGCCCGAACAAGGCCGACTGGCTCGATGGTGCGTGGAAGGATTTCCGCCCCGCCGACCAAGAAGGTCCACGTCGTGGCGAAACCGGCGTCGGCATCGACCGTCTCGTCAAGATCGGTACCGACCTGACGCGCATCCCCGAAGGCTTTAACGTCCACAAGACGGTCAAGCGCTTCATGGACAACCGTCTGGCCGCCATTGAATCGGGCGAAGGCATCGACTGGGCAACTGCCGAGGCTCTGGCCTTTGGTACGCTGGTGACCGACGGTCATCCGGTGCGCCTATCGGGTCAGGACGTCGAACGCGGCACGTTCAGCCAGCGCCATTCGGTGCTCAATGATCAGCTCGTCGACAACAAGAGCTATACCCCGCTAAACAATCTCGACCCCGAGCAGAGCCGCTACGAAGTCATCAACTCGATGCTGTCTGAAGAGGCCGTTCTCGGCTTTGAGTACGGCTATTCGCTCGCCGAGCCAAAGGCTCTGACGATCTGGGAAGCCCAGTTCGGTGACTTCGTGAACGGCGCGCAGGTGGTGATCGACCAGTTCATCTCTTCGGGCGAACGCAAGTGGTTCCGCATGTCGGGCCTCGTGATGCTGCTGCCCCATGGCTATGAAGGCCAGGGTCCGGAGCACTCGTCGGCCCGCCCAGAGCGGTTCCTCCAGCTTTGCGCTGAAGACAATATGCAGGTTGCCAACTGCACGACGCCGGCGAACTATTTCCATTCGCTGCGCCGCCAGGTGACCCGTGACTTCCGCAAGCCACTGATCCTGATGACCCCCAAGAGCCTGCTGCGCCACAAGCGCGCCGTCTCGGGTCTGGTCGAAATGGGTCCTGATAGCTGCTTCCACCGTCTCCTGTGGGACGATGCCGAAGCCCCCGGCGCGCCCAAGACCACGATCAAGCTCGTGCCCGACGAAAAGATCCGTCGCGTCGTGCTGTGCACCGGCAAGGTCTATTACGACCTGCTGGAAGATCGCGAAAAGAAGGGCATCGACGATGTCTATCTGCTGCGCATCGAGCAGCTCTATCCGTTCCCGGCAAAGGCCTTGCTGGACGAGTTGAGCCGTTTCCAGAATGCCGAGATCATCTGGTGCCAGGAAGAGCCCAAGAATATGGGTGCCTGGGCGTTCATTCAGCCCTATGTTGAATGGGTGTTCGACCAGATGGGCCGTACCGGCCAGCGCGTGCGCTATACCGGTCGTCCGGCGTCTGCCTCAACAGCCACGGGTCTGATGCGGACCCATCTCGCCCAACTGCAAGCCTTCCTCGATGAAGCGCTCGGAAGCTAAGCGCTTCACCAGAATAAGGGATAAAAAGAATGTCGACTGAAATCCGCGTCCCCACTCTTGGCGAAAGCGTCACCGAGGCGACTATCGGCCAGTGGTTCAAGAAGGTTGGGGACACCGTTTCCGCCGATGAGCCGCTTGTCGAACTGGAAACCGACAAGGTCACCATCGAAGTGCCAGCGCCGGCTTCCGGCGTGCTGGAAGCCATTGCTGCCGAAGCTGGCGCCACCGTTGACGTTGGCGCCCTGCTTGGCGCCATTGGCGGGGCAGGGGCTGTCGTTACGCCAAAGCCAGCCGAAGCCAAGGCCGATGTGCCAGCCGCCAATGCTGCCGGTCCTGAGCCTGTAAAGGCCGAGGCTCCAGCTGCACCAACGACCATGTCGCCAGCGCCATCCGCGCAGAAGCTGATCAACGAAAATGGCCTCGATAGCGCCACTATCGATGGTTCGGGCAAGCGTGGTCAGGTGCTGAAGGAAGACGTGATCGCAGCCATTAACAAGCCAGCCGCCGCTGCGCCTGCGCCAGCTGTTGCCGCTCCGGCGGCTCCAGCTCCAGCCAAGGCGGCTGAAGCACCAAAGGCTCCGGCTGCGCCACGCGCTCCGGTCTCGGCTGACGACGCATCGCGCGAAGAGCGGGTCAAGATGACCCGTCTGCGCCAGACCATCGCCCGTCGCCTCAAGGAAGCACAGAACACCGCTGCCATGCTGACCACTTTTAACGAAGTGGACATGAAGCCAGTGATGGACCTGCGCAATTCCTACAAGGAGCTGTTCGAGAAGAAGCATGGCGTCAAGCTCGGCTTCATGGGCTTTTTCACTAAGGCTGTCGTGCACGCCCTCAAGGAAATCCCGGCCGTTAACGCCGAGATCGATGGCGATGACCTGATCTACAAGCAGTACGCCCACGTTGGCGTGGCTGTGGGCACCGACAAGGGCCTCGTGGTTCCAGTGGTTCGCAATGCCGACCAGATGTCGATTGCCGAAATCGAAAAGGAAATCGGCAATCTCGGCAAGAAGGCCCGCGACGGTCAGCTGTCGATGGCCGACATGCAGGGCGGCACCTTCACCATCTCCAATGGTGGCGTCTATGGTTCGCTGATGTCGACGCCAATCCTGAATGCCCCACAGTCGGGCATTCTGGGCATGCACAAGATCCAGGAACGTCCAGTCGCCATCGGCGGCCAGGTCGTGATCCGTCCGATGATGTACCTGGCGCTGAGCTATGATCACCGCATCGTCGACGGCAAGGAAGCCGTGACGTTCCTCGTGCGCGTCAAGGAAAGCCTTGAAGCCCCAGAACGTCTGGTTCTCGACCTCTAAGGTTCGACACTCTCAGTTTGAAAAAAAGGGCGCAGGAAACTGCGCCCTTTTTGTTTGCGCCGGTATCAGGCCTTGATGTCGCCAGTGATCTCTATGGCAGGCACTTTGAATCCCATGGCGAGCCAGGCGACGAGCAGTCTGGCGTAAAAGCCCGCCGTGGCCATGGCGCCGGCCGGAACATCGTTGGTCAGCTGAACGTCGGGCGGCACGTTGCCAGTCTGCGTGCGCAGGTCGAGCGGGGCTAGGGGCCGTCCGGCCCAAAGCCCGGCATAAAGGCTCAGCCAGTGGCCGCTGCTGAATTCGGTGAATACGGGTGTGTTGCAGCACTTGGTCAGCACGCGCCTCGTCGGCGAGGTGGGCGTCAGGTGAAACTGGGCAAGGTTGTCGGTACCGTCGGGAAAGCGGACGCGATCCTTGCGGTAGAGGACGTAATGGGTCCCCCCGTTCGGCTCCCGCAGCGGAAAGGCTGGCGGCACGCTGGCCAGCCGCGCCCCGGCCTCGCGGCAGCTGGTGCAATGGCACTCGGCATTGATGATGGGCTCGCCGATCACGTCAAGTTGGAACTGGCCGCAGGCACATTTGAGGCGTGTGGTGGCGAGCGACATGGCGCATCCTTTCGGCGATCTCTGACACGGTTTTGATCGTTACCGACGGATCGCGCAATGGCGAAGCTGCAACCGATCTAGCTGACCGCTTCTGTCATTAATGTGACCGCCCATTGGGCGTTGCATCCTAGAAATGGCCGCATTGCTGTGTCAGGCAACGGACATCTGCTTAACCACCACCAAAGGTTAGCATAATCGTGATGTGGGACACGCTCGATGCTAACAGTGTGTTAACGCATCTGGCGCAGATGCGGTGGGGCAGATGGTCTGTTTTTTTGTCTCGGAGTTGAATGCCTCTTGCGCCCATTGGTTATCGCCGTCGTCTGGCTCGCAGCTTTTATTCCTACAACCAACGCACAAGAAACGGCAGACACGCGGCTGATCGGCGAACTCATGGCCTTTCACGGCACCAAGGCCATCGTCTCGGCCATGACCACCCATTGCTACGAGAACACCGGGCTGGATAACGAGTACAAGGTCGCCAACGACAACTGGTACCTGCGCAATATCGGCTTCCTCGATCTGGCCGATCGCGTCGTCCTCCGGCTTGGGGGCGCCAGCGAAGGCCAGCAAAAAGCGGCTGAAACCTATGGCGGCACGCAGATCATGAGCGCCTTCAATCAGGCTGACGACAAGACCGTGTTCTGCCGCGCCTTCCTCGAACAGGTCGAAAGCGGCGCGCTCGACATCAACAAGTCGCTGCCCACCACCCTGTCCCGCGCCCAGGAAATCGCCTCACAGTAATCCCCACCCTCACGCGGCGCTGATAATATCGGCGTGCTGCGTTGCCCGGCGGGGAATGCTGGTGTAACGGATGGACCGCAATACTGCTGCGGTGCCCTGATGAACTTCGGATGGCTAGAGTTTGCCGGACTGATGCTGAAAACGCGTATCAACGCGTCGCGTCCGGACGCAGTCGTGACGTGAATGGGCATCATGCTTATTGCCCGGTTCGCATCGGTCCCCGCTTTGTTTAAGACAACCGCAGATAGAGTAGGGTTTTTCCGCTTTCGCCGGTGGTTAAATCGTGTGACCGGCATTACCTTTAGCGTGCTCGCGGTCCGTGTGGCCTTCGCACAAACAGCACTAATCAGTTTCGGGGCATAAAATGGCAGACGCTTTCGACCTCACCATCATCGGCTCAGGCCCAGGCGGCTACGTTGCGGCGATCCGCGCGGCCCAGCTCGGCATGAAAGTTGCCGTGGTGGAAAAATGGGCGACGCATGGCGGTACGTGCCTGAACATCGGCTGCATTCCATCCAAGGCGCTGCTTTACGCGTCCGAGATGTTTGAAGAGGCCGGTCATGGCCTCAAGGCGCTCGGCGTCGATGTACCAAAGCCGGTCCTGAACCTGCCCCAGATGATGAACCACAAGACCGAAACGGTTGCGGCCAATGTTGGCGGCGTGGATTATCTCTTTAAAAAGAACAAGATAACCGCCTTCCGCGGCATCGGCACCATTGCCGCGCCCGGCAAGGTGCATGTGACGCCACAGAATGGCGCGACGACCGAGATCGAGACCAAGAACATCGTGATTGCCACGGGTTCGGTGTCGGCCGGCCTGCCCGGCATTGAGATCGACGAGAAGACCATCGTCACCTCGACTGGTGCGCTGAACCTTGAAAAGGTCCCTGCCAAGCTGGTGGTGATCGGCGCTGGCGTCATCGGGCTCGAGCTTGGCTCGGTCTGGGCACGTCTGGGCAGCCAGGTGACTGTGGTTGAATATCTCGACCGCATCCTGCCCGGCATGGACAGCGAAGTGGCCCGCCAGTTCCAGCGCATGCTGCAGAAGCAGGGCGTTGAGTTCAAGCTGTCGAGCAAGGTTTCCGGTATCGACAAGCAGGACGATGGTTCGCTCAAGGTCCGCGTCGAACCCGCCAAGGGCGGCGAAGTCGAAATTCTCGATGCCAACGTGGCGCTGGTCGCTATCGGCCGCAAGCCGTTCACCGAAGGTCTCGGCCTTGATCTCGTCGGCGTGGCGCTGGACGAGCGTGGTCGCGTGCGCGTCGACCAGCACTACAAGACTTCCGTTGATGGCATCTACGCCATTGGCGACGTGATCACCGGACCGATGCTGGCGCACAAGGCCGAAGACGAGGGCATTGCCGTCGCTGAGATTCTCAATGGCCAGGCTGGTCACGTGAACTACGGCGTGATGCCTGCAGTGGTCTATACGAACCCTGAAATCGCTTCGGTCGGTAAGACCGAGGACGAGCTCAAGGCTGAAGGCACCGAGTACAAGGTCGGCAAATTCCCCTTCACCGCCAATGGCCGCGCCAAGGCGATGCTGGCGACACAGGGCTTTGTGAAGATCCTGTCTGACGTCAACACCGACCGCGTTCTGGGCGCTCATATCGTTGGCAAGAATGCCGGCGAGATGATCCACGAGCTGGTCGTGCTGATGGAATTTTCAGGCTCATCCGAAGATCTGGCGCGCTCGACCCACGCGCACCCAACGCTTTCGGAAGCCGTGCGCGAAGCGGCGCTGTCGCTGGGCGATGGTGCCATCCACATCTGATGATCTAGGGGCTTCGGTCCAACGTACTGCAATTTTTGAGCGCCGTCGGGTCCATCCCGGCGGCGCTTTTTTGCGGGATAAGGCTCCGAGTTGAGCCGGTCTTTGCCGGATATCCCCACTTCGCCGCCGCCTGATAAAATCAGGAACCTGACCGGCAGCGCACGGATATTCGGCTCCCAACCAAGGCCGCTCGTCGGCTTTTTAGCCGCGAAGCCAGCGTGGACAATTCTCCCAAACGCAGCCAAAGTCATCATACAAATCTAGAATTATTGTATGTTGACTTGTCTTTTTGACTTCCATACTAGTTTGAGCACCAAGCTTGTGCCGAGTCCAGAGGGACGATGGTGGGCTTGAGCGAAGGGGTGGGAAGACCCGATCGCGCAACAACGGCATCGACAAGAATGGCCCCATGAAGCGGGCCTGTCGGTGTCATCAATTGGGAGGACACCAATGTTTCATCTGCCTAAACTGGCGGCGACTGCGCTCGTCGCTGCATCCCTTATGGTTTCGACTGCCAGCGCCCAGACCGTGCTGCGCTCGTCAGATACCCATCCCGATGGCTACCCAACCGTTGAAGCGGTGAAGGCTTTCGGCGAGATCCTCAGCGAGAAGACCGACGGTCGTTACTCGGTTGAAGTGTTCCACTCGTCCCAGCTGGGCGAAGAGAAGGACACCATCGAGCAGACCCAGTTCGGTGTGATCGACATGAACCGCATCTCGATCGGCGCGTTCAACACCCAGGTTCCAGCCGCTACCGTTACGCAGCTGCCTTACATCTTCCGCTCGGCCGACCACATGCACCACGTGCTTGATGGCCCGATCGGCGAAGAAATTCTGGCCGCATTTGACGATGTTGGTGTGGTTGCACTCGCCTTCTACGATGGCGGCGCGCGCTCGTTCTACAACAGCTCCAAGCCCATCACGACGCCAGCCGACATGGCCGGCATGAAGGTGCGCGTGATGCAGTCCGACATTTTCGTGGACATGGTTGCGGCCTTTGGCGGTAACGCCACCCCAATGCCATATGGCGAAGTCTATTCGGGAATCCAGACGGGCATTCTCGATGGCGCTGAAAACAACTTCCCAAGCTATGACACTGCTGGTCACGCCGAAGTTGCGCAGTTCTACTCGCTCGACGAACACCTGATGGTGCCAGAAGTTCTGGTGATCTCGAAGGTTGTCTGGGACGGCCTGACGCCAGAAGACCAGACGCTGTTCCGTGAAGCTGCCAAGGAATCGGTCGCCATTCAGCGCGAGCTTTGGGCCGCCAAGGAAATTGAATCGCGTGCCGCTGTTGAAGCACTTGGCGCGACGATCAACGAAGTCGACAAGAAGCCCTTCATCGATGCAATGGGCCCGGTCTACGACAAGTACGTTACCGATCCAGCGCTCAAGGATCTGGTCGCCCGTATTCAGGCCACTGAATAATCCATCCGAGCGGGCCGGCGCGTCATGCGCCGGCCTTTCTTGCTTGCGTGGTGGCCGTGGCCACCGGGAGACACGTCGTGAGAGACAGGCTTCTGCCCATCAGCCGCGTTCTGGGGCTGATTTCCAATACTGCGCTCTGGCTGGCAGGCATCGGCCTGGTCGCCATGACCGTTATCGTCGCCTACCAGGTGTTCATGCGTTTCGTGCTCAATAACTCCCCGGCCTGGACCGAGGCTGGCTCGATCATGATCATGACCTGGTTCATTTTCCTCGGAGCTGCGGTGGGCGTGCGCGAGAACTTCCATATGGGGTTTGACGTGCTGCTCTATATCCTTCCACCCGGCGCCAAGCCTTGGCTGCGGGGCATCAGCGATGTCCTCATCTTCGGTTTTGCCTTTGGCATGGTCTGGTATGGCGGCGAACTCGCCATCCGGTTCTGGTCGACACGTATCCCTGTTCTGGGCCTGCCGACCGCATTCACCTATTTCCCCATCGTCGTCTCCGGCGTGTTGATGTGCCTGTTCTCCCTTGAGCGCTTTTTGCTGCGCCTTGCCGGCGAGCCCGTCGACGACGTCGCCGCAGACCCAACGATTACCGAGGCCTGAGGCTTATGGAATATTGGATTCTCTTCGGTTCCTTCACGGTCATGATGATGATCGGTACGCCGATCGCGTACTGTCTCGGCATTGCGAGCTTTCTGACCATTATCTTTCTGGGGCGCCCGGCTATCGTGGTGTTTCAGCAGCTGAACTCCGGCGTTTCGGCGTTCAGCCTCTTGGCCATTCCGTTCTTCATCTTTGCCGGTGACCTGATGATGCGCGGCGGTATCGCTGCCCGCATCATCCAGTTTGCCGGCTCGATGATCGGCCATGTTCGCGGCGGTTTGGGGCAGGTCAATATCGCCGCCTCGACGCTGTTTGGCGGCATCTCGGGCTCGGCTGTGGCCGAAGCGGCTGCCGTTGGCGGCATCATGATCCCGCAGATGAAGGCCCGTGGTTATGGCGCCGACTATGCGGTGAACGTGACCTCGATGGCAGCACTGATCGCGCTGTTGCTGCCACCCAGCCACAACATGATCATCTATTCGCTTTCGGGCGGCGGCAACATTTCGATCGCTGACCTGTTCACGGCAGGCATCATTCCGGGCCTGCTGCTGGCAGGGGCACTGAGCATCACGGCCTATATCGTGGCGGTGAAGCGTGGTTACCCAACCGAGGCCTTCCAGGGCTTCCGCAAGGTCGGCTATTTTTTCGTCGCCTCCATTCCAGGCCTAATGCTGATCGCCATCATCTTTGGCGGCGTGCGCTCGGGTATCTTCACGGCGACGGAAAGCTCGTGCATCGCGGTGCTCTACGCATTCTTCGTGACGCTGCTGGTCTATCGTTCGCTGAGCTGGAAAGAGTTCGTCCACTCGGTGCTCGGCGCCGTGCGGACCACCGCCATGGTGCTGTTCATCATCGGCGCGGCGGCATCGTTTGGTTGGCTGATGGCCTACCTCAAGGTCGCAACGATCCTGACTGCCGGCATGGCAGCCATCTCTAGCGATCCGCTGATGGTTCTGCTGATGATCAACATCCTCTTGCTGCTGCTCGGCACCTTCATGGACATGGGGCCACTGATCATCATCACGACGCCGATCTTCCTACCGATGGTGAAGGCCTTCGGTGTTGATCCGGTGCATTTCGGGGTGATCATGATCCTCAACCTTGGTATTGGCCTCAATACGCCGCCGCTGGGTCCCGTGCAGTTCGTGGCCGCCGCGGTGGGCAAGATAACGGTGTGGGAAGCCATGCGCAGCATCTGGCCGTTCTATACGGCAGGTCTGGTGGTGCTTGGTCTTGTGACCTACATCCCCGCGCTGTCGCTGTGGCTGCCAGCCTTGTTCAGGGGCTAGCATGAGCTTGAATGACGACATCGTCGCGCCGAACCGCAAACCCAAGCTTGCCGACCTTGTCGTCGGCACGTTGCGGAAGCGGATCAGCGCGGGCGAATATCGGGTGGGCGGCAAGCTGCCCACCGAACATCAGATGACGACCATTTTCGGCGTCAGCCGCACCGTTGTGCGCGAGGCCATTGCGGCGCTCGCTGCTGACGGTCTGGTCGAGCCCCGCCAGGGTGCGGGCGTCTTTGTGGTGGGCAATGCTGCCACGCCGTTCAGCTCGATCGGCGCCGAGCGCTCCAACAAGATTTCAGTCGCGATCAATGTGCTCGAAGTGCGCATGGGCATCGAGATCGAGTCGGCCGGTCTCGCCGCTGTGCGACGCAGCACCAGCCAGGAAGCGGCGATCCACGAGACCTGGAACGAGTTCAACCGGCTGCTGAAGCTGCGTATTCCGACCGGGAAATCCGACTTTGCCTTCCACCGCGCCATCGCGGCCGCCACCAACAATCCGTTCTATATCGAGGTGCTGGACGGATTGGGCAGCCGCACCATCCCCTGCGACGTGGCCTCCCCCTGGGGCACGGAAAGCGTCCTCACATACGAGTACCAGCAGGGACTACAGCAAGAGCACCTCACCATTTTGCGAGCCATTTCAGCGCAGGACCCCGATGCCGCGCGCGAGGCGATGCGACACCATCTGTCGCTGAGCCAGGACCGCTACCGCAACCGGCTGCGCGAGCAGCCCTCTGCCATTCAGGATTGAATTATGACCACCGATTTTGACATTCGCTTCGCCATTGACCCGGTGAGCGCCTCGACCATGAACACCAGCGAGTTGCGCGAGAATTTTCTGATCGATGACCTGTTTGCCGAAGGTGCCATCAACTGGACCTATACCCATTACGACCGCATGGCCGTTGGTGGCGCAGTGCCCGGCGCGTCGCCGCTGGCGCTGGAAACCATCAAGCCAACCGGCACCGCCTATTTCCTCGAACGCCGTGAGCTGATCGCCGCCAATATCGGCGAAGCGGGCACCATCACGGTCGATGGCAAGGACTATGCCGTCGGTTCGCGCGACATGCTCTATGTCGGTATGGGCGCCAAGGACGTGAAATTTGCTGGGCAGGGTGCCAAGTTCTACCTGCTGAGTGCGCCGGCACACGCCACCCACCCCACAACGCTGATCAAGCAGAGCGATGCCAAGCGCCTGGATCTGGGTAGCCAGCAGACGGCCAACGAGCGGTCGATCTTCCAGTTCGTCAACGCTGACAGCGTCAAGACCTGCCAGCTGGTCGTAGGCCTCACCAGCTTTGCGCCGGGTTCTGTGTGGAACACGATGCCAGCCCACGTGCATGACCGTCGCATGGAAGCCTATCTCTATTTCGATCTGCAGCCCGATGCCTTCGTGATGCATCTGATGGGTGAACCCGAAGAGACCCGCCACCTGATCGTACGCAATGAAGAAGCCGTGATTTCTCCACCATGGTCGATCCATTCGGGCGCCGGCACCGGTTCTTACACCTTCATCTGGGCTATGGCCGGCGACAATATCGACTACACCGACGCTGAAAAGATCGGCATGGACGAACTGCTGTGACCGATCTCTCTGCATTTTCGCTGAGCGGAGAGACCGTGATGGTGACCGGTGCCAATACAGGCATCGGTCAGGGTATTGCGCTCAGCATCGGCCGCGCAGGTGGCCGCGTCATCGGCGTTGGTCGCTCCAGCATGGAAGAGACCGCATCGCTGATGGCGGGGCAGGGCGCAGACTTTGTCGAAGTGCGCGCCGATCTCGGTTCGGCCAAAGCCGCCCAAGCGATGTTTGAAACGGCTTGGGCCGAGCATGGCCCCATCGACGGGCTGGTCAACAATGCCGGCATCATCAAGCGCGCCGATGCGGTCGACTTCACCGAAGAAGACTGGGATCAGGTGATGGACATCAACCTCAAGACGATGTTTTTCCTCTGCCAGTCGCTGGGCAAAAAGGCGATCGAAGCGGGTCGTGGCGCCCGCATCGTCAACATCTCTTCGATGCTGAGTTTTCAGGGCGGCATTCGTGTCGCCAGCTACACTGCCTCGAAAAGCGGCGTTCTGGGGATCACGCGCCTGCTGGCCAATGAGTGGGCCGCCAAGGGCGTCAACGTGAATTCCATTGCGCCCGGCTATATCGAAACCAACAATACCGAAGCGTTGCGGGCCGATCTGGACCGTTCTGCGTCGATCCTGGGACGCATCCCCGCCGGTCGCTGGGGCGCGTCCTCCGATATCGGGGATGCAGCGGTGTTCCTTCTGGCTCCGGCCTCCAACTACATGCATGGCGCTGTCATCCCCGTGGATGGCGGATGGCTCGCGAGGTAATCTGATGACTGACCAAAAGCTGTTCGCACAGGCGAACGAGGGCGAAGCAACCGTTCTGGCCCCCGGCAATACGCGCCGTGTGCTGATCCATGTGCCGGAACTGATGCAGGTCGAGTTTGGCTTTGACAAAGGCGCGGTCGGTGCTCTGCATAGCCATCCTCATATTCAGGTGAGCTATGTGGCAGAGGGCTCGTTCGAAGTGACCATCGATGGTGTGACCGAGATCATCGGCACCGGCGGTAGCTTCATCGTGCCACCGAACCTTGTGCATGGTGTCGTGGCGCTCGAAAAGGGGCGCTTGATCGACGTGTTTACACCGCATCGGGCGGATTTTTTGTAGGGGATACCCCACCTAACCTCCCCCTGATATGGGGAGGAATTTGGCCGGTGAATTTCCGAGACGGTGCCCAAACTCGATCTATTCCTCCCACTTTTCAGGGGGAGGCCAGGTTGGGGCATTCTTGCTTCCTCGCCGTCACCCAATCTCCGCCAGCATCCCCGCATAAGCCACATCATGCTGCCCGGCCCAGTTATCCATACCGGGCCCGGTCAGCTTGCCTCTGCGCGGCGGAATGTAACTTGAGATCGACCGCACCGGTTCCTCGCGCCATTGCAGGTTGAACGCCGCCAGCTTCGGGAAAAATTCCATGTCGTGGTACGGCAAATGGTCATGTACCCACCACGCCATCGCCTCCCAATCGTCGGTTCGTTCGTAGTAGGGCACGAAACGGTTGACCACGACGCAAGCTGTGGCACCCATGCGGCCATCGGCATCGAGATGATCCCAGATGTGCCCGGCATAGTTGGCTTCATTATTGGCACAGTTGAGCTTGTTGATATTGCCGAAGTGGTTGACCTCGGGCGACCGATAGGCTGAGCGGATCGAGATCTTGCCAAATCGCGCTTGCAGAGGTTCGAGCAGGGTTTCGCACAGCACTGTGCCGGTCTTGATGGCCAGATCCGTGTCTTCAGGGAAGTTGGTAAAGCCATGCATGATAGCGATTTCGGAGTGCAGGAAATCGCGCAGGAAGAAGTTTTCGCTGAGTTGAACGCGGCCTAAAGCTTCAAGGCTTTTGACAGATTTGGGCTGACGCATGGCGGCTCTCACTGGACGTCACACTATCTTGCGCTAACGTGGCGCGGGACAACCCGGTTTCGACAGGATGCGCCATGCTTGACGTGATCTTTTACATCGCCATCACGGCTGAGGCGATGACGGCGGCGCTGGCGGCCGGGCGGCGCAAGATGGACTGGTTCGGGGTGTGCCTGTTGGCCTGTGTGACCGCGCTTGGTGGTGGCACGATCCGCGACCTGTTCCTCAACCACTACCCGCTCTATTGGGTCGAAAACCCCTATATCCTGCTGTTGGTATGCGGCGCAGCGCTGTTCACGATTGCCATCGCGCGCTTTGTCGACCGGCTGCGCTGGCCGTTCCTGCTGCTGGACGGATTGGGGTTGGTGGTTTTCACCATCATCGGTTGCTCCATTGCCATGGAAGTTGGTGCCCATCCGCTGATCGTGCTGGTTGCGGGCATGGTGACCGGCATTTTCGGCGGCATTTTGCGCGATGTGCTGTGCAATGACGTGCCGCTGGTGTTTCGCGGCGAGCTTTACGCCACGGTCTCGATCGTCACTGGGGCGATCTACTATTTTGGCCTGATCTTCGGCCTCAATGCGGACGTGGTTGTGCTGGCGGCCATCGCGGTCGGGTTCCCGCTGCGCGTGCTGGCCATCATCAACAAGTGGGAGATGCCCAAGTTCGTGTACGACCGCGATCTTCGGTAGCACCAGCACTGACAAATAGGGCTTTTCCGCCTCTCGCGAATATGGCAAGGACCTACCATACAAGATGAGGAGTGCTTGACGTGCGGCAGACCTGGCGGTGGTTCGGTCCCAAGGACCAGTGCAGTATCGACGATATCACCCAGGTGGGCGCTACGGGCGTCGTTAGTGCCTTGCACCATGTGCCCAATGGCGTGGTCTGGTCGCCTGAGGAAATCGCCAAGCGTCATCAGGAAATTGCCACCCGCAAGGACGGCACGCCGTCGGGACTCACTTGGGATGTGGTCGAAAGCCTGCCGGTGTCGGAAGACATCAAGAAGCAGAAAAATGACTGGCATGAGCATATCGAGAACTACAAGATTTCGATGAAGCACCTCGCCGACACCGGCATCGAGGTCATCTGCTACAATTTCATGCCAGTGCTGGACTGGACCCGCACCGATCTGCGCTGGACCGTGCCGAATCGCGGCTCGTGCATGCGGTTCGATATCAATGATTTCGCTGCCTTCGACATTCACGTGCTGGAACGTCACGGTGCGGCGACCGACTACACCAATGCCATTGCTGATGAGGCCGAGAAGCGGTTTGCCGGCATGGACGATGCGGCGCGCAAGCAATTGGCACGCAATGTCACCATGGGCCTGCCGGGCTCGACGGAATCCATGTCGCTCGATGACGTTCGCGCGCATCTGGCCGAATATGGCGATATCAGCCGCGACCGGCTGCGTGCCAATTTCGTCGACTTCCTCGACGCCGTCGTGCCGACCGCCGAAGATCTGGGCCTGCGACTGTGCTGCCACCCGGACGATCCCCCGTTCTCGCTGCTGGGTCTGCCGCGCGTCATGTCGACCGAAGCCGACTACAAGCACATTCTTGACGCAGTCGACAGCCCGGCCAACGGGATGACGCTGTGTTCCGGTTCGCTCGGCGCACGGCCGGACAATGATCTGCCCGGCATGATGGAGCGGTTGGGCGACAAGGTGCATTTCCTGCACCTGCGCAACGTCAAGCGCGACAGCGAACACCTGTTTGGCTCGTTCTACGAGGCCGAGCATCTGGCAGGCGATACCGACATGGTGGCGCTGATTGCGGCAATCGTGCGCGAAGAAAAGAAGCGCAGGGCGGCGGGTCGAGCCGATCACAGCATTCCGATGCGGCCAGACCATGGGCAGGATATTCTCGACGATCTGGGTCGGCGCTCGCAACCGGGCTACCCGACCATCGGGCGCATGAAGGGGCTGGCAGAACTGCGGGGCGTGTTTGCCGCGCTGGAACACGCGAATCTGGGCCTC
Organism: Devosia sp. 2618; assembly: GCF_040546815.1. Lineage (NCBI taxonomy): Bacteria > Pseudomonadati > Pseudomonadota > Alphaproteobacteria > Hyphomicrobiales > Devosiaceae > Devosia > Devosia sp. 2618. The sequence goes on from NZ_JBEPOO010000001.1 coordinate 446,006, forward strand.
TAGAGCAATTATTCCGTCGCGAGGCGCAAATATTTCCTCAAATAGGCTTATATTCCGCAGTTCGCTTTACGAACTTTCAAAGTGTCAGGCCCAACCTGTAGCCTCAAATTGAGGCGCGAGGCGGCTCCAGTGACTATGCTGACGACATTTCAAAAGGTGGTGAACTGGTTCATTCCAGACCACCTGCAGAGCGATCTGCACAAGCGCAAGCGCGTGCAGATGTTCATAGGCAGCCATCTGCTCGGTCCACTGATCGCCACGCCCATCCCGCTGATGCTGTGGTTTGCCGATCCACAGCCCATGCCGCATGTGCTGATCCTGGCGCTATCGATTTACGGCTTCTGGCCGTTTCTGGCTTTGGTGAAGCGGTTTCCGGGCGCCTATACGCAGCTGGCTATGGGGTCGGTGCTGAACCTGACCTTCTGCATCCTGTGGGCGACCTATAATTACGGCGGCACCAGTTCGCCCTTCCTCGTCTGGCTGGTGCTGACGCCGCTGCTGGGTTTCATGTATCTGGGCTCGACCTGGACGGCGCGAATCTTCGTTCTGCTGCAGATCGCTGTGGGCATTGCCACGCTCTATGCCGTGCACCTCTACGGCACATTCCCGAACCACATCGCGGTCGAGAACATGGTGGTGGCGGGCGTGCTGTCGGCGCTGGGCTCGAGCATTTATGTCTTCGTGATCGCCGCCTATTATTCGACCGTGGTGGACAGCCAATCCGAACTGATCAAGGAAGTCGATCGCCATCAATCAACACTCAAGGCTCTGACGTCAGCCAAGGACGAGGCGGAGCGCGCCAATGGTGCCAAGTCGGAATTCCTCGCCAAGATGAGCCATGAGTTGCGCACACCGCTCAATGCTGTGCTTGGTTACTCAGAAATTCTGCTCGAAGACGCCGAACTCGATGGGCGTGGCGAGCAGATCGCAGATTTGCAAAAAATCAGTGCCGCCGGCAAGCATCTGCTGGCCATGGTCAACGACATCCTCGATATTTCCAAGATCGAGGCTGGCAAGATGGCGCTGCATCTTGATGACGTCGATCTTGACCAGTTGATCGATGAGGTCGAGTCCACGGCCCGGCCGATGGCGGCCAAGAACACCAATAGCCTGCGGGTTGAACGCGGCGCCGATCTTGGGATGATCCATGCCGATGCCACCAAGCTGCGGCAAGCGATCTTTAACCTGCTGTCGAACGCGTCCAAGTTCACCCAGAACGGGCAGATCACGCTCGACGTTCGTCGGGCCGAAGGCAATCTGCAGATTGTCGTCGCCGACACCGGCATAGGGATTTCCGAGGATCAGCAGAAGGTGCTGTTTTCCAATTTCACGCAGGCCAATGCCAAGATTGCTGCCGTCTATGGCGGTACCGGGCTAGGCCTCTCCCTGAGCCAGAACCTTTGTCGCCTGATGGGCGGGCGGATCGAGCTCGAAAGCAAGCTGGGCGAGGGGAGCCGTTTCACCATCCTGTTGCCGGCGCCGCTGCCTGCCGGGGTGATCGCGCCAACTGTGCAGCGTAGCGTGGATGACGATGAGGCCGCCTTTATCGCCGAGCAGGATGCGGAACTGGAAGAACACGCCAGTCCGGCGGTTGCGGGCGGTGAAACCGCCAATCCGAAACGGCGCCCGCGGGTGCTGATTGTTGATGACGACCGGGACTTCCTTGAACTCGCAGAGCGCCTGTTCATTCGGGAGGACTACACGCCGATTTGCACCGACGCGCCGCAGTCGGCCCTGCAGATCGCCCGCACCGTCAAACCGGCAGCGATATTTCTCGACATCATGATGCCCGGATTTGATGGTTGGGATGTGTTAGCGGCGCTGCGTGCAGATCCTGTAACGGCCGATATTCCCGTGTTCATGATCTCCATTCTCAGCGATCGCGGCCGAGTGCTGGCGGCTGGGGCCAATGGAATTGTCGTGAAGCCACTCGATTCTGGAAAGCTCAGGGCTGCTTTTGCAGCACTCGCTTCGACACGTGGTCGATCCCCTGCCAAAGCAGCAAACGCCTAATAAGGAGCAACGCAGAAATGGCTCTGGTTCTCATCGTCGAGGATAATCCGATCAACCGCGACGTGTTGGGGCGCCGCCTCGAACGGCGCGGCTTTTCCATCCGTTTTGCCGAAGACGGTCCTAGCGGCATTGCCGCTGCAAAGGCGCTGATGCCCGATGTGATCCTGATGGATATTGGGCTAGGCGAAATGGATGGCTGCGAAGCGACGCGGCGCATTCGTGCCGACCCGCAGACGGCGGCTTTGCCGATCATTGCGCTGACAGCGAGTGCGTTTGAATCCGACCGGGCCAATGCGCTCGCGGCCGGTTGCATCGACTTTGATACCAAGCCTGTCGATCTGCCGCGTCTGCTCGGCAAGATGCAGGCCGTGCTTGGTCCCAAGACGCCGGAAGCGGCGCTGAATTTCGTTTAGGCCGGTTGCCTGTTAGACGGCGCTGACCAGACGGTTGCGATTGAGAACCTCGCGCAACCGCGCAAAATCGAGTGGCTTTTGATGCACTGACGGGCGACGCAGCCCAAGCGCTTCGGCAGAGCGCTGCACGATCCGCAGAGTCTGCTCATCCTGCCCACTGACGATGATGAGTTCCCCACCATAGTGAACCTCGGCCAGCAGGCGGAACAGCCCGATGGCGTCGATATGGGGCATCGAGATGTCCAGCGATACGACGTCGGGGCGCAACGCCGACACCAGCGTAATCACGCCACGCGGATCAGAGGTCGCGAAGGCGTCATAGCCACAGCGTTCGGCCACGCGCACGACGAGCTCGGCGGATGGGGCGTCGTCGTCGACCGCAAGGAGTTTGAGGGATCGTGCTGCGGACGTCATGCTATGGAGCGCGCCCGTCTCTCATCGGACTGGCCTTCATGGCCGAGGCGGTATTCGAGATCTGCCTCCCGCATGGCCCTGGCAAGAATGTCCACGACCTGATCGATGTCCTCATGCGTGTGGGACGCCATGACCTGGAAGCGAAAGCGCGAGCCTCCCTGTGGCACGGCAGGGTATTCGACCAGATTGGCGATGCCGCCCAGATCCATCAGATTGCGGCTGGCAAAGCGGCCAACGGCCTCGACACCCAGCCGGACGGGGACGATAGGCGAGGGGTTGCCCATGGCCTCTAGGCCCGCCTTGGCCAATGCGTCGCGCATATAGACGATGTTGTCCATCAGCTTGCGGCGTAGCGCACGGCCTTCTTCCGAGCGGACGATGGTGAGTGCCGCCAAAACGCTGGCGGCCTGCATCGGAGACAAAGCGTTGGAGAACGTGTGGCTGGCGCTGAAGTATTTGAGGTATTCCGAAGTAGCCTTGTCTTTGACGGCGACGAAGCCGCCATTGGAGCCAAGGGTTTTTGAGAAGCTGCCGACGATGATGTCGACGGCGTCCATAGCGTTCTGCAGGCCGAGGTGGCCAAGGCCGTCATCGCCGACGGAGCCAAGGTCGTGGGCGCAATCGACCAGCAGAATGGCGTTAAACTGATCGCAGAGCGTTCGAATGGCGCGCAGGTCGGGCGTATCGGAATGCATCGAATAAAGGCTCTCCGTCACGACCAGAATGCCGTTGTTCTTGTCTTCTTCGCGGATGCGGCTGAGTTTGCGGGCTAGCGCCTCAAGGTTGAGATGGCCGTGAAAGTGCACGTTCTGCGTTGCGGCCTTGGCGCCTTCCTGCAGGCACGAATGGGCCAGAATATCGAGAATGACATGATCGTTCGGGCGAACGATAGCCTGCACAGCGCCATAGCCCGCCGCCCAGCCGGTGGGGTAGAGCACGATTTCGCGGTCGCCAAGAAAGCGCGACATAGCCTGTTCAAGCTGCAGCGAATAGCTGGTGTTGCCGAGCAGCGCGGCCGAACCGGCGCTATGCACGCCAAACTGGTTGATGGCGTCGATGGCGGCGGCTTTGACGGCTGGATGCGATGACAGGTTCAGGTAGTCCTGGCTGCCGAAATTGATGCCGGAGAACGGCTCGCCAGTGTCGCTCTGCGCGTCGCAATGGGCTTGTGGCGCGGTGGAGATCGAGCGGGCATAGGGCCACAGATTGTGCTCGCGGCGCAGGTTCTGCCAATCGTAAAATCCGGCAATACGATCAATGAGGTCAGGTCCTTCGGGCGAACGGAAATCGCGCAGACTACCAGTCAGCGCGGCTTCCGGGACCGGACGGGATCTCAGGGTCATATCGCTCTCCATCGGACATTCTGTCCCTTGCTTGGGGCGAAACTACTTAGCGCGACTTGAAAATCGAATTAATCGTCTCGGTTTATTTTTGGTGATTATTTCTGCGACAACATTCCGTATTCCTATTGTTGCAAGTACATACGCAAAATTAAGTGCTGACGTGCACTTTGCGGATATGAGTGTCGCACCTCTCAATGGCTTGATTGCCCTCGTAAACGGCTTCGTCGACAGCGCTATCGGCGCTGACGGGCTGCCAGAACATGTACGAGCAAAGCTGCTCAACCAGCAATTGCGGTCGATCAGCCGGCTGGCACCAGCGATCCTCGCGACCTCGGTGCTGGTGACTGTGGTCTATCTGGTGCTGACCTGGCAGACGGCCTCGTTCTGGCCGGTCGTGGCTGCGACGGGCGCCATCAACTTGGTCTGCCTGCACAATACCTGTCTGGTGATCAAATCGAAGCGCCGACGCGATCAGGGGCCGTCGCCGTCCCCGGTCCTGCGCGTTTTGGTTTCGGCGGTTCTGTTGGGCAGTCTGTGGGGTCTCGTGCTGAACCTGATGCCGCTCGGGAGCAGCGCGGCGGCGCGCTCCGCCGCAACCATCGGCGTCGGTGGCATGCTTTGTGTGTCGATGATGGCGCTGGTCAACTATCCGCAGGCGCTCGCCGCCTTTGCCATTCCGCTCATTGTCGGCGCGCTGACGGCGGTCTTGGGATTACAGACATCGCCGGACATCTGGGCTCCGGCGTTTCTGACGACTGGCATTGTTTGCGCCATGATCGTGATGACTTTGAAGCATGCGGCGGCGTTTGTGGCTCACCGTGCCTCCGAAACATCACTGAAAGACAAGCGCGAGATCATTGGTCTGTTGCTGCGGGAGTTCGAACAAAGCACGTCTGACTGGATCTGGGGTTTTGACGGCGACGGCGGCATCAATCGCCTTTCTGGCGGCTTCACGGCGGCGACAGGCGTTTCGGAAGACGCGCTGATTGGCGCCGATTTCCTTCATTTCATGCGCTATATCACGCCGCCTGACGATCCGATCATGGCGCGCATGGAAACCGCGGTCGCCAATCAGGAGACGTTCCAGGATCTCGAACTTCGCGTTATGGCAGACGGCAAGGAACGCTGGTGGAACCTGACGGGAAAGCCGGCCTTTGACGAAACCGGCAAGTCGTTCGGCTATATCGGCACTGGGTCGGACGTTACGGACCGCAAGATTGCCGAGCGGCGTATCACAACGTTGGCGCATCATGATCCGATGACGGGCCTGTTGAACCGCACCAGATTTACCGAGCAGCTCAACAGCTGTGTGGCCAAGCTGGAGCGTTATGGCACGCCGTTCTCGGTGCTGTATCTCGATCTCGATCAATTCAAGCTGGTCAATGACAGCCGTGGCCATCTGGCAGGTGACAAGCTGCTGGTGCAGGTCGCAAAGCGGGTTCAGGACGTGGTGCGCGAGACCGATTGGGTGGCGCGTCTTGGTGGCGATGAGTTTGCCATTATCGTTTCCACCAACAGCAATGCAGAAGCCGTGGCGCAGCTTTCCCTGCGGCTGATCGAAAACATCGGGCGGCCCTACATCATTGACGGCGATCAGGTAAGCATTGGCGTCAGCATTGGCATTGCCATGGCACCCGCCAATGGCACGCGGCCAGACCAGATCTTGCGTAATGCCGATCTGGCGCTCTATCGCGCCAAGGCCGATGGGCGTTCAGTCTATCGCTTTTTTGAAAGCCAGATGGATTCCGAAGCGCGTGAGCGACGCCTGCTGGAAGTCGAACTTCGCGATGCGCTCTCTAAGGATGAGCTGGTGCTTTACTACCAGCCGCTGGTGTCGGCGGTGGATGAGCACACTGTCGGCTTTGAAGCGCTGATCCGCTGGAACCACCCCATGCGCGGACTGGTGCCCCCTGCCGAGTTCATCCCGGTGGCCGAGCAGTCCAATCTGATCGTCGATATCGGTGACTGGACTATCGAGCAGGCCTGCCTCGCGGCAGCGAGCTGGCCCGAGCGGATGACGGTCGCGGTCAACCTATCCGCCAAGCATTTCCGCCGGTCTGATATTGCGGTGGTCGTCACCAAGGCGCTGTCGATTTCGGGCCTGGCGCCAGAGCGTCTCGAAATCGAAATCACCGAAGGCCTGTTGCTGGAAAACCCCGATGAGGTCGTCGAGAAGCTGACCGAAATTCGCAGGCTTGGCGTGACGATTGCCATGGATGATTTCGGCACGGGCTATTCGAGCCTGAGCTATCTGCTCAAATTCCCGTTCGACAAAATCAAGATCGATCGCTCATTCGTCGATGCTTCAAGCGACGACGAAGTGGCGCGCGATATTCTGAAGACCATTGCGTCGCTGGGCAAAACGCTCAAGTTGACGATCACGGCCGAAGGCGTGGAAACGCGGGAACAGGCCGATTTCCTGGCCGGCATCGCCTGCCATCAGTTGCAGGGCTTCTACTTCTCGCGCCCGCTCAACAGCATCGATCTGCCGCATTACATGCTGACGCACGTGTTGCCACAGAGCAAGAAGTTCAAGGATGAGGCCGTCGCCAAGCTGACCGCGATCCGCGCCTGATCAGGCGATTGCTGTCAGCTTGTCGGCCATGGTCTGGGCTTTGTCGTTACGCGTAGAGAACGACATGGTACAGAAGATGCGTTCCACGCCCAGTTCATGCAGGCGGGCACAGCACGCTTCGACCGTGGCGGTGACCGCCGCCATCTCGCCTTCGATATTGGTGCCATTGGCATGCATGTCGTAGCTCAGCCCTGACGCATCGATGATGGCGCGGACTTCGCGAATGTAGGCGGAGACCGAGGGGCCGACGCCCATCGGCACGAGGCATAGATCGGCGATGATTTTCATGATGTCCTCAGCGTAGCCATTTGGGGGCCCAGCGCATGCGCGGCGCCGCTGGCATGTGGCGCATCAGGCGGCGATAGACCAGCCCGAACAGGAAGAACACTAGCATCGACACCGCCATGAAATAGAGGGCGGCGACCGAGAAATGCAGGAACGCATTGTAGTCGCGCTGGAACAGGTCCTTGGCGGTTATCATCAGGTCCTTTTGCTGCCCAATGACGGGCAGTGCCAGATAGACGATGGCCGTGGCGTGGAAGAGGAACACCACTTCGTTGGTGTAAGCGGGCCATGCCAGCCGAATGAGATTGGGCCAGACGACCTGCCGGAATTGCTGGGACTGGCTCATGCCATAGGCGCGGGCCGCCTCGATTTCGCCGCGTGGCACCGCTCGCAGGGCACCATAGAAAATCTCTGCGGTATATGCGGCAGTGTTGAGCACCAGCACCAGCGGACCGATGAACAGCGGATGGAGCACGAACCAGGAGATGCCCATGGGTCGCCAGACGCCGATGTTGAACGACAGCGCCAGAAAATAGACCATGAAGAACTGGATAAACAGCGGCGAGCCCCGGAAGGCATAGATATAGCCGCGGCTGAGGCGAGAGATCAGCGGGTTCGACGAGGCCTTGCCGAGCGCCAGGAACACGGCAAACACGAAGCCGAGCGGAATGGACGCCACGGCAAAGTAGATGTTGAACACCACGGCCGGTGCAAAGAGGCTGAGCTCGTTGAGAAATACGTCCATCAGCGGGCCTCGCTCAAGATACCGCGACCGGCACGGCGCATGATGGCGTTGAAGCCCTTCTCAGAGAGGAAGGTCACGAAAATATAGAAGACGAACAGCACGAGGTAATAGCGCCAGCGCCAGTCGTCATGGACAAGGCCGACGGCGGGCAGGAAGTTGGGCGCGCCGAGGCGGTCGGCCCAGAGGACGATGTCGGCGATCTGCAGCAGCGACAGCAGCGAGGTCGCCTTGATGATCAGCATCCAGACATTGGAGAGGCCGGGCAGGGCATAGACCCACATCTGGCGGATATGAACGCGCCACAGCACTTGGCGGGCGCTCATGCCATAGGCGCGCGCGGCCTCCAGCTGCCCCTTGGGCACCGAGCGCATGGCGCCGTGGATGACGTTGGTGGCAAAGGCGCCATAGACCAAACCCAGCGAGACCGAGGCGAGGATCAGGTATTCAGTGGTGCCGAGCAGCCAGTTTGCCTCGCGGCAGGGCGGCCAGGCGGCCGTCTGGGCGGCGATAGCCTCGGGCGAGCACACTTGGGTCGCTACAACCCATTCCACAGCCTGTTCGAAGGCGAGCGGGAAGAACAGAAAGAACAGCACATCGGGAATGCCGCGTACCGTGGCCGAATAAGTCGAGCCGATGAGGCGCAGCGGCCAGAAGCGTGAATTTTTGAGGGTCGCGCCGATCAGTCCAAAGACCACGGCCAGCGCACCGCCCACCACGGCGGCAAAAATGGTGAACTGAAAGCTCGCATACCAAGTGAGGTGCTTGCCGTTTGTGATGTAGCTCAGCCAGAAGGCGATATCGTCGCTCATAGTCTGGCGATCCGGGGCAAGGGCATTGAACGTCTTTCAGGATATCCGGGGCGGGCAGCGCCCACCCCGGTGAGCTGGATTATTCGGCGAAGTATGGGCCCTGGCCGTCGAACCACTGAGCGATCAGCTTGTCGACGGTGCCGTCCTTCTTGAGGGCGGCGAGGGCGGTGTTGATCTTGCCCTTGAGTTCGGTTTCGTCCTTGCGCAGGCCTGCGGCATAGCCATCGCCGATCAGGATTTCGTCACCGACGAATTCGATGGCGCCGCCCGATGCGGTCACGACTGGCTCGAGATAGGCGCCGTCTGCTAGGATGGTGTCGAGGTTGCCGGCAGCAAGGTCAGCCATTGCCTGATCGGCGGTGCTGAAGGCGACGACGGTGTTGGTCGCGCCATATGTGCTTTCGGCATAGGAGGCCTGGATGGTGCCGCCCTGGACGCCTATGCGGGCGCCGGTCAGGTTTGCGAAGTCTGGGGCATCGCCTGCCATCGAAGCGAAACGCGATGGATCTGGTGGGAAGTAGTTGTCGCTGAAGTCGATGGTCTGGAGGCGCTCGTCGGTCACCGACATGCCGGCCATGATCACGTCGTAGTTGCCAGCGAGCAGGTTCGGAATGATCGAATCCCAGTCATTGAGGATGAACTGGCAGGTCAGCTTGGCTTCGGCGCAGATGGCATTGCCGAGGTCGATTTCAAAACCGGCAGGCTCGCCAGCATCGTTGAGGAAGTTCCAGGGGGCGTAAGCGCCTTCGGTGGCAATGCGGACGGTGTCCTGGGCCTGTACGGCCGAACCGAGCGCCAGAATGGCGGCAGCGGCGAGAATTGTCTTCTTCATCAGTTTCTCCGTTGATTGTTCTTGTTGTTGTGCCCGTTGGACCGGGCTTGTCATCAGCGCCGCTTAATCGTGGTTAGCGGCGTTGAGGAATTGCTTGAGGCGGGCCGATTGCGTGGCTCCAAATACCTGGTCGGGCGTGCCCTCTTCTTCGATCAGCCCCTGATGAAGGAAAATCACGCGATCGCTGACCGAGCGGGCGAACTCCATGTCGTGGGTGACGAGGATCATGGTGCGGCCTTCATCGGCTAAAACCTTGATGACGCGCAGCACTTCGACTTCGAGCTCAGGATCGAGCGCCGAGGTTGGCTCGTCGAACAGCATGACGCGGGGATTGATACAGAGAGCGCGGGCGATGGCAGCGCGTTGCTGCTGGCCTCCGGACAATTGATTGGGGTAGCTGTCGGCTTTCTCGCGGATTCCGACCTTGGCCAGCATAGCGAGCGCCTCTTCGCGCACTTCGCCCTTGCTACGCTTCTGAACGATCAGCGGCGCTTCCATGACGTTTTCGAGAATTGTCAGGTGCGCCCATAGATTGAAGCTCTGAAATACCATGCCGAGTTCGGAGCGAATGCGGCGGATCTGGTTTTCGTCAGCAATTTGCCGATCTGGGCCATTTCCGCGCAGCTTGATCTCTTCGCCGTCAATGGCGACCAGGCCGCTGTCTGGCACTTCTAGCATGTTGATGCAGCGTAACAGAGTCGATTTACCGGACCCCGACGAGCCGATCAGGGAAACAACTTCACCTTCACGCGCAGAAAACGAGATGCCCTTGAGAACTTCGAGGGCGCCGAAGGATTTGTGCAGATCGCGGATCGAGACGACCGGCCAAGTCTCGGCAACGGCCGTTGCAGTTTGCGCCATATTCACCTGTTTCCCGCCAAGGCGGGGCCTTCCTGACCGGCGACTGCCTTATTATGAGGCTCACAGTCTTGACCGCCCTCAAGAAAAGCAAAACAGGGCGAGATAGCAAGCGGAAATGCTGTTGGCCTGTGATCATTCCCTGCGGTATCGAAGCACAGACGTGTTCGGAGGCCCAATGTTCTATCTGTTGTCGAAGATTTTCTGGGCTCTGGCGCAACCGCTCAGCATTGTGGCGGTGCTGGTTCTACTCGGAATCGTGCTGTCGGCATTCGGTCGGCGGCGGCTTGGATTGGCTGCGAGCGGGGTGGCGCTGGTGACGCTGGTGCTGTGCGGGTTCACCTCGCTGGGTTTCCTGCTGATACGGCCACTGGAGGATCGCTTTACGCGGCCCGAGACCATGCCTGCATCAGTAGACACGATCATCGTGCTTGGCGGCTCGACACTGGCGCGCGTCAGCACCGCGCGGGCCACGGCGGAATTGAACGATGCTGGGGACCGACTGACGGAGGCGGTGGCGCTGTCTTTGATCTATCCAGAGGCCAAGATCGTGTTCTCGGGTGGGGCCGGGGTTTTAGAACCCAATCTTGAGCCGGAGGCGACCACCGCCGAGCGGTTTTTCCTCGCCATGGGCGTGGCGCCGGAACGGCTGGTGTTAGAGGGCGAGTCCCGCAATACCGACGAGAATGCCGAGATGACTGCGGCGCTGATCGGGAGCAGCACTGGCACAACGCTGCTGGTGACGTCGGCCTTCCACATGCCGCGATCGGTGGGCCTGTTTCGCAAGGTCGGCATCGACGTCATCGCGTGGCCGACCGACTACCGCAGCTCTGGGCTCGAAGGGTTTGGCTTCGACATTGCCAACCCGCCGCACAATCTCAACACGACCACCATCGCGATCAAGGAATGGATTGGCCTTGCAGTCTATTACTGGACAGGAAGGATCGACGCGATGCTACCGGCTCAAGCCTCGAACTGATCGGCCGGCACGGTCAGCCGATAGTTTACTGTCGTGGTATCAATCCGGAAGCTGGCCGTGCCGCCAACGGAAAGCGGCACGATCCGCTCGAGGATCAGCGAGCCGAAACGCGGCTCCCTGGTGCTGTCCTCTAGGTCAAGGCCGGTTTCCTGCCACTCGATGACAAGGTCGGCCTTCAAGCCGGGCGCGCCAACCAGTTGAGCGTCGATCCAGACGTGCCCAGCAGTGTGCTCGGCCATGGCGCCGTGCAGAATGGAATTGGCTGCCAGTTCGTGGATTGCCAGCCCGATATGCAGTGAGGCGTTGGGTCCGAGCAGCGGGTTCTCGCCGGTCACGCGGGTGTGGCCCAAGGCGGATGGGCCGACGCGAGAGAGCTGAGACATGACCAGCGATTGCAAATAGGTGCCGCGCCAGTCGCTTTCGGTCACCAGATCCTGTGTGCTCGACAAAGCGTGCAGGCGACCTCGGAAGCGGTCGAGAAACTCTTGGACATCGCGCGTGTGGTGCGCCGTCTGCATGGCAACTGACTGCACTATGGCGAGCAGGTTTTTGGAGCGGTGGCTGACTTCGCGGAGCAGGGTGGTCATTGCCAGATCGCGGGCAACCGCCTCGGTTACATCGGTAACGACGCTGGTAATGCCATCCACGTCGGGCAGCATGACGATTGCAAATTCTCTGCGACGCAATCCGGTGCCCATTCCAAAACTGAGGTTCTGGCGCAGGTTTTGACTTCGAGTGAGGTTGTGTGCGGTGACGAAATCGGCAGCAATCTCGGCCGGAAGGGCATCGCTTTCCACAAGGCCGACCAAATCCTGCCGTAGCCATTGCTGGGGCACGTTTTCAGCAAGGCCGAAGCGGTGGTCGGCACCTTGCCTCAGGATGCAGATGCCCCCTTCACGCAGACCAGTAGATAAGGCCGCCAGCCTCATCTGCATTATTGTCTCAGGGGAAGTTGATGGCATCAGTCATTACTCTCAGCGGCACAGGGCGCCGCAAACTGCGGGCTTCGCGCCCGCGAGCAAGGGCATTGCTCGCCGGCGCCGACGCTTAAACGCGCCGGATGAAACCGATAACGAGGGAAATAACCAGGAAGGCCAGGAACAGGAAAAACAGAATCTGGGCGATACCTGCAGATGCTCCCGCAATGCCGCCAAATCCCAGAACGCCCGCTATCAAGGCGATAACAAAGAAAACGAGTGCATAGTAAAGCATCTTGATCTCCATGGCTAAGTTGCTGTTGTAACAACGGGCCATGAGAAAACGGGTTCCTGTAACAAATAAAAAAGGCCGGGGAACCCCGGCCTCTCCAGTCAAATTATTTTGAGGACTACGCCGCGGCGCGCGAGCCTTCGTCAAAGAACAGCGCCTGGCTGATCAGGGCCTTCACCATGTCCGGATTGAACGGCTTAGTGACAAGGAAGGTTGGCTCGGGGCGCTCGCCGGTCAGCAGGCGTTCGGGGAAGGCGGTGATGAAGATCACCGGCACCGAATGGGTATTGAGAATGTCGTTGACCGCATCGATGCCCGAGCTGCCATCGGCAAGCTGGATGTCGGCAAGGATCATGCGCGGCTTGGTCTCTGCAAAGAGATGCACAGCTTCCTTGTGGGTGCGGGCGACGCTGACCACGGTATGGCCGAGGCTTTCGACAAGCTGCTCGATATCCATGGCGATCAGAGGTTCGTCCTCGATGATCATGATTTCGGTCGCGACCTGACGGGAGATTTCGACCGACGCTTCGTCCAGCAGGCCGTTGAACTCGGTGTCGCTAACACCAAGGATTTCGGCGGCCTGAGCGTGGGTAAAGCCCTCAACGGCGACCAGCAGGAAGGCCTGGCGGGGGCGGGCCGAAAGGTTAGCCAGATTTGCAGCGGCGCGCTGCTCCCAGGCAAAAGTCGAGCTGGGCTGGGGGACATCCACTGCGGAGGATGAGAACAATGCCGAGAACAGCTTATAGAGCGCGATCCGGTCATTCGTCGCTTCCGGGAAAAGCGAAATGTCGGCAATGAGCGCTTCGAGTGTCGCGGCAACATAAGCGTCGCCAGAGGTCTGCGACCCGGTAACTGCGCGGGAAAACCGCCGCAGATACGGCAGGTGCGGAGCGATCCGCGTGGACAATGTCATTAAAATAAACTCCCAGTGACGCTTTAGGCACTTGATACACCAATTACCGCAACGGAGCGTGGTGGAAAAAGTTCCCACAGTGCGGAACTTTTTTCAGGCTGGTGCATTTTGCTAGCCGACATGGCAAGAATTACACTCTGACGGTCTAGACACTGCATGATGAAGGACAACTTGGTGACCCAGCAACGTATGCGAACGCAAACGGGGCGGGCAGATGATGGACTGGGTCCGAATACGGACATCGGCTCACGTTTGCGCGCCCTCTATGGTGCAGTGCAGGACGAGGGCGTGCCCGACCAGCTGCTGGACTTGCTGGAAAAACTGGACAGCGCCGAAGATGCGCAGAAGGCGAAAAATACCTCCCGTGACGGAGAGTAGCGCCATGAGCACGGAACCAACCTCTTTCAAGCGCGAAATGCTCTCGACCCTGCCGAGCCTGCGCGCTTTCGCTGTGTCTTTGACCGGCAAGCACGACAAGGCCGACGATCTGGTGCAGGATACCGTAATGAAGGCTTGGGCCAAGCAGTCCAGCTTCGAAATGGGCACCAATATCAAAGCCTGGCTTTTCACCATCCTGCGCAATGAATTTTACAGCCAGATGCGCAAGCGTGGCCGCGAAGTGCAGGACACCGATGGTGCCTTTACCGAACGTCTGTCGGTGCATCCGTCGCAGTATGGCTCGATGGACATGCAGGACTTCAAGAAGGCTCTGGCGCAATTGCCGGATGACCAGCGTGAAGCCGTGATCCTGATCGGCGCATCGGGCTTTTCCTATGAAGAAGCTGCCGAGATTTGCGATTGCGCCGTCGGTACCATGAAGAGCCGCGTCAGCCGCGCGCGCACGCGCCTGCAGGACATTCTCAAGGTCAGCGGCGAAGCCGATTACGGCCCAGATGCCGTCTCGGCTCAGGTCACGACACAGAACCACTCGTTCTAACATTTTTGGCGAGCGCCTCCGCGACGGTGCTCGCCAGCAATTCTTCTGAGATCGGCTTGCTCAATGCGAGCAGGTCGGCGCGTCCGGGTAGTCTGCCATTTGCCGTTCGGGCGGTGGTGATCAGTGTCACCGGGACGTCGATTGCGCTCAACGCGTCCATCAACGCACATATTTGCGACAAGTCCGATCGAACTTCGATCACCGCCAGCGCAAAGTCCGGCCACGCATCGCGTTGCTGTAGAGCGGCTTCGGCATTGCCGACGATCAGCATCTTGCTTGCGCCTAAAGTCTCCAACATGCGTTGAATGTCCAGCGCGATCAGAAGCTGCTCCTCGACGATGAGGACGGGTCGTTCATCGATCATGGTCATTCCGCAAATTTGGAGCCGACTTTTGCGGGCATTATCGTGGCGGTGTCATTTAAGTTTGACACGTGGGGAACGTCAGTCGGGCAGAGGCGTTGCGCTTGAAGTTCCTTCCAGCGTCACAGGTCCGCCTTGTCTTTAGTTTTGCCAAGTTCCGGGCGCAGAGTGCCGTGCGAACAGTGTCCCCTGCGCGCCATGCCAAGTTTCCGGCCATTTGAATCGCAGGAATTGCGCTTCGTCTCGTCATTCAAGACCGGCGAACTGGTTGCTGAAGCGGGTTCGACGCTACTCTCCGAGGGCAGCAATAGCGTCCATCTGTATACCCTGCTGTCAGGCTGGGCCTTTCGCTACAAGACGCTACCGGATGGCCGTCGCCAGATCCTCAATTACATGTTGCCCGGCGATCTTGTGGGGCTGCAAGGATCGGTGATTGGCGAGATGGAGCATTCGGTGGAGGCGCTATCGCCGCTAGTGCTGTGCGTGTTTCAGCGCAACCGGCTCAACGAGCTGTTTAGCAATCATCCTGGACTGGGCTTTGATATTACTTGGCTGGCCGCTCAGGAGGAGCGGATGCTGGATGATCATCTGTTGAGCCTTGGTCGGCGCAGCGCCTTGGAGCGGGCCGCCTATCTCATTGCGTTTCTCCATCAGCGCGCGACATCTGTTGGGCTGGCGTCCAACAAGAACCTCTATCTGCCGATCACGCAGATGCACGTCGCCGATACACTCGGTCTTTCGATCGTTCATACCAACAAGACCCTGCGCAAACTCGCCGAGAAAGGGCTTATTAGGTGGTTGGATCGGTCCTGCGAAGTGCTCGATAGCGATGGCTTGATGCAACTGGCCGAATGGGAAGGACTGCCGGACCGGGTGCGGCCTCTTATTTGAGTATTAATCAGGCCTCAAATGCGCCACGACTTATTCGCAACCTCGAAATGTGAATCAATTTCGAAACAAACCCAAATAGGTCTGGTCCTGTTACCATAAATGAGCATCGCTAGCGGGATGGAAGGCCAAGTACAGATCAAGACCCAAAGGCGTCTTTCCCGGCGACGAATTGCTGTGTTTGCATCGTTGGCCCTCGTGGTGCTGGCTGCGGTATCGGCGCTGTTTCTCGTGCAGGGGATTGATCGCCAGATCGGCGATGTGACCGGCACCTATGATGTTCGCAGCCAGGCGCGCGAACTCTCGATGGCGCTGAGCGAGGCGGAAAACAGTCAGCTTGGCTATGTGCTGACGGGCGACACCTCCTATGTTGAGCCGTTCCAGCGCTCCATCGCCGCGATTGCGGCGCATATGGATGGCCTTAGCACCATCACCAAGGCCGATCCGCTGCGCTCCAGCAGCCTGCTGGCCATTGCCGCCGAAGTGAGATCGATCACCGATGAAATGAGCCACACGGTCGATCTGGTGCAAGCGAACCGAAATGGCGAAGCGCGTGCGCTGATCAGGGGCGGTAGCGGCGAACAGATCATGGATGAGCTGCGAGACATGCTCGAGCAGTTCATTGCCGCCGATAATGACAAGCTGATCGAGCGCAGCCAGACCATTGACCAGTATCGCCGCTGGCTGGTTGCCGCGATCATTGCTGCCTTGGCCGGTGCAGTTTTGCTGACCTATGTGCTGCTGTCCCGCACGCAGCGGCAGGTGAGCGCACTGGCGCAAAGCCAGAATGCGTTGCTCACCGAAAACGAAGCGCTGGAAGCCCATGTGGCCGAGCGCACTAAGGATCTTGTCGAGGCGCGGGCCTATGCCGAGCGCGAGCGGCAGCGCGTTGAGGCTTTGCTGCAGGATAGCAGCCACCGGATCGGCAATTCGTTGGCGACGGTGTCGTCGCTGCTGGGTCTGCAATTGTTACGCAGCAATTCTGACGAAGTTCGGCAGGCGCTGGAGGCGGCGCGTTTGCGGGTTCACGCCATCGCGTCGGCGCACCGTCGCCTGCGGCTGGGCGATGACATGGAAACGGTTAGCGCCGACGAGTTTTTGAGCGCGGTGCTGGAAGATATCGGCGCCACGGCCGATGATCCAAAAGCCATCAACCTCAGTGGCAAGTTCGATCTGATCACCATCAGCGCGCGTGATGCGACGACGATTGGTATTCTGGTCGGCGAGCTGGTGACCAATGCGGTCAAGCATGGTTTCCCCAATGGCCGGACGGGCACTATCACTGTCGCGTTGCAGCGTGACGCTGTCGGTGTGCCTGTGTTGAGCGTGGCCGATGATGGCGTGGGCATTGCCGCCGACAAGCAGCCCGGCGATGGTGGGCTTGGCTCGGTCATTATCAAGCAGCTCGCCAAGCAATTTGGCGGTGAGCCGCAATATGAACGGCGGGACGGAGGCGGGCTGATCGTCAAGGTTCCGCTTCCCGGTATCGAGAACGCGCCGCCCCTGTCTTCGTCCTGACCTCGTCGCCGGTGGAGATACCAATTGCGCTTCATTGCTGTGCTCAATCGCGATGGTGGCACGTTGCGGACGATGGACCTCCCCGCCTTTGCAGCCAGCGCCGTCGAAGTCTTTGAGCGACACGGACATAGCCTTGATTGCGTGATCGTCGGTGGCAGCGAGGTCGAGCGAGCCTTGCGCAAGGCGGCGAACGATCCAGATGCCGATGCCATTCTGGCCGGCGGCGGCGATGGCACGATCTCGTCTGCTGCCCGGATCGCCTACGAAACCGGAACACCCCTGGGCATATTGCCGGTTGGCACGATGAACCTGTTTGCGCGGGCGCTCAAAATCCCGCTGGTGCTGGCGGATGCGCTTGAGGCGATTGCGGGCGGCGAGGTGGGTAGCGTCGATATCGCCACGGCCAATGACCGCGCCTTCGTGCATCAGTTTGGCGTCGGCATTCATGCGCGGCTGGTGCGTATTCGTGAGAACATGACCTATCGCAGCCGGATCGGGAAAATGCTGGCAAGCCTTCGGGCGATTGCTGCGGCAGCGATGCATCCGCCGTCCTTCGATGTGCTGTTCGAGACCGAAAACGGGCTGCAGAAACGCCGCGTTGCCGGCGTCGCTGTTTCCAACAATCCGCTGGGTGACGGTCAGATCCATGCCGAACGCCTCGATGCGGGGCTGCTCGGTGTATATATCGCGGCGCCAATGTCGACCTTTGCGCTGATCCGGCTGTCGGTGGACGTGTTTCGGGGTACCTGGCGCGAGAGCGAGATGGTGTCCGAAATGGAGGTGCCTTCCATCTCTTTGCGGTTCCCCCGGCGCAAACGCGAGTCTTACGCGGTGGTCGATGGTGAGCTGATCAAACTCGACAGTTCGGTGGCCCTGAAGGTGCACCCGGGCGCCATCAAAGTGATCCTGCCAAAAATTTCAGAAATCGCATAAAAAGATGGAACCTTATATCGAGGTCCTCCGTTAGCATGAGTTAGGCACGGCAATGTACGTAGCCATCCGATCTCCAAATTGGCTTCAGGACGACAAGTGACAGACCACAGGGGCCGCCTTCCCGAAGACATCAGGAAGGTGATTGACGATCCGGAACGCCTCAAGGTGTTGATGGAATTGGATGTGCTGGACAGTGGTCCGGACGCAGATTTTGACCGTCTCAGTCGCACAGCGGCGCATATCTTTAATACCGAGATCGCTCTGGTCACGCTGCTCGACACAAAGCGGCAGTGGTTCCGCTCGTGCTTTGGTGTCGGCAATCTGACGGAGGCGTCGACCGAACAATCCTTCTGCGCCCACGCGCTCGGCCTTCCGATCGGTCTTGAGGCGCTGGTGGTGCTCGATGCAACGCAGGATGACCGGTTCAAGGACAGTCCGTTGGTCACCGGTTGGCCGGGCATTCGGTTCTACGCCGGTGCGCCGGTGGTGATTGCCGGCAAAAAGGTTGGCTCGCTCTGTGTCATCAGCGCCAAGCCGCGCGATGCGCTTGAGCCGAACCTTGTTGAGCAGTTGGTTGATCTGGCGGGGCTTGCCTCCACCCTGTTTGCCCTCAAGGACGAGGCGCGTGTGCGTGCCCGCACCGAGGCGGATTTGGTCCGCGAGGAGTGGCGCCACGCGCTGACGCTTGAAGCTGGCAAGGTCGGTAGCTGGGTCTGGAATATCGAACTGGGCGAAGTCGTGTGCAACGACATGTTCCGCCGCATGTATGAGCTTCCCGAGATCGGCACCGTGCAAATCGACCATGTGCTTGGCGCCATCCACAACACCGACCGGGTCGCCGTGCAGGCAGCGCTCAATGCCAGCATGACCGAGGGCGTCGATTTTAACGTCGAGGCACGCGTTGCTACCTCTGGGCGCTGGCTGGCGATGCGCGGTCGGGTTTACCAGCGCGATGCCACGGGCAAGCCGCTGGTGATGATGGGCGCCAGTATCGATGTGTCGGAAAGCAAATTTACCGCCGAGCATACGCGCCTCCTGCTGCGCGAACTCAATCACCGAGTGAAGAACACGCTGGCGATGATCCAGTCGGTGGCGCGTCAAACCATCCGGCAGAATCCGGATCCAAAGGATTTCATCGCCGCCTTCTCGGGCCGGTTGCGCACCATTTCCGACGCGCATGTTCTGCTGGCCGATCGCGATTGGAGCGGGGTGCAACTCTATGAAGTGATCGCCTCGCAACTCGGGCCTGATTTCCTGACCAAGCCTGACCGCGCGGCCGTGCATGGCAGCGACGTAATGCTGCCGGCCGATCATGCGCTGGGCTTGGGACTTATCCTCCATGAACTGACCACCAATGCGCACCGCTATGGCGCCTGGTCGGGTGAGAAGGGCAGTGTCAGCATTGATTGGGAGCTCAAGTCCGAACCCGTTCCCGGACTATCGCTGACCTGGCGTGAAGTCGATGGCCCAGCTGTCGCTACGCCCGAGGAATATGGGCTGGGCGTGCGGTTGATCGAGCGTAGCCTTGCCAAGGTGCTCGATAGCGAAGTCGATCTCAATTTTGATGTGAACGGCGTGGTCGCCAAGATCTGGATGCCGCTGCCCAGCGAACATGCTTGAGGCCGTCCCTTTCGGAGCGGCCTCAAAGATCGTTTAGCTGTCGGATTTATCCGAATTGCCGCGGACCAGAAGGAAGGCGGCGATAGCGGCTGCCGGCAGACCCAAAGTGCGCACCAGCGGCGATTTGAGCAGCACTGGCAGTGCCGTGAGGGCGGCGGTCGTTACGAAAGCGCCAGTCTCGCTGGAGCGGCGTTTGACGGCCTGCTCGTGTTTGCGACGGCCCTCGCCGAGCTTCATCCCGAAATAGACGCACAGCGCCAATACGAGAAAGACTGCGGCAAGGATCAGAGCGGCGTAGATCGGGCTCAGGGCATCGGCGAGCGCCAGAAACGCCGCCACCACGAGGAAGATAACCCCGACCAGGCCCAGCAGGACGATCACCGCATTGATGATCACCGCGTTGCGGACCCGTTCGGTTATCGTTTCGACCTCGATGCCGAGCAGGGCGGCAAGCGGAGCCAGAATGTTCATCCTAGTGCCGCGATAGCAGAGCGAGAACGAAGCCAATGCCGATCGCGCTGGCGACAGCAGTCAGTGGCTTTTCGCGAATGGTCGCCTTGAGCTGTTTTTCGATGTCGCTGGCCTTGTCCTGCACGTCTTCAACGACCTGCTGGCCCTGACGCTGCAAATGGCGCGCCTCGCTTTTGGCCACATCGCGCACTTCATTGACCTTGTCATTGCTGAGGCGGGCCAGGGTGGCTGCGATGGACTTCAAATCGTCTTGCAGCTGGGAGACCTGATCTTCGAGCTGAGCCTCACGAACCTTGCCGGTTGCACGGCTGGCAGAGCTGGCTGGCTTGCGACGGGTTGGTGCGAGATCGGGTGTAGTTGCCATTGGACGCTCCTGTAATTGCGAGGGGGGAACGCTCGGAAACGGCCATAGTTCCATAGGCTTGGAAAGTAGTTCCGGGCTGACCTAAAGAAAGCGCCCCAATGCACGCGAGGTGCATTGGGGCGGCAAGGGGCGGGAGAAAGGGGGGCGTCTTTCTGCCCGCGGGCGCACGTCGCTATTGCGAGAACCAATGACTGGCTGCGCCTGTTTTTGTCACCGGATGACTATATACGTCCCATCAACACCAAAATCAGTATGACGACAAGTACTACACCCAGAATACCGGAGGGAAAGTAACCGAAGCCGCGCGAGTAACCCCAGCTGGGTAATGCGCCGATCAACAGCAAAATCAGAATGATGATGAGAATTGTACCCAAGGTCATGGGAGCTCTCCTTATTGTTCTTGTGACGCTTTAGGTGTTGGCCAGCCCTAGAGGATCGCCAACATCAGCACAGCAGCGGTGGCCAGGATCAAAAGAGCAGGGGCGAGGGCGCGGAAGACATCGCCATAATGGGTCTGCCCATCATAGCCTTCAGTCCACACCATTGTCGTGCGGCCTGCGTTCTCAAGTGCCTTGATTTCCATGCTCGTCATGACTGCCTCCGCCTTGTTTGAGTGCACGTTGTTGTGCTTGCTCAAAGAACGGGATGCAGAGCGTTTGGTTCCGCTAGGCGATTGGAAATAGAGCGGCGATCTATTCTACGCGTAGCACATCGACTGACTGGGTGGTCTCGTGCGAGCCATGGGTTTTGAGCACGCCGACGATGGGGGAGATATCGGCATAGTCGCGGCCATGGCCTATGGAAATGTGGTCCTGACCGGCGATCATCGCATTGGTTGGATCGAACTCGACCCAGCCGGCATGCTGGCCACACCAGACGCGCACCCAGGCATGCATTGCGTCGGCGCCTTCAAGGCGGGGTTTTCCGGGAGGGGGATTGGTGCGCAGGAAACCGGACACATAGCCTGCCGGAATGCCGATACCGCGGAGGCCCGCGATCATCACATGGGCGAAGTCCTGACAGACGCCCTTGCGCAACTCGAACGCCTCGACAGGTTTGGTTTCGACGTCGGTCGCCTTGGGGTCATAGGTGAAATCGCGATGGATGGCGGTGCACAGGGCCATTGCGGTCCCCATCACCGATGGCGCACCAGCGGTTACCTCGGCTGAATAGTCGGTGATCGCATGCACCAACGGCACACGGGGCGACGCGGCGAGAAAATGATGCGGGCTATTGGGCTCGACCGACCAGTAGCGCGAGATTTCCTGGCTGAGCTGAGCCCGCGATGGCGATAGATCGGCGGGCGGATTGCTGTCTTCGACCTGAACGCGGGCGCTGAGACGAATGTCGAGATGATCGTGCTGGGCGACATAGGTCAGCGTCGTAACCGAGTTGCCGAAGAAATCGGTGAAGGTGCTGGTCTGCTGCGGGCGTGGCTCAAACGAGAGACTTGAGGCGACGACGCGCTGGGTGCCGGGCACACTGACGGGCGCAACTCGGATGAGGTGCCGCCCGCCGTGGACGGTGGCGTCATAATCGTAGTGCAGCCAGAGCCGGACATCATAGAGCATGGCGGTTACACGAAGTACGCAGCGGCCACGAGGCCGGATAGCATGCCGATACCGGCAGCCAGCTTGTCGAGGCGTTCGGGCGTCATATCGGCAGCGTCCGCCACGCGCAGTTCGGTTTCGATCTGCAGCGCAGCCTTGGCGGCAGGGGACAGTTCACCGTCGTCGATGCCGCCCGGCAGCATTTCGATCTGGCTACGAAGCTCGGTGAGCTGGAAAATGACTGCGCGTGGATTGAGCGGGTCAAGGATCAGCAGATCGACCGAGCTTTGTGTGCCAGCGCTGACCGAATAGCGGCGCCGATGCGACATGACGCTGTCGCCAACTTCGAGCAGCATTTCCAGAGACCCGTCAGGCGCGTCCTTGCTGGTGAGCCAGCTGACAACGCGGGCCATCTGGATGGCGCGTTCCAAGCGGCGGCCGAGTTCGAGGAAACGCCAGCCGGCGAAGCGGTACATGTTTTCGTGCACGAGGCCGGAGAAACCCGCCAGCTTGCGCAGCAGCACCGTCATCGAGCGCGTGGCGTCATCGCCCGGTTTGACGCGGGTGGCGAAACGTTGGGCGGTTTTCTGCAGGTCGTTGAGCGCCAGCCAGCCATCGGGTGAGAAGCGGTCGCGGATCTGTCCGGCGCTGTGTACCGCGCTGTCGATGGACGCCAGCAATCCCTGTGGCATGCCTTCGGTCACATCGACGTCGATGCTTTCGAGAAACTCGGCGCAGCGGCTGAGGATTGGCAGCTCAGCGTTGGACAGCTCGGCGAGGCGGACATTGTAGGCCCGAAGAATGCGCACAGTGGCTTCGCAGCGCTCGGCATAGCGGCCCAGCCAGATCAGATTGTCAGCGGCGCGGCTCGGCAGGCTGCCGGGCGAGTTGCGGACAAGCTTTTTGCCATCTTCTGGCAGCAGCGAAACGCGCTCGACCGGCTTTGAGGATAGTACCCAGACGTCGGCGGCCTGACCGCCACGTTGCATGGCGATGGCGCTCGTATCGAGGGTGGAGCCGACGCGGGCGAAGCCGCCGGGCATGATGGTCCAGCCGTCTGCCGTGCGGGCCGCATAGACGCGCAGCGTAATCGGGCGCGGCTGCAGCTTGCCGTCGATATAGACGGGCGCCGTGGAGAGGCGGACGGGCTCTTGACCCACATAGTCAGCGCCATTGGCACGGATGCGGTCGAGCAATGCGGCCTTCTGATCCTCCGGAATGGACGAGCCGAGCGCCGTGCCGCGCAGGTCATCGAAAGGCAGGTTGGTGGCAAAGGCCGGGCCAATCAGCAGATTGTCGAAATTGTCGATCACATGGCGCAATTCGCCAGCCTGACCGCACCACCAGGTGGCAATTTCGGGCAGCAGCAGTTTGTCGCCAAGCAGCTTGCGGGCGAGGCGCGGCATGAATGCGGAGAGGGCGCGGGTTTCGAGCAGGCCGGTGCCCAAGGCATTGATCATCGAGATCGAGCCATTGCGCAGCGCTTCGACCATGCCGGGCGTGCCGATGCGGCTATCGTAGCGCAGCTCCAGCGGATCAACGAAGGAGGCGTCCATGCGGCGCCACAACACGCTGACCGGCTTGAGCCCGGCGACGGTGCGGACCATGACCTTGCCGTCTTCGATGACAAGGTCTTCGCCTTCGAGCAGCATCAGGCCAAGATAACGGGCGATATAGGCGTGTTCGAAATAGGTTTCGTTGAGCTGGCCCGGCGTCAGGATGCCGACGCGGCCGCCGTCGCGCTTGGCGTCGGCAAAGAGGGTGTCGCGAAAGCCACGGAAGAAACCCGCCAGCCGATGCACGTTCATATCCGCATAGATGTCGGACAGAGCGCGGGTGGTGGCGACGCGATTCTCGAGCGCAAAGCCAGCGCCGGATGGAGCCTGCGCGCGGTCGCCCAGCACCCACCAGTCGCCATCGGGGCCACGGCCCAATTCGAAGGCGCAGAAATGCAGGTAGTGGCCGCTGACGGGTTTGACGCCGACCAGGGGCCGCAGGAATTCGCCGTTGCGGGCGACCAGCTCTGGCGGCAGCAGGCCTTGCTGGACCAAAGAGTTGTCGCCGTAGATGTCGGCAATAACGGTTTCGAGCAGTTCGGCGCGCTGGACGAGGCCGGCGCTGATGCGGGACCAGTCGGCTTCGCCGATCAGCAGCGGCACATGGGCTAGCGGCCAGGCGCGTTCCTTGCCTTCGGCACCGTCATATTTGCGGTAGAAAACGCCGGCGTCGCGCAGATATTGGTCGGCGCGTTCAAAGCGTGCGTTCAGCTCTTCGGGGCCCAGCTGATCGAAGGCAGCCATCAGCTGTGACCAACCCGGACGGATGTTGCCGTCCGCGTCGATCATCTCGTCGGGTACGTCCGGCTGCAGCTGATAATCCGCTATGATGCTAGGGCCGGCTGGAGGCTTGCCACGTCTATGATTCCGCATGTCCATGCGCTACCAGAAGCGCGGCGGCCGGCGCAGGTCAAGCGTCAGCGGAAACTCATCCGCAGGCTTTTCGGGGCGCAGGTCATAGCTGCCGGCGGTGTAGTTCTGCGGCACGAAACGGGCGAGGCGGCGGGCCTCGGCTTCGTTGCCATTGACCGGGAACGTGTCATAGCTGCGGCCACCCGGATGGGCGACGTGATAGACACAGCCGCCGACCGATCGCTTGGTCCAGGTGTCGTAGATGTCAAACACCAGTGGCGTGTTGACCGGCAGGGTCGGGTGAAGGCCCGAAGCGGGTTGCCACGCCTTGTAGCGCACACCGCCGACGGAAACGCCCTTGGTTTCCAAAGCCTTCAATGGGACGGGGCGCTGGTTGCAGGCGACGATGTAGCGCTCAGGATTGAGGCCTTCGAGCTTGACCTGCAGTCGTTCGACCGAGGAATCCACAAAACGCACCGTGCCGCCGATGGCGCCCTGTTCGCCCATGACGTGCCAAGGCTCGAGCGCCTGACGCAGTTCGAGCTTGATGCCTTCAAATTCAACTTCGCCGCAGAATGGGAAACGGAATTCGAGCTGGGCGGCAAACCATGCCGGGTCGAGCTTGAAGCCGTGACGTTCGAGATCGGCGAGGATGTCGAGGAAGTCCTGCCAGACATAGGCGGGCAGCATGAACCGGTCATGCAGGGTGGTGCCCCAGCGGGTGAACGGGCCATCGAGCGGGTCTGTCCAATAGCGGGCGATCAGAGCGCGGATCAGCACCTGCTGCGCCAAGGACATGCGCGCATTGGGCGGCATTTCAAAGCCGCGGAATTCGACAAGGCCGAGGCGACCGGTGGGGCCGTCCGGGGAGTAGAGCTTGTCGATGCATATTTCGGAGCGATGGGTGTTGCCGGTGACGTCAACGAGCAGATTGCGGAACAGGCGATCGACCAGCCAAGGCAGCGGCGCGGGTTCGCCTGACTGCGGATGCGGCACCTGCGCCATGGCGATTTCGAGTTCGTAGAGGCTGTCGTGGCGGGCCTCGTCAAAGCGAGGCGCCTGGCTGGTTGGGCCGATGAACAGGCCTGAAAACAGGTAGCTCATTGAGGGGTGGCGCTGCCAATGCAGCACCAGCGACTTGAGCAGATCCGGACGGCGCAGGAACGGGCTGTCATGCGGCGTGGCGCCGCCGACAACGACGTGGTTGCCGCCGCCGGTGCCGGTGTGGCGGCCGTCGATCATGAACTTGTCGGCGCCTAGGCGCGACTGACGAGCCTCTTCGTAGATCGCGGTGGTGGTCGCAACGCAATCGTCCCAGTTTGAGGCTGGGTGGATGTTGACCTCGATGACGCCGGGATCGGGCGCGACGCGGATGACATTGAGGCGCGGATCGTGGGGCGGAGCGTAGCCTTCAAGGTGCACCGACTGGCCGATTTCGCGGGCGGCGGCTTCGGTGGCGGCCACAAGCTCCAGATAATCCTCGAGCTTTTCGACCGGTGGCAGGAAAACGCAGAGGCGGTGATCGCGGACTTCGGCGGTGACGGCAGTGCGCACCTCGCCGAGGATTTCGCTGATTTCCTGCTCGGTGCGATCCTGCTGCTCGCTTGCGGCAGTAAAGGACGATGCGGCTTGCGCTCGTGGATCGGCTTCCAGCCCGCTTTTCTGGCGAGCCAGCACTTCGACTGGGTCAGGTAGAGGACCGCGCGGGGCACCGGGGTCTTGCGCCACGACATGCGGATATTCTGTGGGCTTGAGATGTTTGAGCGAGCTCAGCGGCAGCCGGTATCCGGCTGGGCTATCGCCGGGCGCGAGGAAAAGCTTGCCGCGGCGGGTCTTCCACGTCTCGGTGAGCCATGGGCTGGATGCAGCAGCGTTCCAACGCTGGACGGGCAGGACATAGCCGGTGGGGTTGGTCAGGCCGCGCTCGAACACTTTTGCGATGCGCGAGCGGGCTTCGGGATCGGCCAGTTCGGAATTGGCCGGATCGACGTTCTGCGGAAGGTTTGCTTCCTTGAGCAGCCACTCGCCGGGGTCCTCATAGGCTTCGGCAATGGTTTCGCCTGTGAGGCCAAGATTGCGGGCGAAAGCCTGCAAGAAGGCGGCTGCATGCTGGTGGTTTGCATCGGTCTTGACACCTTCGCGGGCGATCAGCTTTTCGTCGCTCCAGACGGGTTTGCCGTCGACGCGCCAATAGAGCGAAAAGGTCCAGCGCGGTAGCGTTTCGCCGGGATACCATTTGCCCTGACCGTAATGCAGCATGCCGTTGGGCGCAAAGCGGCTGCGGAGGCGCCGGATCAGGTCATCGGCGAGGACGCGCTTAGTGGGGCCGACGGCGCCGGTGTTCCATTCGTCGGCTTCAAAGTCGTCAATGGACACAAAAGTCGGTTCGCCGCCCATGGTGAGGCGGACATCGTTATCGACCAGAACCTTGTCGATCTGTTTGCCGAGCGCGTTGAGTTCGTCCCAGCTGTCATCCGAGAACGGCTTGGTGATACGCGGGTGTTCGGCGACACGGGTGACCTTCATGTCGAAGGCGAAGTCAACCTCGGCATAGGAGGCAAAGCCAGAGATCGGCGCGGCATTGCGGAAATGAGGGGTGGCGGCCAGCGGCACGTGGCTTTCGCCCGTGAGCAAGCCTGACGTGGGGTCGAGGCCAACCCAGCCGGCGCCGGGAAGATAGACTTCACACCAGGCGTGTAGATCGGTGAAATCGTGATCGGTGCCGGCAGGGCCATCGAGCGAGACCAGATCGGGCTTGAGCTGGATCAGGTAGCCCGAGACAAAACGGGCAGCGAGGCCGAGATTGCGCAGGGTTTGCACCAGCAGCCAGCTGGAATCGCGGCAGCTGCCCTTGGCATTGCCCAGCGTTTCTTCCGGCGACCAGACGCCCGTTTCCATGCGCACGATATAGGCAATGTGCTGCTGGATGGAGGCGTTGATGGCGGTGACGAAATTGACCGTATTGGTCGGGGTCTTGTTGATGCCGTCGATAAAGCGCTGCAGCAGCGGGCCAACTGGCTCGGGCTGCATGTAAATGGAGAGATCAGCCCGGATGTCTTCGGGGTATTGGAAAGGCCAGATCTCGGCGCTTTCTTCGACGAAGAAATCGAATGGATTATAGACCGTCATATCGGCGACGAGATCGACTTCGATCTTGAGTTCTGTCACCGGCTCGGGAAAGACGAAACGCGTCAGGAAATTGCCGTAGGGGTCCTGCTGCACGTTGACGAAGTGCAATGAGGGCGAGACCTTCAGCGAATAGCTGAGCACCTTAGTCTTGGAGTGTGGCGCTGGTTGCAGCCGGATGATCTGCGGCTGCAGATAGACCGGACGATCATATTTGTAGTGCGTCAGATGGTAGACGGCTGCTTTGATCGACATACGTTCGCGTCGCTCGTTTCATGCCAAGAATTTGACTTCCCGATGAACAGCTTAGCGGTGTTTGGGCGCGGGGGATAGGTGATTGGTGGCCGGGCGGGAGAATGTTGAACACTGTGTCATTCCCATGCGCTAGCGCTGTCCACGGACTTGATCCCCAGGTCTTTGGCCGCTTGTGCCGTGCTGGAAGTGGCCCTCTGATCACGTCCGAGGGAGGCGATTGTGGCTGTGGGAACATTGAGGCAATCGTTGGCCTCACACCATCGCGTCGATGACCTGACGCTGCTTCAGCATTTCGAGGAAGATGCGGTAGTCTTTGTCAAATTGGGTGCGGGCCGCAGCGTCGGGCGCGCGTTCGCGGCCGCCTTGCTGCATGGCGACGCAGGCGGCGTCGAGGCTTGGGTAAAGGCCGGCGGCGGTGGCGGCGACCATGGCGGTGCCGAGAAGCGTGGCGTCCTTGGCCGAGGATTCAACGACGCTGCAGCCGGTGGCGTCGGCATAAAGTTCCATCAGCACGGCGTTCTTGGTGTGGCCGCCGGCGACATGCAGAGTGTCGATGGCGTAGCCGCGGGTGTTGAACGTATCGAGGATGTGGCGGACGCCCAGCGCGATCGAAACCGAGGTGCGCCAATAGAGGCGGCAGAGGCTATCGAAATCGCTGTCGAGGGTGAGGCCCGACATGACGCCGAGGGCGAAGGGGTCGCCGAGGGGCGAGCGATTGCCGTGGAAATCGGGCAGGACGTGCAGGCGGTCGGCCAGTGCGCGGCCCTCGCGCAGGCGCAGTTCCATGATGCGATGGGCAATGCGGCGGTGCATCTGGGGCGTCGGCTCGCCGCCGGCGCCATGCCACTTGATGATGTGATCGAGCAAAGCGCCGGTTGCGGACTGGCCGCCTTCATTGAGCCAGACTCCCGGCAGAACGGCGCCGAAATAAGGGCCCCAGACGCCAGCGGTGGGCCGGTCTTCGGGCGATAGTGCCATGACGCAACTGGATGTTCCCGCGATCAGTGCGAGGTGGCGGTCGATGGTTTCGACGTCATGGGCGAAGGCGCCGAGCACGCCCAGGGCGCCGGCGTGAGCGTCGATCAGGCCGACGCCGACATGGCAGCTTGTGGTGAGGCCGAGTTCGGCGGCAGCTTCGGTGGAGAGCGCGCCGAGGTCGGTGCCGATCTCGCTGGCACGCTCGGGCAGGGCCGCTTTTTGCATCAGATCTTCAAGCCCCACACGGGCGAGGAAATCGTGCTGCCAGCCATCCGAATGGGCCAGATAGGTCCATTTGCAGGTAAGCGTCGACTGGCTGCGCGCCATGGATCCGGTGGATTTCCAGGTGAGGAAATCGGTCAGGTCGAACATCATGCCGGCGCGGGCCCAGGTCTTTTTCATATGGCGTTTCAGCCACATAAGCTTGGGCACTTCCATTTCAGGAGACATGACGCCACCGGCATAGTTCAGCACCATATGGCCGGTCGCGGTGCATTCCTCGGCCTCGGCGAGTGCGCGGTGATCGAGCCAGACGATGGTGTCCCAATTGTCCTGACCATTGGTCGAAACGGTCACCGGACGGCTCTGCGCGTCGCGCACCACCAGCGAGCAGGTGGCGTCAAAACTGAGGCCTTTGACATTGACTGGATCGGCACCGGCAGTGGCCATGGCGTCGCGCACGGCGGCACAAACGGCTTGCCAGATCTGTTCGCTATCATGCTCGGCATGATTAGCGTCGGTACGATTCATCACGATGGGGTATTCGGCACGGGCAAGCAAAGCACCCTGCGCCGTCAATACGCCCGCACGAGCGCTTCCTGTACCAACATCTACTGCAACCAGAAGGCTATGCGTCAACGTCAGAGGGTCTTTCTTCTTAGTTCGATAGCGACCCTACTAGATCGGGCAACGCATTCATATCGTCGAAGATGGCGTCGGGATGCAAGCCTTCAACGATTGGGCGCAGGCCGCCGGGTTCGACATGGCTGCCGCCGAGATAGCCCAGAACATGCATGCCGGCGCGGCGGGCGGCGGTGATACCGGCGGGGCTGTCTTCGATGACGAGGCAGTTTTGCGGGTCGGTACGCATGGCGGCGGCGGCGTGGAGGAAAAGGTCGGGGGCGGGTTTGCCGTGTTCGACCATGCTGGCGGAATAGATGTTGTGCTCGAACCAAGGCAAGAGGCCGGTGAGTTCGAGGCTCAGGATGATGCGTTCGGGGCTGGACGACGAGGCGACGCAGAACGGGGTGGTGAGGTGGCCGAGGACGTCAGGCAGGCCGGGGGAAGCGCGCAGTTCCTTGCGGTAGAGGGCGTAAAGTTCGCTGCGCATGGCCGCCAGTGTGGTGGCGCCGAGGGGGACGCCGTGGCTGTTGGTGAGGCTTGCGGACACCGATGCCAGAGAGCGGCCGAGATAGTCGCGAAAGGCGATTTCTGGTGTAATTTCAATGCCCTGGGCGGCGATGGCGGTGATGAGGACGCGCATGGCCAGGGGTTCGCTGTCGACCAAAACGCCATCACAATCGAAGATGATGAGGTTGATGGTCATGGTATGCGGGCGGTCGATAGCGCCCCAGTATCCCGGCCAATCCACCCCCACCCTTGATCCCTCCCCACAGGGGGGAGGGAGACGACTGGGAGATCTTTGGTCAGGTTGGCGGGCACTACAAGTTGTCCGCCAGGTAGCGTTCGAGGGTTGCTTTGGTGCCGAGGGACCAGAGGGTGGTGAGGGCGTGGGAGAAGGCGGCGACGAAGGCGGGCTGGTTGGCGAGGTCGCCATAAATGTCGGTCATGGCGAGCCAAGCCTTGGGATCGTCCTTGGCCAGCTTGGACTGGGCGGTGAGGCGATCCCAGTTCGGATCGTTGGGTTCGATGACAGCGCCTGAGTCGGTTGTGCCGTAGCAATAGCGACACCAAAGGGCACTCACGAGTGACAATCCGTTAACAGACTGTTGACGTTGAACCCTGTCCAAAGCGGATGGAATGATAAATTTGGGCTGCCGATTGGAGCCGTCCAGCGCCAAACGCCTGATGGTATCGCCGATTTTGGGGTTGGCGAAACGACGCTGGCAGAGCGCGTAGTAGTCGCCGAGGTCAGTATCGGGCACGGGCGGGACGACGGGGATAATTTCGTCCTGCTCGACCTTGGTGAGGAAGGCCGACACGAGTTCGTTTTCCATCGCTTCGTGAACGAAATGAATGTCGAGCAGACCTGCCGGATAGGCGATGGTGGCGTGGCCGCCATTGAGGATGCGGATCTTCATATGCTCGTAGGGGGCGACATCTTTGACGAACTGGACGCCGACCTTTTCGAGCGCCGGACGACCGGCGGGGAAATTGTCTTCGAGCACCCATTGTTTGAAGTTTTCGCAGAACACCGGCCAGGCGTCGTCGATGCCGAAATTGTCGGCGAGGAGCTTTTTCTCGCGGTCGGAGGTCGCGGGTGTGATGCGGTCGACCATGCCATTGGGGAAGGCGACGTGAGCCTCGACCCATTGGGCCAGCGCTAGATCGACCAGATTGGCGAGGCCGACGATGGCGTTTTGGGTGACGTGCCCATTGCCGGGAATGTTGTCGCAGCTCATCACGGTGAATGGCTGGATGGCAGCGGCACGGCGGGCGATGAGGCCGGCAAGGATCAGGCCGAACGTGGTTTTCGGTGCGCTGATATGGGCGGCGTCATATGCGATGTCGGGATGGGTCGGATCGAACTTCTGGCTGGCCGGATCGATGTAATAGCCGCCCTCGGTGATGGTCAGCGAGACGATGCGGATGGCTGGATCAGCGAGGCGCGCAATGATGGCAGTCGCCTGGCCGGGCTGGAGATAATCGATCATGGCGCCGGTGATGCGAGCAGCGCTGCTATCGGCTTCCTGCTCGACGACGGTTGTCAGCCAGTCCTGCGATTTGAGCTTCTGGCGCATGGCTTCGTCGGCATCGCGCACACCCGCGCCGACTAGCGCCCAATCGTGGTCGGAGCCCGTGGCGAACAGATCGTCTAGGTAGACGGCCTGATGGGCGCGGTGGAAATTGCCGACGCCGAAATGGACGATGCCGGCCGTGAGGGAGCCCCGGTCATAGGCGGGGGTGGCGGCGGTGGTGATGGCTGGCAGGGCGGCGGCTGAGAGTTTGGTGGTCATTGCTATTCAAGCCCCGGGTCATTCCCGCGAAAGCGGGAACCTCCGTTATTGGGAAACAGGGGTTCCCGCTTTCGCGGGAATGACCCGGTGGGTTGGGCAGTGGCGTCATAACGCCAACGCCGCTGGTCGTTTCAGATCGACAGGCCTGCCGCGTCGAAGCGGTAGATGCGGGACTGGTCGGGGGAGAGATAGACTTCGTCACCGTGGCTGAAAGTCTGGTCGCCGTCGGTGCGGATGGTCATGAGGCCCAGACCGTCGACATTGACGTGCAGGAACGTGTCGGAGCCGAGCAGTTCGGCGACACCGACATTGCCTTTCCAGGCGCCCGGGGTCGGGGTGGTCGAGATCTTGAAGTGCTCGGGGCGCACGCCGATGGAATGGGCGTTGTGCTTTGCCGCTTCCGGGCCATCGATGAAGTTCATCTTCGGGGAACCGATAAATCCGGCGACGAAGCGGTTGACCGGCTTGTTGTAAAGATCGAGCGGCGAGCCGAACTGTTCGACATTGCCGGCGTTGAGCACGACGATGCGGTTGGCCATGGTCATGGCTTCGACCTGATCGTGGGTGACGTAGATCATGGTCGTCTTGAGCTGCTGGTGCAGCTCGGTGATTTCGAGCCGCATGTTGACGCGCAGGGCGGCGTCGAGGTTGGACAAAGGTTCGTCGAACAGGAAGGCCTTGGGTTCGCGCACGATGGCGCGGCCGATGGCGACGCGCTGGCGCTGACCACCGGACAGGGCGCGCGGGCGACGGTCGAGATAGGAGCCGAGGTTGAGCGTTTCGGCGGCATAGGCAACCTTGCGGTCGATCTCTTCCTTGGGTGCCTTGGCCATCTTGAGCGGGAAGGCGATGTTGTCGCGCACGGTCATGTGCGGGTAGAGCGCGTAGCTCTGGAACACCATGGCCAGACCACGCCGGGCTGGCGGGGCCTTGGTCATGTCTTCGCCATCGAGCAGGATGGTGCCCGCGGTGGTGTCTTCGAGGCCGGCGATCAGGCGCAGCAGAGTGGACTTGCCGCAACCGGAGGGGCCGACGAAGACGACGAATTCACCGTCTTTGATGTCGAGCGAAATGTCCGGGATGATCTGGACCTCGCCGAAGGACTTCTTGACGTGTTGCAGGGTGATCGAACCCATTAGTTTAGTCCTCCGATGAGGTGTTTCGGAAATTGTGCCGTGGCGTGCTTGGACAGGCTTGGGATGCGGAGTGAGGTGGGCCTTGCCCACACACCACGTCCAGGGAAGTCCCCCTCACCCGCCCCGAGGGGGGCGACCTCTCCCCCAAAGGGAGAGGTGAAGAAAGAAGTGCCCATCATTTGACCGCTCCGAAGGTGAGGCCGCGGACGAGTTGCTTTTGGCTGAACCAGCCCATGAGCAGGATCGGCGCGATGGCGAGCAGGGATGCAGCCGATAGCTTGGCGAGGAACAGGCCCTGCGGACTTGAGAAGGACGAGATGAAGGCGGTCAGCGTGCCGGCGCGGCCCGAGGTCAGGGTGATGGTCCAGAAGGATTCGTTCCAGGCCAGGATGACGTTGAGCAGCAGGGTCGAGGCGATGCCCGGGATGGCCATCGGGATCAGGACGTGGACGATCTCGTTGTAGAGTTCGGCGCCATCCATGCGGGCGGCCTCAAGGATGTCGACGGGGATTTCCTTGAAGTAGGTGTACAGCATCCAGATGATGATCGGCAGGTTGATCAGCGTCATGATCATGGTCAAGCCGTGTACGGTGTCGAGCAGGCGCAGATCGCGGAAAATCAGGTAGATCGGGATCAGTACGCCGACGGCGGGCATCATCTTGGTGGAGAGCATCCACATCAACACGTCCTTGGTGCGCTTGGTGGGCGCAAAGGCCATGGCCCAGGCGGCAGGGATGCCGATGAGCAGGCCAAGCAAGGTCGAGCCGACAGAGACCAGGATCGAGTTGGTGGCGTGCTTGAAGTAATCCGAGCGGTCCTGCACGGCGCCAAAGTTTTCGAGCGTGAAGTTCTGCGGCAGGAAGGTCGGCGTGTTGGCGATGGCCTCGGCCTCGGTCTTGAAGGCGGTCAGGATCACCCAGAGGATAGGCGAGAACAGGATCAGCGCGATGGCCCAGGCGAGGATGGTGAAGCCAATGCGAGCGCGGACGGGGACGGTGCGTGCCATTTATTAGATCCTTCCACGAGGCAGAGGCGAAGCCTCACCTCTCCCTTTGGGGGAGAGGTCGGAGCGTAGCGACGGGTGAGGGGGCCTTGCCCACGCACTGAGTTCAGGGAAGGCCCCCTCACCCGCCCCAAGGGGGGCGACCTCTCCCCCAAAGGGAGAGGTGAAGAGGGGGGCGTAGTGCTTGTGGAGGAACTCAGGCATCAAGGTTCTTCCCCACTGCGCGCATCAGAAAGATTGCGACGATGTTGGCGATGATGACGGCGACCACGCCTCCGGCGGAGCCGGCGCCGATGTCGTTGGACAGGATGCCGGTGCGGAACACGAGGAAGGTGATGTTGGTGGAGGCAAAGCCTGGGCCGCCGCCGGTGGTGACGCGGATTTCAGCGAAAATGCCGAGCAGGAAGATGGTCTGGATCAGGATCACGATGGTGATCGAGCGGGCCAGGTGGGGCAGGATAATATAGTAGAAGCGGTTGATCGCATTGGCGCCATCCATCTCGGCGGCTTCGCGCTGCTCCTCGGAGAGCGACTGCATGGCCGTCAACAGGATCAGGGTGGCGAAGGGTAGCCACTGCCAGGCGACGATGACGATCACCGAAAACAGCGGATACTGATTGAACCAGTCAACCGGCTGCAGGCCAAAGGCCTTCCAGAGATGTCCAAGCATGCCGTAGCCGGGATGCATGAAGCCGTTCTTCCAGATCAGCGCCGCGACGGGGGGCATGACGAAGAAGGGCGAGATGACGATGATGCGCAGGATGCCCTGGCCCCAGATGGGCTGGTCGAGCAGCATGGCGAGCAGGGTGCCACCGATCACGGTGATGGCGAGAACGCCGCCGACCAGGATCAGGGTGTTGACCAGCGATTGGGTAAAGCTCGGGTCGCCGATGACGTAGATGTAGTTCGCCCAACCGGCGAAACCGGTCATCATCGGGTTGATCAGGCTGTAGTTCTGGAACGAGAACCAGAGGGTCATGACCAGCGGGACAATCATCCAGATCAACAGGAGGATGACGGCTGGTGCCATCATGACGCGTGAGAGCGTTCGGGTCTGTGCGGTGGCCATGTTTTCCTCAATCGAGCGCTACAGGCGGATCATCAGTAGGCCTCATCCTGAGCGTGCCGGAGGACGAGGCCATGGCAGGTGTCGTGCACCCGACCTCGTGGTTCGACAGGCTCACCATGAGGTCTCATGGTTGAGCAGAGGGGAAAAACCGCCCGGTCTCAAGAGGGGACCATCGACCGGGCGGGTTAAGTTCGTCTCGGGAGGAGACTTACTTGATGTAGCCAGCGCGGGTCATGTCACGCGTGGTGGATTCCTGGGCCTGGCTGAGGGCTTCGTCTGCCGTCATCTGCCCGGCAAGAGCTGCCGAAAAGAGCTGGCCGACATTGGTACCGATACCGGCAAATTCAGGGATCGCGACGAACTGCACGCCGGTATAGGGCACTGGCTTGACGGTTGGGTGCGATGGATCTGCCGAGTTGATGGAGTCGAGCGTCATCTTGGCGAATGGCGCAGCGGCCTGATAGTCGGCGTTTTCGTAGAGCGAAGTACGGGTGCCGGGAGGAACGTTGGCCCAGCCGTCAGCCGTGGCGACGGTGGTCAGGTAGTCCTTGTTGGTTGCCCAATTGATGAACTTTTCGGCAGCTTCCTTGTTCTGCGAAGAGTTTGGAATGGCCAGCGACCATGCCCAGAGCCAGTTGCCGCGCTTGCCCAGACCATTGTCGGGAGCCAGAGCGAAGCCGACCTGATCGGCAACGGTGGAGTCGTCCTTGTTGGTCACGAAGGAAGCGGCGACGGTCGCGTCGATCCACATGCCGCACTTGCCCTGCTGGAAGAGGGTCAGGTTTTCGTTGAAGCCGTTCGAGGAAGCACCGGCTGGGCCCGCGTCCTTCATCAGGCTGAGATAGGTGTCGAGGGTGTTCTTCCACTCTGGCTGATCGAACTGTGGCTTCCAGTTTTCATCGAACCAGCTGGCGCCGAAGGAGTTCGACATGGCGGTGAGGAATGCCATGTTTTCGCCCCAGCCGGCCTTGCCGCGGAGACAGATGCCGTTGATGTCGTTGGCGCGGTCGGTCATGGCGCGGGCGGCTTGACCGATAAATTCCCAGGTAGGGGCATCTGGCATGGTCAGGCCGGCTTTTTCCATCAGGTCCTTGCGGTACATGATGAAGGAGCTTTCGCCGTAAAATGGTGCTGCATAGAGCTTGTCTTCGAAGGACAGGCCAGCGCGGATCGGGGGCAGGATGTCGTTGACGTCATAGGCGGCGTCGGCAGTCAGGCCGTCGAGGGGAGACAGCCAGCCCTGCTTGGCCCAGATGGGGGCTTCGTAGGTGCCGATGGTCATCACGTCATATTGGCCGCCATTGGTGGCGATGTCGGTGGTGACGTTCTGGCGCAGGGTGTTTTCTTCGAGCACGACCCAGTTGAGTTCAATGCCGGTTGCCTTGGTGAATTCGCCGGACAGACCCTGCATGCGGACCATGTCGCCATTGTTCACCGTTGCAATGGTGAGCGTCTGCGCCGAAGCGGAGGCGACCAGCGCAAGGGAAAAGGCGCCCACGAGAATAGGTGTTAGTTTCATCGGTATTCCTCCCAGTAACCGAAGCGGGCAATTGCCTCGGTGATGAGCAAATACTCACTACTTATGCGTCGAAGTCAAGCGTCCTATGCGCTGAGCGCGTGATGTACGTGCGTCAGATCGAGGGTCGCTCAGGCTTTTATGATTTTTAGATCAGGGCTTTAGCCGAGATTGAGCAGGCCTTCTGCCGTCAGCTCGTCTGTTATCAAACCGTTAACGAGATGGCTGGTGAGCGCAGCGCGGATGCCTGGCAGTTTGCGTTTTCCCATGGCGATGGCGACGACCTGGGAGTGCTCGCCGGAGGGCAGGGTGGCCGAAGCGACGCGATCATTGGTGAGGCCTTCGATGAGCTTGCCATCGGCGCCAAAACTCCAGCCGCAGATCTCGCCGACAGCGCCGGCTTGCTGCAGGGCCTTGAGTTCGGTGTCGTTGATAAAGCCATCGAGATAGAGCGGCGCGTCGGGGCCGATATCGCCGATGCCGACGAAAGTGACATTGGCCTGGGCGGCGAGGGCCAGGGTGCCCCGAATCATGGGCTGGGCATGCAGCAATTCGCGTTCGCGGGGCGAGGAGGCAAACACCGGCAGCGGCATGGGGAAGCTGCGCGCCTTGACCGTGTCAGCGACGTTAAAAATAACGTTGTAATAGGCGGCGGAGCCATCGGGCGCGATATTGCCGGTGAGCGAGACCACCTTGTGGTGCGGGCATTCCATCGGCATCAGCTGTTCGACGGCGGCCTTGAGCGTACGGCCGGTGCCGATGGCCATGACGATCGGATCGGGGCGCTTCAGCCAGCGTTCGATTTCGGCGGCGGTGGCCTGAGCGACGCCAATGGTGCTGGATTGGCTCGATGGATCTGAGGGGACCACTTCGCACAGATCGAGCGCGAAGCGCGACTTGAGGCGGCTGGCCAGGTCCATGCAGCGGCCGATCGGGTGATCGAGGCGGACCTTGATCAGGCCTTCGCTGACCGAAAGCGACACAAGGCGCTGGGCGGACTGACGCGAGATGCCGAGCTTGGTGGCAATCTCTTCCTGCGTGTTACCGGCGACATAATACAGCCAGCCGGCGCGGGCTGCGTCGTCCAACCGATTGACCGATGTGTCTACTCTTTGCGCCATACATCCGCCCTTGAGTGTTTTGCGGAGTATTCTGCCATGCGCGCGCTCGTCGCAAGGCGTTTGTGATCAGTCGGCCTGAACGTGGCGCCGCGATAGCTGGGTGAGGGCGGCGCGAATGTCGCGCTCGGTGTCCTTGAGATGGATGCGCATGGCTTCGCCCGCGGCGCGTCCATTGCCGTCCTTGATGCAGTCGAGGATGCGCTGATGGGCGCCGATGGTGTCTTCGACCGTGTGGCCGCGCTGTTCATGACCGCGGCGGCTGATGAAGAACCCTTCGCGCAGCGGCTGGGCCATCGCCTCAAACAGAAAGCCGAGAACGCGGTTGCCGCTGGCCAGCGCAACGGCCTCGTGGAAGCCTACGTCATGGGTATGGAAACGCGATTCCTGGTCGTGGCTCATCTGTTCGCCGGATGCACCCAAAGCGTCGCGCATGCCCTGGAGTTCGCTCTCGATGGCGGCGATTCCAGCGCGTGTGGCGCGCTTGGCGGCGAGGGTTGCCGACTGCACTTCGAGCGACAGCCTGACCTCGATCAGATCGAAAAGCCCCTTGGCATCATGTCGGATGACTGAGGTGAGGAAGTCGGCGAAAATCTTGCCGTCCGGCTCGCGCACCACGGCTTTGCGACCACGCGCAATCACCAGCAGGCCACGCCCCTCAAGCAGCTTTACCGCCTCGCGAATGGTGAGCCGGCTGACGCCGTAGCGCGTCGCCAGATCAGCCTCGCTCGGCAGACTCAAGCCGGGCGCCAGTTCACTGAGAACCATGCGCGCCAGATCGTCCGCCACCGAGGTCGAGGCAGTTGGAATCTCGCTGCGCGCAGCATCGTTTAGGGTCGACACGTGTCCTCCAAGGTATCTGATACCTTTGCCATTTCCGCTATCGCTTTGCGATTCATTGGTACGGAGTTTTGCCATGGCGGGGGCAAGCTATCGGTAACAGAGCGTTCCTGCAATCGCCCTAAAACAAGCGGTATCATTAATATTCGAGAGTCGAAAAAAATAAGGGGGGCCCAGCAAACCCGCTTTACACTGGTATCTGATTATCCTAGTTTCCGGACCGTGGGCTTGGGAGGGCCCTGGCGGCAAAAGCCGTTGTGCAGGAGGACTTCATGAAAAGCAGAATGGCGGTTCACCTTCGGGTGCCAGCTGCGCTTGACCAGTCGCCGATGTGGACCAGGGATTGCACGCAATCCCTGCTTTCGGTGCGCGGTTTGCATGATGTTCAGGCTTCTCCCCTGACGACCATCCAAAGCTTCTGAACTCGAAAGACAAAAGGGAGTCGAGACGTGAAGATTTTCAATACGCTTGCTACCGTGCTGGCCGTTGGCGTAATGGCGCTGACAGCTTCCACCGCGGTCCACGCCCAGGATAAGGGCGCGATCGGTATCGCGATGCCAACCCAGTCGTCGCTGCGCTGGATCTCGGATGGCAACGAGCTCAAGACGGCTCTCGAAGCCAAGGGTTACTCTGTCGACCTGCAGTTCGCTGAAGACGACATTCCAAACCAGCTCGCCCAGATTGAAAACATGGTCACCAAGGGCGTCAAGGCTCTCGTGATCGGCTCGATCGACGGCACGACGCTGTCGGCTGTGCTGCAGCAGGCTGCTGACGCCGGCATCAAGGTTGTCGCTTATGACCGCCTGATCCGCGACACACCAAATGTTGACCTCTACACCACGTTCGACAACTTCCAGGTTGGCGTGCTGCAGGCCAGCTCCATCGTGAAGGGTCTCGAGGCACGCTTCCCCGACACCAAGCCATGGAACGTTGAACTGTTTGGCGGTTCGCCAGACGATAACAACGCGTTCTTCTTCTATGATGGCGCAATGTCCGTCATCCAGCCGCTGATCGACTCGGGCGCTGTCGTCATCAAGTCCGGCCAGCAGGGCATGGATACCGTTGGTACGCTGCGTTGGGACGGTGCTGTTGCACAGGCCCGCATGGACAACATCCTGTCCGCCAACTACTCGGACGGCTCGCGCGTCGATGGCGTTCTGTCGCCATATGACGGCCTGTCGCGCGGCATCATCTCGTCGCTCCGCGGCGTCGGCTACGGCTCGGCTGATCTGCCATGGCCGATCATCTCGGGCCAGGATGCCGAAGCACCATCCGTCAAGGCAATCATTGCCGGCGAACAGTACTCGACCATCTACAAGGACACGCGCGAACTGGCCAAGACCACTGCCGACCTCGTCGACACGCTGGTTTCGGGCGGCACGCCAGAAGGCCTCGACACCAAGACCTACGACAACGGTGTCAAGGTTGTGCCTTCGATCCTGCTGACTCCATACGAAGTCGACGCCACCAACTACCAGAAGCTGGTCATCGACTCCGGTTACCTCAAGGCTGAAGAAGTTCAGTAACTCATAGCTGAACAAACGGGCTCCGCGGAAACGCGGGGCCCTACCACGACGGCGGACAGGGGGTCCGCGCAACTCAATCAACAAACAAGTGCGCGCACGGCAATTTACGCAAATTGCGGGGAGCCAATGGATGCCGCACAACAGTGAGAGTGGAAAATAAATGAGCTTTTTGAAGACATTTGCCGCTGCTGCAGTCACCGGTGCGCTGGTGCTCGGTTCTGCCGGCCTCGCTTCTGCCCAGGACAAGGGCATCATCGGCATCGCCATGCCAGAGCAGACCACGCTGCGTTGGAACTCTGATGGCGCCGAGCTGAAGTCGGCTCTCGAAGCCAAGGGCTATACCGTTGATCTGCAGTATGCAGGCGACGACATCCCGAACCAGCTTGCCCAGATCGAAAACATGGTCACCAAGGGCTCCAAGGCCCTGATCATCGCGGCTCTCGACGGCACGACGCTGAGCGCGGCTCTCGAATCTGCCGGCGCTGCCGGGATCAAGGTCATCGCCTATGACCGCCTGATCCGCGACACACCAAATGTCGACTACTACACCACGTTCGACAACTTCCAGGTTGGCGTGCTGCAGGCAAACTCGATCCTCAAGGGTCTTGGCTATCCTGAAAAGACCGGCCCGTTCAACATCGAGCTGTTCGGCGGTTCGCCAGACGATAACAACGCATTCTTCTTCTATGACGGCGCCATGAGCGTGC
The DNA here is from genome assembly GCF_040546815.1 of Devosia sp. 2618. Taxonomy (NCBI): domain Bacteria; kingdom Pseudomonadati; phylum Pseudomonadota; class Alphaproteobacteria; order Hyphomicrobiales; family Devosiaceae; genus Devosia; species Devosia sp. 2618. The sequence continues at coordinate 486,855 of NZ_JBEPOO010000001.1, forward strand.
TGCAGCCGCTGATCGACAAGGGTGACCTGGTCGTCAAGTCGGGCCAGCTGGGCATGGACAAGGTCGGTACGCTCCGTTGGGATGGTGCAACTGCACAGGCCCGCATGGACAACCTGCTCTCGGCCAACTACTCGGACGGCAGCCACGTTGATGCCGTGCTGGCGCCAAACGATGGCGTGGCGCGCGGTATCCTGAGCTCGCTCAAGGGCATCGGCTACGGTTCGGGCGGTCTGGCTTACCCAATCATCTCGGGCCAGGACGCTGAAATCCCATCGATCAAGGCGATCATTGCCGGCGAGCAGTACTCGACCGTCTACAAGGACACCCGTGAACTGGCCCGCGTGACTGCCGATCTGGTTGACACCGTGCTGGCTGGCGGCACCCCAGAAGGTCTCGACAACAAGACCTACAACAACGGCATCAAGGTCGTTCCTTCGCTGCTGCTGACTCCATACGAAGTCGATGCCAACAACTACAAGGAACTGGTTGTTGACTCGGGTTACATCTCTGCAGACGATCTGAAGTAATTTCTGATCGAGCACGGGCCTCGCAGACATGCGGGGCCCACGGCCATCCAGCCGGTTGATTTCACGGTACACTCGGCAGTGAAAGCGCCCATAAAGGCGAGTACAGCATGACCAACACCATTCTGGAGATGCGCGGCATCACCAAGACTTTCCCCGGTGTCAAAGCCCTTTCGGACGTGAACCTGACGGTTCGCGAGGCCGAAATTCACGCTATTGTGGGTGAGAACGGCGCCGGCAAATCCACCTTGATGAAAGTGTTGAGCGGGGTTTATCCCGCTGGCTCTTATGATGGGCAGATCATCTACAAGGGCGAAGAACAGCACTTCAAATCCATTCGCGACAGCGAGCACAAGGGCATCGTGATCATCCATCAGGAGCTGGCTCTGGTGCCGCTCCTGTCGATCGCGGAGAACATTTTTCTCGGCAACGAACAGGCCAAGGGTGGCGTGATCGACTGGGATGAAACCCGCGACGGCGCGCGCAAGCTGCTGGGCATGGTTGGCCTGACCGAAGACCCCGATACGCTGGTGACCAACATTGGCGTCGGCAAGCAGCAGCTGGTGGAAATCGCCAAGGCGCTGAGCAAGTCGGTGCAGCTGCTCATTCTCGATGAGCCCACGGCCAGCCTCTCCGAAAAGGACAGTGCGGCGCTGCTCGAACTGCTGATGGAATTCCGCAAGCAGGGCATTACCTCGATCCTGATCAGCCACAAGCTGAACGAGATTTCCAAGGTAGCCGACCGCATCACGGTGATCCGTGACGGGCGCAGCATCGAGACGCTGAACAAGGAAGATATTTCCGAAGACCGCATCATCACGCTGATGGTGGGCCGGTCGCTGGACGATCGCTATCCACCCCGCACGCCAAAGATCGGCGAAGTGGTGTTTGAGGTGAAGAACTGGAACGTGTTCCACCCGCAGCACCGCGAACGGCAGGTGATCAACAACGTCAACATCAACATCCGTCAGGGTGAAGTGGTTGGCATTGCCGGGCTGATGGGGTCGGGGCGTACCGAGTTCGCGATGAGCGTGTTCGGCAAGTCCTATGGCCAGAAAATCAGCGGCGAAGTCTATGTGCACGGCAAAAAGGTCGACACGTCGAACGTGCGGCGCGCGGTGGATCAGGGGCTGGCTTATGCCACCGAAGATCGCAAGACTTATGGTCTGAACCTGATCGACCACATCAAGCACAACACGACCATTGCCAACCTTGCCGGTATTTCCAAGGTTGGGGTGATCGACGATCTGCACGAAATGGACGTCGCCAACGAGTATCGCAAGAAAACCAATATCCGCTCGTCGAGCGTCTATCAGGTGACGGGCAATCTCAGCGGCGGCAACCAGCAGAAGGTGGTGCTCAGCAAGTGGCTGTTCTCCAATCCGGACGTGCTGATCCTGGATGAACCGACGCGCGGTATCGACGTTGGCGCCAAGTACGAAATCTACACCATCATCAATCAGCTCGCGGCTCAGGGCAAAGCAGTGCTCGTCATTTCCTCGGAAATGCCGGAACTGCTGGGCATCACCGACCGCGTTTACGTAATGAACGAAGGCCGCATCGTGGGCGAAATGCCGACCAGCGAAGCGAGCCAGGAAAAGATCATGCGCGCCATTGTTCGCGCTGAAGGGAAGGCATCATGACCATAGAAACAGCCCCGTCGGGCACGACTGCCGGCGAGCCGGTCAAGGTCCAGGAACTCAGTGTCTGGGGCGCGCTCAAGGCCAATATGCGGGACTATGGCCTGCTGCTGGCGCTGATCCTGATCATGCTGTTTTTCCAGTATTTTACAGCCGGCGTGCTGTTCAAGCCGGTGAACCTGACCAATATCATCCTGCAGAACAGCTACATCATCGTGATGGCGCTGGGCATGCTGCTGGTGATTGTCGCCGGCCATATCGATCTGTCCGTCGGCTCGGTCTCCGGGTTCGTCGGCGCTCTGGCCGCCATGTTGATGGTGGGCTGGCGCTTCCCGCCCGAGCTGGCGTTCCTCGCCAACCCGTTTGTCGCCGGTGCGATCTGCATCGTGGTCGGCGCCATTATCGGGGCGGCACAGGGATACCTGATCGCCTATCACAAGATCCCGTCCTTCATCGTGACGCTGGCCGGCATGCTGATCTTCAAGGGTCTGTCGCTGGCCATTCTCGCCGGTAAGTCGGTTGGTCCATTCCCGGCTGAATTCCAGCTGCTGTCGGCAGGCTTTATCCCCGACGTGATCGGGCCGACGACGCTGGTTGCGGCCAGCGATGGCGTACAGCCAATCGTGCTGCACACTACGACCATGGTCATCGCCATCGTCGCGATTGTCGCCATGGTGTTCATGTCGATCCGTGGTCGCGCCCGCCGCAAGGCACGCGGTTACGAGAGCGAGCCGTTTGGCCTGTTCGTCGCCAAGAACGTGGTGATCGCGGCACTCGTGCTGTTCTTCTGCTACATGCTGGCATCCTATCGCGGCCTGCCAAACGTGCTGGTCGTGATGGGCATCCTGATCGCGCTCTTTGTGTTCATCACCAAGCGCATGACCTTTGGTCGCCGCATCTATGCTCTGGGCGGTAACCTCAAGGCGGCAGCGCTGTCGGGGATCAAGACAGAACGCATGACGTTTTACGTCTTCGCCATCATGGGCGCGCTGGCCGCTTTGGCCGGCATGATCTATGCGGCTCGCCTCAACTCGGCGACGCCAAAGGCTGGTCAGGGTCTCGAACTCGACGTGATCGCGGCCGTGTTCATCGGCGGTGCCTCGGCACTGGGCGGCGTGGGCGCGGTGGCGGGTGCCGTGATCGGCGCGTTCATCATGGGTGTGATGAACAACGGCATGTCGATCATGGGCGTCAACATCGATTGGCAGCAGATGATCAAGGGCGTGGTGCTGCTGGCAGCTGTGTTCTTCGATCTCTACAACAAGAACCGCGGATAATTTTCGCCGGTTTGAATGACAAAGCCGCCGGGGTGACCCGGCGGCTTTTTTGTTTTGGGGCGGTGACATTCGACAGTCGCCGGGCGCGCGGATAGGCTGTCGGGATGGAACACAAAGACATCTGGGATACCAAGGCCGCCGAAAGCTATGACACGCCGGGCACCGGCATGTTTGCGCCGGAGGTGCTGGGACCGATGGTGGATCGGCTGGCGGAACTGGCCGGGTCGGGGCGGGCACTCGAACTTGCCATTGGCACGGGCCGGGTCGCGGTGCCGCTGAGCGAGCGCGGCGTGCCGGTGGCGGGGGTCGAGATTGCGCCGCCGATGGTCGTGCAATTGCGGACACGGGCGGACGAAGCGACGATCCCGGTGGTTATCGGCGATATGACCAGTGCGCGTGTTGCGGGCGAATTCTCGCTGGTGTTTCTGGTGTTCAACGGCATTTCCAATGTGCTGACGCAGGGCGAGCAGATTGACTGTTTCCGCAATGCGGCGCGGCATCTGACACCGGGCGGGCGATTTGTCGTGGAACTTTGGGTGCCGGAACTGCCCAAGGTTTTGCCGGCGCCGCAGGCCATGGTGGGGCGCATGGAGAACGGGTACATGATGGTCGATACGTTCGATGTGGTCGCCCAGCATGTCACATCGCATCACTTCCGGTTTGGCGATGGCGAGGCGGCGACGCTGTTCCGTTCGCCGCACCGCTATGTCTGGCCATCCGAACTGGACTTGATGGGGCAGTTGGCCGGGTTTGACCTGGAAAGCCGACACGCGGACTGGAGTGGGGCGACGTTTACCGCTGCGTCGACCTCGCATGTCTCGGTCTATCGGCTGAAGTAGCGACGGGGCTCAGGACTGGGTGCAGTCGTTTTCCATCAGGGCGTCGAGCATGGCGCCGTTGCCGGTGTCGAAGCGCTGACCGGTGGCCCAGGGGCTTGTGATGCGGTCGGTGCGGAAGAAGCGGTAGGCGGAGCGCAGTTCGCACCAGCTGCCCAACAAGGTGACGTTGGAGAAAAACAGCAAAGCCAGCGGCCAGACGACGCGCTCGGTGACCGCGCCGGAGGTGTTGGCATAGCCGATGGCGAGTTTTGTGCGTTCGCGCACGGCGCGGCGGAGCACCGGCATATGTTGGCCGAAGGCGGCTTCGTCGTCCGTGCGAGATGGCACGAGGAGAGCCGAGCGTTCCATCACCGTGGCCAGCGGCGGCGGCAGGACGGCGGCGACCTTGGCAAGAACATCGTCGGCGGCCCGGGCGAGACCGGCATCGCCCCGGTCGCGGGCCAGGCGGGCGCCGAGCACGATGGCTTCGACTTCTTCGACGGTAAACATCAGCGGCGGCAGATCGTAGCCGGGGCGCAGGACATAGCCCACCCCGGCCTCGCCTTCGATGGGAACGAGGCCGGCCTGCAGGTCGAGCATGTCGCGATAGATGGTGCGGCGCGACACTTCGAGTTCATCGGCCAGCGCCTGTGCGGTGACCGGGCCGCGATGGCGGCGCAGCGCCTGAACGATTTGCAGGAGGCGGTCGGCCCGACGCATCGCTTTTTCTCCCTATCGCCAAACGCTGCTGACACCATGGTGGCCACAGCATCTTGCTAGCCTCAGAGCATAAAGCAGCGACAGGAAAAAGCTCATGTCACGTGCATTGAGGCATCTTATCAAAGGACTGATCATCATGACCATCGCAAGCAGCGCAGCATCGGCCAATGAGCTAAACATCAATCCGCCGGGGCTGTTTGACCCGACCGCGTTTGGCTATAGCCAGGTGGTGATCGCACCGGGCGGCAGCCGGATTGCCTATATTTCGGGGCAGGGCGGAGCGGGCAGCGATCGGGTGCTATCGCCCGACTTTGCGACACAGGTGGCGCAGGCCTATGCCAATCTGGGAGTGGCGCTCGATGGGGTCGGGGCGAAGCCCAACCAGGTGATCAAGCTGACGGTCTATGTGGTGGATCATGATCCATCCAAGCTGGGCGTGCTTACCGAACAGGTGGTCAAAATGTTTGGCGCGGCGCTGCCGGCGCAGACGCTGGTGCCGGTGCCGCGACTGGCGCTGGACGGGATGTTGTTTGAAGTCGACGCCGTGGTCGTCGTCGAATAATCGATAGCGCAAAGCCGTCGGGGTGACCGGCGGCTTTGGTGTTTTGTGAGATACTACTTTGCAGCTGCATCGGCAGGGAATGGCTGCGGGAAAGGCTGGTTGGTGTCGGCGGATTTGCTGACACCAGCCCAGGTTTCCAGCTCGGCGAGTTGGCCGTTGGAATAGGCGCGCGACATATCGACGGCGTTGACGCCCAGCAGCAGGTGCGATGGCAGAGTATCGCGCTTGACGACATTGACGATGATTTCGGCGCCACGCGCCGGATCGCCGGCAGCGACGACGTTGCTGGAGCTAAAGAGTTTGACGAGAGCGCCGACAGTGTCCTCGTAGCCGGGGGTGACGGGTTCGATCTTCATCGAGGAGCCGGCCCAGTCGGTGGCAAAGCCGCTTGGCTCGATGACCAGAACCTTGATACCGAAAGGCGCGGTTTCGACCGCTAGAACGCGGCTGAAACCATCGACCGCGAATTTGGCAGCCTGATAGGCGCCAATGCCCGGATTGCCGCCGACGCGGCCACCGACCGAGGAAAACTGAACGATGGTGCCGTGGCCCTGCTTGCGCATGGCGGTGACGGCGGCCCTGGAGACGTTGTAGACGCCCCAGAAATTGGTTTCGAACTGCGCGCGGAAATCAGCTTCGGGGCCGGTTTCAATCGGGAAGACGTTGGCGTAGCCGGCATTGTTGACGACGACATCAACGCGGCCGAAGCGCGTGACGGCGGCCTCAATGGCGTGCTGCGCGGCGGCGGCATCGGTGACGTCGAGCGCGACGGGCAGGATGCGGTCGCCATATTGCTCAACCAGGTCGGCGAGTTGTTCGGGCCGCCGCGCGGTGGCGACCACGAAATCGCCCGCCGCAAGGGCGGAGCGAACGAGTTCACGGCCGAAACCGCGAGAAGAACCAGTGATAAACCAAACCTGCTGTGCCATCTTTGCCAAGTCCAATGCGTTAAGATATCAATTAACGATACGGCGTTTTATTAATACCGCAACACTGTTTTGTAAAGTCGATAATGCCTCCATCCGAATTCCAGCGTGCGCGCAGCGCCGAAGCCAAGCAGGTGCGCGAAGACGCGATCCTTGACGCGGCGCGGGCGCTTGGCGCCGAACGCGGCGTGCGCACCATCACGCTCACCGATGTGGCCGAGGCGGTGGGCATGCATAAATCGGCGCTGTTGCGCTATTTCGAAACGCGCGAGCAGATTTTCCTGATGCTGACGGCAGAGGGCTGGCGGGACTGGTCGGTGCGGCTGCAGCAGGGCCTGGCCGCGTTGGAGCGGCCCAGTGTCGAGCAGGTTGCGGCGCTGCTGGCCGAGACGCTGCTGGAGCGGCCGCTTTTTTGCGATCTGCTGGCGCAGGCGCCGCTTAATCTGGAACGCAATGTGTCGATCGAGGCTGTGCGGGCGTTCAAGACGATTGCGCTGGGCGAGGTGCATGCCATCGGGGACGCGTTGGCGGCTGCGCTGGGCCTGACCGAGCGGCAGGGGCTCGATACGGTGGCGACGGCAACCTCGATGGCGGGGGCGCTGTGGCAGATGGCAACGCCGGGTCCGGACGTGCAGGCGCTGTTTCGCCGCGAGCCGCAATTTGCCCATGCGCTGGTCGAGGTGACCCCGCAACTGTCGAGGATCCTCGTCGCGATGCTGACCGGGTTTCGGGCGGGCAATGGGCTTGACGGCAAAACGGGCCAGGCTTAAGGAGCGTATCCGGTTTACAGGGAACCGGCCGCTCGCATGGCGTTTTCGCCCGTGGTGAAGTCCCTGTCCTGAGATTGAGCTTATCGCCATTTCCCCCCGGGGCAGTTGGAGCGATGGCAGTGCGAGCGCCCATCATCATCTTCCGACGTGCCCGCAATGGGAGACTTTGATGAGTGACCAATCGTCGTCGGCGAGCGCGCCGACCAATACATTCCTACGCGGATCGATCCGATCCGTTTTCATCCGCACCAGCCTGCCGATCATCCTCGTGACCATGGTCAGCGGGTTGCTGACTGTCGTTGACGCCATGTTGCTGGGTGCCTTTGTGGGCGCCGATGCGCTGAGCGCGGTGACGCTGGTGTTTCCGATCTCGATGTTGCTGGTGGCGCTCACCACCATGGTCGGCATTGGCATGGCCAGCCTATTGGGCCGGCAGATCGGAGCGCGTGACATGGGCGCGGCGCGACAGACCCTCGCCTCGGCACAAGGGTTGGCCGTGGCCATCGCCGTGGCCTCGATGGTCGTGTTCTTTGGCTTTGGCAGCCACGTGGTCAGCGGGCTGGCGGGCGGCAACGTCCATCTCGGAGAGATGGGCTGGACGTTCCTCGCCATCTCGTTTGCCACAGCGCCGTTCGCCTTCCTGTTATCGGTGCAGGCCGATGCCTTGCGCAGCGAAGGGCGCGTGGCCTTCATGGCCATTGCCGGCATCGTGGTGACGCTGGCCAATATCGGGTTCAACGCCTTGCTGATCGGCGTGTTCGATTTTGGCGTGGCGGGATCGGCCTGGGGCACGGCACTGGCGCAGGCGCTCGGGCTGGGCGTGGTTGTGGTCTATCGGCTGGGCGGCAAGGCCGTGTTGCCAATGGTCGGGGTGCGCTACGACCGGGCCTGGGGCGAAATGCTTGCCCTTGGTGCGCCGCGAAGCCTCAACTTCATCGGCATTGCCCTGAGCTCTGCTGCGGTGTTGTTCACGCTGCAGCGGCTGGACCTGTCTGACCCCGACGTGACCATCGCCGCCTATGGCGTGGTGATGCGCCTGATGACGTTCGTGTTCCTGCCTTTGATGGGCATGAGCCTGGCACTGCAGGCCATCGTCGGCAATACGGTGGGGGCGGGGCAGGTGGAGCGGGCGCGGCAGACACTGCGCCTGGCTCTGGGTGTGAGCGTTGGCTATGGGCTGCTGGTGCAGCTCGTGCTGATCGGTGGACGCGACATGCTGGGCGGGCTGTTTGTGCCCGATGCCCTGGTTGGGGCAGAGGTGGCGCGGATCATGCCGCTTTATCTCGCGGCCTATTTCGCCTTCGGTCCGGTGATGATGTTTGCCAGCTATGCGCAGGCCACCGGCAAGGTGCGGCAGGCCGCGATCCTGTCGCTGGGCCGTGCCTATCTGTTCGGCATTCCGCTGACGCTGCTGCTGCCCCTGATCTGGGGCGAAACCGGCGTCTGGGCCGCGGCGCCCGTGGCCGATATGTTGATGCTCGCGCTCACCGGTTTGATCTGGTGGCGCGCGAGCATAGCGCCGAAGGTCGCTCCAGCCTGAGAGCGAAAGGCGCTGGCCTCGGAAGGGGCCAGCACATCCTATCGACTAAATGATGCGGGCAGAGGCGGCGGTGAGTTCTTGCAGGTCCAGGTCGCGTTCGAGGCTGTGGAGGGATTCGTTGCTGATGTCGCCGGCGCGGTGCAGGCGGATGAGCTCAGCGCGGCCGGCGGCGATGGCGGTGACGACCAGATCGAAATGGGCATTGATGCCGTCGGCCATGTCCTGCGTGCGTTCCTGCTGCTCTCCGCCCTGTTTGGCGCGGCGGCTATAGCGTTCGAGCAGCATGGGGTGGATCAGCGTGCCGTCCGGTCCATAGGCATTGGCCTCCACGGCGGCGAACTGGGCCTGGGCGATGGCGCGTTCGGCGCCGAGGCGATTGAGGCGCGGCGGTGGATCGCGGTCTTCCAACTTGGCCAGCTTGATGATGAAACCAAGGCTGGTGCCTTGCACCAGCACCGTCACCAGAATGACGGCAAAGGCGATGACCAGCATGAGGTCTCGGCCGGGCATGTGTTGCGGCAGGGTGAGCGCGACGGCGAGCGTAACCACCCCGCGCATGCCGGCCCAACTGAGCACGCCGGCGGCGCGCGGTTCGAGCGGTTCTTCCTTGGACAGGCCGATCTTTTTGAGCAGAGCGATGATGAGGTTGCTGCCATAGACCCAGGCGAAACGGGCGACGATGACTGCGGCGACAACGCCTAGGACCGGCACGGTCATGGTGGCGACCACGACATCGATGCCGCCAACGCGGTCGAGCACGCCGCGCAGCGAAAAGCCGATCAGCACGAAAACCATGGCCTCGAAGACGAAGATGATCAGGGTCCAGAGTTCGAGCTCGCGATTGCGGACCTGAGCGCTGATAACGCCATGCTGGAACCAGCTATAAACGAGGCCGAAGGTGACGGTGGAGATGACGCCGGACACCTGCACGGCTTCGCCCGCAAGATAGGCGGCCCAGCACATCATGGTGGTGGTGATGACGATCAATGTGCTGTCGCGCAGCTTGTGAATGAGCAGCAGGCAGAGCGCGCCAATGGCGCAGCCGACCGCGATGCCGCCAAAGGACAGAATGGCGAAGCTGAAACTGGCCTGCCAGGCATCGAAAGCACTGGTAAGCGTGGCGACAACGGCAAAGCGGAACAGCACCAGACCGGTCGCGTCATTGATCAGGGACTCGCCTTCGAGCAGGGTGGTGAGGCGGCGGGGCAGGTGGACGCGCTGCAGCACGGCACGGGCCGAGACCGCATCGGGCGGCGAGACAATGGCGCCGAGGGCAAAGCAGGCGGCCCAAGGCAAAGCGGGCACCAGCAAATGCAGCACAAGGCCCACCACCAGCGTCGTGAAAATCACCGCGCCGATGGCAAGCGACAGGATGCCGATGATGTGGCGGCGAAACAGCGTGAGAGCGGTGGAATAGGCACTGGCCATCAGCAGCGGCGGCAGGAACAGCACCAGCGCCAGTTCCGGGTCGAGCTCGAAAATGGGCAGGCCCGGGATGAAGGCCAGTGCACCGCCGCCGACAAGCAGGGCAACCGCCGGCGGCAGGCGCAGTCGCTCCGCCGCCCAATGCAGCAACAGGATTGCGGCGAGGAGGGCAAATATCAGCTCAAATATTTGGACGGGATGCATTCGTCGCCTGCTTGTGCTGTCCGAGTCTGGCAGCGTGACTTCTATCAATGCAGCGTAGAAGCAACTTTGGAAAGATCAACAATAACTGCGCGAGGGTCGGTGCAGCATTTGTGATCGTCTGGGCCTTGCGACGGGGGCGAAAGCCCTGGCTGCGGCGGTTGTGACATTTCCCAATTGTGGCGAAATCTGGGCTTGTCGACCATAACTGACGGGCGCTAGATGGGGCCAATCTGGGGGCTAGTGATTTGACGAAGATTCTGACAACGACCGGGCTTACTGCGCTGTCTCTTACCCTTCTGATGGGGGCGGCCTTCGCGCAGGATCTTACGCCCAAGGCGGCTGAACCAAAGGCTGAGGCGCAAGAGCTGCCCACCTACAAGCCGATCACGCTGACGATCGACAACTACGTGGTCTTCGACAACAAGGGCAATGCGCTCAGCACCCACGAGCTCGATATCGTGATCGAGGGGCAGCTTGGTGACTGGCTGCTGGGCGTCGATGCGTGGGGCGGTCTGATCCACGACTACGATGCCAATTCTCATACAATCGAACAGCCTGGCATCGAGTTTTACGGGATCAACGATGCTGTTGGCGAAATCCATCTTTGGGATGCCGACGCAGCATTGAGCAATGCCTGCATTCAACCAACAGGTGGCACAAGCCATTTTGGCACCGAGGACTATCTGACCTTTGGCACCTGCGGTGGCTATGGTGGCAAGACCATTCTTTATGTGACGCCTGAGTTCAACGGCTTTGGCGTACAGCTATCTGCCTCGCGCGATCTGACGGACCAGACCGTCAATGGTGAAGTCGATGGCTCGGCCTCGGCGGCCCTGACCTATGCTGCAACCACCGAAGGCGGAATCGACATCGCTGCCAGCTTTGGCGTCGATGCGGCGCTGAGCGTCAATGGCGGCTTGCCGTCCGGCCAGAACCTGCCCGTGACTGTTCAAGCCGGCGTTAATGTCGGCTGGGAAGACTGGATTTTCGGCGCTGCTGCACAATACGAGTTCGCCTCGCTGAACGGCGGTGACGGCTGGGGTGCCGGTATCGGCGTTTCCAAGCTGATCACCGACGAATTCGTGGTGATGGCCGAACTGTCGGGCGATGGTTACGACCTTGCGGGCGTGAGCTATCGGGAAACCAGCATTGGTGTGAACGCTGAGTACCAGATCCTGCCCAACACGTTCATCGACGCGGCCGTCAGCCTCATTCATCGTACCGGCAGCGACGGCACGGACGAATTCGGCACGGTGTTTGGCGCGGGCCTGTCGCTCGTCTTCTAAGACTATTGCCTGTTCGGTGGCTGCTTTTTGGTGCGTCTGGCTTTTGGCTTGACCGCACCATCGAGCAGCCGCCGAAAGGTGGGGCATTCCATGTGCGACGGGGCCGAGCAATCGGCGATGTGGCGCAGGGTGTCGCTCAGCTTGGTCAGTTCCACGATCTGATTATCGAGGTCGTCGGCCTTGCTGCGCAGGACATCGCGCGGCAGGTCGGACGTGCCTTTCTTGCCGACCATGCCGGCGATTTCTTCGAGCGAGAAACCGGCCGATTTTCCCAGCGCGATGAACTTGAGCTGCACCAGAACGTCGGACGAAAACTGACGGCGCAGGCCATGCCGCGCGGCGGCCGATATCAGGCCGATTTCTTCATAATAGCGCAGCGCGGAAGGGGACAGTCCCGTCCGCTGCGTGACTTCGCCGATATCGAGAAAACTCATGCTTGACCTCAAGTTGACTTGAACTTGTACACTGCCTTGCATCACGGGTTCAGGCAAGAGGCAGCGGTTATGGCGAGCATCGGCGCGTCGATTGAGAATAGGTCCAGTACAAGCGCGTTTATCGCCCTGTCATTGGCGACGATGCTGGCAACTGTGGGCACCAGCATTGCCAATATTGCGCTGCCGACGCTGGCCGAAACGTTTTCGGCGCCTTTCGCTGCGGTGCAATGGGTGGTGATCGCCTATCTCGCGGCGTTGACGCTTTCGGTGGCTGTCGTTGGGCGGCTGGGCGACGTGTTTGGGCTCAGGCCCATGTATCTGATGGGCGTGGCGCTGTTTGCGTTTGCGTCGTTGTTGTGCGGGTTGGCGCCGGGGTTGTGGTTTCTGGTGGCGGCGCGGGCGCTGCAGGGAATTGGCGCGGCGTTCATGATGACGCTGGCCATGGCGCTGATGCGGCAGATGGCCAGTGACGGGCGCGTCGGGAGGGCTATGGGGACGCTAGGCACGGTTTCGGCACTGGGGACGGCGCTTGGTCCAGCGCTGGGTGGCGTACTGATTGCGACGCTGGGTTGGCGCAGTATTTTTCTGGTTCAGGTGCTGCCCGCTTTGGCGGCGCTGGGGTTGGCGCTTGTCTATGTGCGGCGCGATGAGGCGCGAGGTGGGGTGTCGGCGTTCGACCTTGCGATGCTGCTGGACCGGAAGCTGGCGCCCAACCTCATCATCAACGTGCTGGTGGCTGCGGTGATAATGACGACGCTGGTGGTGGGGCCGTTTTATCTCGGGCTCGGTCTGGGGCTGGACAGTATTGCAGTCGGGCTGGTGATGACAGTGGGGCCCGCGATTTCGATTGCCAGCGGGTTGCCGTCTGGGTGGGCGGTGGACCGCTGGGGCGCCGGGCGATTGCTGGTCTATGGGCTGATGTTGATGGCGGGCGGGGCGTTCCTGCTGGCGGTGTTGCCGAACCTCCTTGGTGTGCCGGGATATGTCGTGGCGGTCGCTGTTTTGACGCCGGGATATCAGCTGTTTCAGGCGTCCAATAATACGGTGGTGATGACCGATGTTGCCAAGGATCGCCGGGGCGTGGCGTCAGGCCTGTTGGGCATGTCGCGCAATGCGGGGCTGATCGTGGGGGCGTCGGCGATGGGTGCGGTGTTTGCCTATGGCGTGGGTGGTGGGGAGCTGGCGCGCGCCAGCTCGGCCGCCGTTGCCAAGGGGATGGGGCTGACCTTTGGCGTGGCGGGCGTGCTGATGCTGCTCGCGCTGACCATTGTTTTCGCAGGGCGAAGAGAGGCCGATTGAGCGCGGCTATTCCGCGGGTTCGACCAGTCCGTTGGCGTCGTCGAGTTCGCGTTCGAGGCGGGCTTCTTCTTCGGCCTTGGGCTTACTGAAGCGGGCCAGCAGAAGGTAGGCGACGGGAGTGAGGTAGAGCGTCGAAATGGCGGCAAAGCTGAGGCCGCCGACGATGACCCAGCCGAGAGCCGTGCGCGCTTCGGCGCCGGCGCCGCTGGCGAGGACCAGCGGCATGCCGCCCAGAATGGTGGCGATCATGGTCATCATCACCGGGCGCAGGCGAATGTTGGAGGCTTCCTCGATGGCTTCGGCGACCGACATGCCGCGATCGCGCAACTGATTGGCGAACTCGACGATCAGGATGCCGTTCTTGGCCATGATGCCCACGACGAGCACCAGCCCAATCTGGCTGAAGATGTTGAGACTGCCTCCCGTGACCATGAGTGCATAGAGCGCCGCCGCGATGCCGAAGGGCACGGTGGTCATGACGATGACGGCGCTCCACAGGCTTTCGAACTGGGCGGCGAGCACGAGCAGGATAATGACCAGCGCAAAGCCGAAGGTGGCGAACAGAGCGCTGCTTGATTCGCCGAGGGTCTTGGCTTCGGCGAGAGGAATGATCGAGACGCCTTCGGGCAGGATGGGGCGGGCCATTTCGAGCATCTGGTAATAGGCGTCGCCGAGTGCCATGCCGCCATCAAGGCTGGCGGTGACCGGGACGGCGCGGCGTTGCTGTTCGCGGCGGAGCGAGGGCGGCACGGCGGATTCAACGATGGTGGCGATAGTGGACATGGGCACGTAGCGGCCATCGCCGGTGCGCACGAAGAGGGATTCCAGATCGCGCGGGTCGTTGACCGGATTGGCGGTCGAGACCATGCGGACGGTGTAGCTCTTGTCGTTGATGAAGACGTTGCCGACGTCGCTGCCATCGATCATGGCCTGCATGGTGGTGGCGAGGCCATTGATGTCGATGCCCAAAGCATCGGCCTTGGCGCGGTCGACGGTGAGCGTCAACTGTGGCTGGGTGGTGTCGAAATTGACGGTGACGCGACCGAAGCGGCCGTCGGCTTCGAGCATTTCCGAGATCGACTGGGCGGTGTCGGCGAGCACGGTGTAGTCGGAGCCGACCACCGCGAACTGAAGGCCCGAGCCGCCGCCGCGAATGCCGAGGCTATTGCCCTGACCGATGGAGGAGCGGACGCCGGGCACCTGCGCCATCAGGGCGGTGATGTCGGCGGCGATCTGCTGCTGGCTGCGCTCGCGTTCGCCCCAGGAGGCAAGGGTGAGAGTGAGCGAACCGCCGCTGCCCCAGCCGGACAGCACGAAGATGGATTTGACCTCGCCGCTATCGACGAAGGGCTGCAGCATGGATTCGACCTGGGTCAGGCGGGTGCGGACATAGTCGAGGCTGACGGTGTTGGGCGCCATGATGCGCAGGGAAATCTGCGAACGGTCTTCGGGCGGGGTGATTTCCTGTCGGAGATTGCCATAGACGAAATAGGACGAGCCGGCGAAGAGCACCGCGACCAGCACCACGACGAAGGGGTTGCGCAGGGCGATGTGGAGCGTGCGGCGATAGAGGGCCGAGAGCCAGCGGCCGAAGGCGCCGAGCGGGCCGCCCTGATGGCCTTCCTTGTGCGGCTTGAGAAAGCGCGAGGCGATCATCGGGCCCATCGACAGCGCGACGACGGATGAGAGCAGGACCGCGATGGCGAGGGTGAAGCCGAATTCGCGGAACAGGCGACCGGACTGGCCGCCGAGGAAGGAGAGCGGGATGAACACAGCGGCCAGCGTCAGCGTGGTGGCGACGACGGCGAAGAACACTTCCTGCGTGCCGAGCACGGCGGCGGCGCGGGGGCCGGCGCCCAAGGCTTTGCGGCGGACGATGTTTTCGAGCACCACGATAGCGTCATCGACCACGAGGCCGGTGGCGAGCACCAGCGCCAGCAGGGTGATGATGTTGAGCGAAAAGCCCGCGAGATAAATGCCCGCGACGGCGCCGAGCAGGGCGATGGGCATGGAGAGCGCCGGCACGATGGTGGCGCGCCAATCGAGCAGGAACATGAAGATGATGGCGACGACGACGACCAGCGAGACGATAAGCGCGATCTGCACTTCATGCAGAGCGCCGTCGATGAAGACGGCATCGTCGCTGGAGACGTTGATCGAAACGCCGGCGGGCAGGGTTTCGTTGAGGGTTTCGACGGCGGCGTGGATGCCTTCGGAAATCTCGATGGTGTTGGACTGCGCCTGACGGACGATGCCGAGGCCAATGCCGGGCTTGCCATCGGAGCGCAGCGATGAGGTGCTGGCGGCGGCATCGAACACCACGGTCGCCACATCGCCGAGACGGGTGTGGCCGTTGATGATGATGTCTTCGAAGTCCTTGGGCGTGGTGACTTCGGAGATGGCGCGGACCGAAATGTTCTGGTTGGGGCCATTGATCGAACCGGCTGGGGTGTCGAAGGCAATGGTGGACAGGGCGTTGCGGATGTCGGCGACGGTCAGACCGAGGCTAGCCAGTTTGAGCTGGTCGACGTCCACCTCGAACGCGGTATCGCGCGTGCCATAGACCTGCACTTCGGCCACGCCTTCGACGGCGCCGAGGCGTTCGGCGATGACGGTTTCGACCAGATCGCTGAGGGCTGCGACCGACATTGTGTTGGAGGTGACGGCCAGCTGCATGACTGGCTGGGCGTCGCTATCGGCCTTGAAAATGGTGGGCGCTTCGACGCCGTTGGGCAGGCTGCGGGTGATGCGGCTGAGCGCATCGCGCACGTCGGAGGTGGCGATATCGAGATTGGTGCTGGTGGAAAATTCCAGCGTGACGCGGCTGTTATTGGTCGAGGAACTGGACGAAATGCCGGTGACGCCCTGAACGCGGGCGACGGCGCCTTCGACCACGGCGGTGACTTCGCGGTCGACCGTTTCGGCGGCCGCGCCGGTAAAGGTGGTCGAGATCGACAGCACCGGCTGTTCGACGCTGGGGAGTTCGCGCACTTCAACGCCAAGCAGCGCCGCAAGCCCCGCGACCACGATCATGGCATTGATCACAGCTGCCAGCACGGGCCGCCGCACGAAGAGCGCCGCCAGAGTGCCGCCGCGTTCGTTCTTCTGGGCAATCGACATGCTGGGTCTCCTAGGGCTGGGTGGCCTGGGCCGTTGCCGTGGTTCCGTCCGGTCCTTCGAGCAAGGTGACGTCTGCGCCTTCCGTCAGCTGCAAAATGCCTTCGGTGATGATGGCGTCGCTCGGGGTGAGTTCGGCGCGCACGAGGACGCCGTCGCTGTTGCGCTGGATGATTTCGGCCATGACGCGGCGGGCTTTGCCGGCATCGTATTTCCAGACATAGGAGCCTTGGGCTGACCAGAGAATGGCCAGCGGATTGACCGTTGGATATTGTTCGCCGGGGAAGCTGAGCGAGACCGAAAAGGACATGCCAGCGCGCAAAGCGCGGTCGTCATTGGGGATTTCGGCCTGGACCTGAAGCGTGCGGCTGGCTGGGTCGATGCGGTTGTCGATGGCGCTGATCTGGCCTTGGAAATCGCGGCCGGGCAGGGCGACGGCGCGGACGCTGACATCTTCGCCAAGGGCAATGGAGGCCGCGTAGCGCTCGGGCACCCAGAAATTAACCAGTAGCGCCGAGGTGTCGTCGACGGTGGTAACCGTGGTTTGCGGCGCGACGTAGTTGCCTGGCGTCACCTGAAGCAGGCCGATGGTGCCGGCAATGGGGCTGGTGATGGTGCGGCGCGACAGGGCGACGGAGGCGTTGCGCAGCTCGAGATCGGCATTGGCGGCGGCCAGTTGGGCGGCGGTCAGCGCGGTGGTGGCGACGATGCTCGAGCTGGCCAGACCCTCGGTGCGGGTGAGGGTGGTATTGGCATCATTGGCGGCGAGCTGGGCGCGGTCGAATGCGATCTGTTCGGCTTCGGCATCGAGGCGGGCGATGACATCACCAGCAGCCACGATCTGACCGGGGCGCACCAGTACTTCGGCGAGATTGCCGCCGGCTGGGGAGGTGACAGTGACCGAACGGGTGGCGGTGCCTTCGCCGATGGCCGAGAGCGTGTCGTTGATGGTGGCGAGCGTCACCGGGGTGGTGACGACATTGGTCTGGCGCCCGGCAAAGCCGCCGGGGCGACCACTTTGGCCGCCACCCGGACCGCCAGAGGCGGTGGGGCGTTCATCGGCTGAGGGGCCGAAGGGCAGGTGGATACCGTAGCCGCCGAGAATGGCTGCTGAGCCGGGGACGAAAAACACCCAGGCGAGAGCCGCCACGACCAGAACAATGAGAGACGCCAGGAGTTGCCGGATCAAACGCTAAACCTCGGATGGGCAAAGAAAAGGTACCGACGAAGCGGCGAATATTGCCCAACCTTAGCAGCCCGATCCCGGATGACACATTACAAACGGGCCGACACATTACAAAGACGTAAGGTCGTGATGACCCTAGGACACGACTTCAGCGTCCTTGCGGCCACCCCATTCGGTCCATGAGCCATCGTAGACTGCGACCTTTTCGGCCCCGGCCACATTGAGCGCGAGCGCCAGCGTCGAGGCGGTGATGCCTGAGCCGCAGGAGGTGATGATGGGCTTGGACAGGTCGAGGCCACGATCGGCGAACAGCTGGGTGAGTTCGGCGGCGGGCTTGAGCAGGCCATTGTCAGTCAAAAGGCTGACCGGGACATTGAGGCTGTTGGGAATGTGGCCGGCGCGCAGGCCGGCGCGGGGCTCGGGCACTTCGGCGTGGAAACGCGGCGCCGGGCGCGCGTCTGCGATTTGGGAGGCACCATCACGGCTGCGGTCGCGCACGGTTTCGAAATGGGCGACGCGTTTTGGATCAAAGCTGGTCTGGAACACCTGTGGCGCGCGCGAGACGAGGCCCACTTCGGTGGGGCGACGCTCGGTGCGCCATTTGGGACCGCCACCGGCGAGGATACGCACATCGCGGGCGCCCATGGTAAGGAAGGTCCACCAGACGCGGGGCGCTGAGAACAGGCCGAGCTCGTCATAAATGACGATTGTCATGCTGTCGGAAATGCCCAGCGCGCCGACCATGCGGGCGAAGTCATTGGGCGAGGGGAGCATGTGGGGCAGATCAGTGCTGGTATCGGCCACGCCGTCGATATCGAAGAACACGGCGCCCGGAATGTGACCCGCCAGATATTCGGCCTGCGCGTTGCGCGCCGCATTTGGCATGTGCCAGCTGCCATCAAGGACGACAAGGTTTGGATCGCTCAAATGAGCGGCGAGCCATTCGGTGGTGACGAAGGGATTATGCAAATCAATGCTCCAGCAAGGCGCCTGGTGGCGCTGCCGCACAATGGCGCGCAAGGCGGGCAAGGTCAAATAGCGCGTGGTTCACTTCGCGGCGAATTTGGTTCCATGCTTTGGCGCATGGCTCGCCTGCCGGGGCGCGATTGCCGGGCGACGTTGAAGCCGGTAACACCATGGGGCCTGCAGGAACCGACCGATGAATTTGCATGAGGCCACGGCCGTCGCGCGTAGCAAGAGCGAGGCGCTTGCCTATCAGCCCTTTGTCGATGGGCTGCGCGCCATCTCGATTTTGGCGGTGGTGCTGTACCATGTCGGCCTGCCCGGGGTGCCGGGCGGATTTGTCGGCGTCGACGTGTTTTTCGTCATCTCTGGCTACCTGATCATCAGCCAGATCGTGGTCGGGTTCGAGCGTGGCCGGTTTTCCATGGCCGGGTTCTGGGCGCGGCGGGCGCTGCGGATTTTGCCGCCGTACCTGCTGGTGATCGTCGTCAGCCTCGTGATCGCGCCGTGCGTTTTGGTAATGCCGGGCGAGTTCAAGGATTTCAGCGATCAGGTGATCTGGTCGGCGGGCATGGTGGTGAACCAGCTGTTTGTCGGGCAGGGCGGGTATTTTGATGCGTCCGCTGACCTCAAGCCGCTGCAGCATCTGTGGTCGCTGGCGGTGGAGGAACAGTTTTATGTCGTCGCGCCGCTGCTGATTGGCGGGCTGTGGTGGGTGTCGCGCCGGATGGGCGGGCAGGCGCTGCGGATCGGCGTTTCGGCTGTGTTGTTCGTCGTGTCGCTGGCGCTGTGCGTCTATTGGACCGGGACGGGCGACAGCACCAATTATGCGTTTTATCTGATGCCGCTGCGGGCCTGGGAATTCATTGCCGGTGGGGCGGTGGGGTGTGCGGTGCCCTATCTGCTGCGGCTGCCCAAGCCGGTGATCTCGGCGCTGACGGCGGTGGGATTGGCAATGATCCTCGGAGCGGTGGCGCTGTTCACGGCGGCGACGCCGTTTCCGTCGTTCTGGGCAGTCATCCCGGCCCTGGGCGCGGCGCTATTGATCGCGGGCGGCGTGGCGCATCCGGCGGGACTCGTCGTGCGCGGCCTGACATGGCGGCCGATGATGTGGATCGGGCTGATTTCGTACGCCTGGTATTTGTGGCACTGGCCGCTGCTGGCCTTCATGCGGGTCTATAATTTCGGCGAGAAGGTGATGGTGTGGGACGTGGCGATGGGGGCGCTGTCGTTCGTGCTCGCCATCGGCACGCATCTTTGGATCGAGCGGCCGATCCGCGAATGGCGGCAGCGGACGCGCGTGCAGATGGATTGGCGGCCAGTGCTGGTCGGCGTTGCGGCCTGCGCGGCGGTGGCGGTGAGCGGGTTTGGTTTTGCCAATTTCGTCACGCCGCCACAGCTTGGGACCTATCAGCGAACCGACAGCATTTTGCATGCTGGGGATCTGTGCCGGCTCAATCTGAGCGATCCGAACGACACCTGCCCGATTGAGGTCGAGGCGCAGCTGGGTGTGTTGTTCGGCGACTCGCATTCGCAGATCGAGCGGCTGTTGTTCAATACGATTGCGCATCGTTATGGGGCGCAGATTGCCAGTATCGGGGGCAATCGGTGTGCGCCGATCCTGGGTGTCGATATTCTCAACGGCTACCCGGAAGGCTGCGACAAGATCAAACTGGACGGCATCGCGGCGATCAGCAGCGGGCACTACAAAGCGCAGTTTGCCATTCTGGCGGCGCGGTGGGCGGCCTATAATAACAATCCTGATCAAAGGGTTGGCGGCGAGGACGGTTGGGCGCTGGCGGAGCCGGGGCAGGACGTCGCGAGCGATCAGCAGAAGGCACTCTACATCGAGGGGCTGCGCAACAGCATCGCAGCGCTGGAAGCGGCGGGCGTAAAGCGCATATTGGTGCAGGGGCCGACGCCGGAATGGCTGCGGCGGGTGCCGGAATGTGTGACCCGGGCCGATGCGATGCATCTGAGCCGGGATGCCAATTGTGCGCTGCCACGAGCCGTGGTGGAGGCAAGGCGGGCCAATGTGGTGGCGTGGCTCAAGGAGGCGCTGTCGGCTTTTCCAGAGGTGCGGTTCGTTGATCCGTTGGACGTGTTTTGCGACGCGACGATGTGCCGGCCCTATGACGGGCAGGTGCTGTTGTTCAGCGATGACGACCATATGAGCGAGGCCGGTCAGGCGCGGGTCTATCGCGCGTTCGAGAACGATTTCCGCTGGGCGTTTGGCGCCCCCGGATCAGGTCCGAGGGCCTAGTATCAGTTCTGCAGAACCAGCAAGTCCTTGCTGGCGAGGCTGATGGTGACGGGCTCGCCGCGGTTGGGCGGGGGCGTGCGCTGGTCGTTGAAGGTGTCGAGGCTGACGACGTTCTTGCCGAGCGCGACGCGCAGGCGGATGACCGAGCCGAGGAAGGTGACGTCGGCAATGGTGCCGGTCAGCGTGATGTCATTACCATCGCGAGGGCCGACCGAGAGCACTTCGGGGCGCAGGGTCAGCAGGCTCGTGGCATTGGCCTTAGCGTCGGGCGGCAGATTGGCGACCGTGATGGTCTGGCCGTCGACGGAGACCGAGCGGGTGGCGGGGTCGATGACGTTGACTTCGATATTGTTGAGCTGACCGACGAAGCTGGCAACGAAGCGGGTCGCGGGCTGGTTGTAGATTTCGTGCGGCGAGCCAAGCTGCTCGATATTGCCGGCATTCATCACCACGACGCGGTCGGAGATGGACAGCGCCTCTTCCTGATCGTGGGTGACGAACACGGTGGTGATGCCCAGATCGAGCTGGATGGCGCGGATTTGTTCGCGCAGGCTGACGCGGATTTTGGCGTCGAGGGCGGACAGAGGCTCATCGAGCAGCAGAAGACGCGGCTTGGGGGCGATGGCGCGGGCGAGGGCGACGCGCTGTTGCTGGCCGCCGCTCATTTCGTAAGGGTAGCGCTTCTCAAAGCCGGGCAGGCCGATCAGCTTGAGCATTTCCTCGACGCGGGCGCGGCGCTGGTCGGCGGGCATGCCGGCGATCTTGAGGCCAAAGCCGATATTGTCGCCAACCGTGAGATTGGGGAACAGGGCATAGGCCTGAAACACCATGCCGAGCTGACGCTGGTTTGGCTTGAGGTGGGTGATGTCCTGGCCATCGACCTGGATGGACCCCGAGGTGGGGTTTTCAAACCCCGCGATCATGCGCAGGATCGTGGTCTTGCCGCAGCCCGATGGGCCGAGCAGGGAGATGAACTCACCCTTGTCGAAGGAAAAGCTGACGCCTTTCACCACGGTATTGGTGCCGAAGGACTTGGTGAGGTTCTGGACGTTGAGAAATGCCATGGTCAGTCGGTCCGGGCGGAAGTGCGTGGGGCAAAGCGCCCGATGACATTGATCATGCCCATGGCACCCCAGGTGATGATGAAAGAAATGATGGCCAGCGCTGCTGGCTCATAAGCGCGGTTGGCGCCAATGTTTTGCAGGTATGGACCGAATGCGGGCCTGTTGAGCAGGCTGGCGATGGTGAACTCGCCAATGACAATCGCAAAGGTCAGGAAGGCGCCGGAGAGCACCGCCACAAGGATGTTGGGCAGGATGATCTGGCCGATGATCTGGGCGGTGTTGGCACCAGCGATCTGGGCGGCTTCGGTCAGCGTCTGCACGTCGATCGTGCGCATGCCGGTATCCACGGCCCGATACATATAGGGCAGGGCAAGGGTCACATAGGCGCAGGTCAGCAGGATATCGGTGCCGAGCGCGCTGCCGGTGAAGGGAATGATCGAGCTTGAATTGTAGAGCCGGATGTAGCCATAGACCAGCACGATGGCCGGGATGATGAGCGGCATCAGGGTGATGAACTCTACAAATGGCTTGAGCTTTGGTACCCTGAGACGAACGAAATAGACCGCCGGAACGACGACCAGCACGCCCACGATGATCGAGCATAGGCCGATAATGGTGGAATAGAGGAAGGTCGCCTGGAAGTTGGGATCGGCAAAGACCGAGGCGTAGCTGTCAAAGCTATAATAGCCGCGCCGCATCTTGAGCGAGAACTCGAAGGTGGCGACAAGCGGAATGATGAAATAGGACGCGCCGACAAGGAAGACGACCCAGGCCCAGAACCGGTTGGACTTCATTTCATCCACCTCTCGGCACGGGCCGAAATCACCAGGTAGATGATGTTGGCAAAGGCGGTGATCAGGATCATGCCCAGAGCAAGCGCTGCGCCGAGGCCAGGGTTTTGCAGCGCATCGCCGCGTATCTGCGCATAGAGCAGGATGGGCACGATGTTGAGCGAGGAACCGGTCAGCGCATAGGCGGTGGCGATGGCGCCAAAGGCATTGGCGAACAGCAGCGACAGCGTGCCGAGAAAGCTCGGCCACAGAATTGGGAAGCCGACATAGCGCCAGAACTGCCAGGGCGAGGCACCCAGAATGGCGGCGGCTTCGCTCCACTCTTTCTTGAGGCCATCGACCGCCGGGGCGATGATCAGGATCATCAACGGAATCTGGAAGTAGAGATAGGTGATGGTCAGGCCCCAAAAGCTCAGGAGGTTAAAGCCGGACTTGTAGAGGTCGACGCCGATGAACTTGAGGATGACGGTGACGAGGCCGAGCCGGCCGAGTGTCGAGATGAAGGCGAAAGCAAGCGGCACGCCGGCGAAATTGGACGCCACGCCCGAAAAGGTCATGACGGCGGAGCGCAGGCCCGAAGGCAGTCGGCCACGAATGATAGCGAGGGTAATGGCCAGACCGATCAGCGCGCCGAGAATGGCGGAGGCGCCCGAGATGCGGATCGAAATCCAGTAGGCGGCCATGATCTGGTCGGTGAACAGACCCATGATATTGTCGAAGGTGAACTGCCCGTCGCGGCCAATAAAGGCCGCGCCGACGAGATAGAGCGTGGGCAGGATGAGGAACATCACCGCAAAGATGATGAACGGTGCGACGCCCAACCACTCAAGCGAGAGGCGGCGAGCCGGGCGAGGGGATGCGGTGGCGTCGGTCATCGAGGGGCCTCAGTAGACCTCATGGTGAGCCTGTCAAACCACGAGGTCGTGGCACACAGGAACGAGATCCAGCCACGACCTCTTGCTTCGACAGGCTCAGGATGAGGTCTGTTGAAGCGGTCGTGGCTGGTTTAGTCATGCAGCAGCTTTACTCGGCAACGTTGGCGCCGACAACGGCGTCCCACTGGCCGGTGATGGTGGCCTTGGCAGCGTTCTGCTGCTCGATGCTTGGGAACACGGCCTTGGCGTAAGCTTCAGCTGGTGGCAGGGCGTCGAGCATTTCCTGTGGAATCTTGCCGGCATCGGCAAGCGCGTTGAAGCGGATCGGGTGGCAATAGCCCTTGAGCCAGCCGAGCTGACCTTCGTCCGAATAGAGGTATTCCATCCAGAGCTTGGCGGCATTTGGGTGGGGAGCGTGAGCCGAGATGGCCTGGACGTAAACGCCAGCGACAACGCCAGTTTCTGGAACGACGATTTCGGCGGCTGGGTTGCCGGCGAAGCTGTCGCGCCATGCGAGCAGGTTATAGTCCCAGGCGATTAGGATCGGAGTGGTGCCCTGAGCAACGGAAGCGGCCTTGCCGATGACTGGAACGAAATTGCCGGCCTTGTTGACCTCGGCGAAGAATTCCAGACCTGCCTCGGCAGCGCCTTCGTCCTTACCGGTCTTGGCGATACCAGCGGCATAAACCGACTGGATGGCCTGAGCGGAGGCACGTGGATCGCCAGCCAGAGCGACAGCGTTGGAATATTCTGGATCGGTCAGGTCGGCCCAATCAGCTGGGACCTTGGAGACCAGATCGGTGTTCACGAGCATGGCCATCACGCCATAATAGTCGCCATACCAGAAGCCGTCGGCATCCTTGGCATCGGCTGGAATGTCGTCCCAGGTGGAGACCTTATAGGCCTGGATCAGACCTTCGTCCTTGGCCTGTGGGCCAAAGGCCAGGCCGACGTCGATCACGTCTGGAGCCTGTGGGCCGGTATTGCCGATATTGGCGCGGATGGCTTCGAGCTCATCGGCCGAACCAGCATCTGGGTTCAGTTCGTTGACGGTGATGCCTGGATACTTGGCCTTGAAGCCGGCGATCACGTCGCCATAGCCGCACCAGTTGTGGGGCAGGGCGATAGTGGTCAGCTGGCCTTCGGTCTTGGCGGCTTCGTAGAGCGCGGCAAGGTCGGTCTGGGCGAAGGTTGGGGCAGAAACGGCGAGCACGGCAAGCATGGACACAGATGCGGCCAGCGACTTCTTGATGGACATGTTCAGTCTCCCTGAATTGGTCGTTCGAGAGCGACCATTGAGAGCCGCTCCGGCGAACTGGCGTGGGAAGTAGAGAGAGCGTGTGACAGTGCGATGACGGTGATCGGAACGGCTTGTGACAGCCGTTGAATGGGCTAAGCCGCCCGGATATCAACCGCTTGCGCCCAGACCCCGCTCCATACCGCATCCTCCCAGTTGCAATTGTGACAGTGCCCGTTTGTGACAGTTTAGTCCAGATGGTCAAAAACTGTGGGTGAGGCACGCCCTCCTTCGACAGGCTCAGGATGGTTCGAGGCTGGTAAGAACTCGCACCGCACCATGAGGGTTACTCTTGGTGCGGTGTTTTAGGAGCCCTCATGGTGAGGTGGGAGCGCAGCGACCCTCGAACCACGAGGGCTTGCCAGGTGTTGTTTTGGCTGGGCGCTATGCTCCTCGCTAACCGGTCCCCACAAATTCGAGTAGCAAGTAACTGGATTGCTTTGTCTTTTCTGATTTCGTCGCTTACTTTAGACTTCTTCTAAACTATTGAAATTGAATTGCTTTTCAAAGTTGACGGGCGTAATCGGCTTTTAAGTTCACCCTGGAGGATCAGTCATGATCTCGCTCGGCAAGCGCACCCTGCGCAGCTTCGCCATTGCCCTTACCCTGTCCGTCGCTCCAATGGCCGCCTTTGCGCAGGCCCCGGCTGATGCCGATGTGCTGGCAAACTATGCTGACATCGCGCTGGCCGGATATGAGGATGCGCTGACCACGGCCAAGGCGCTCGATGCCGCTATCGATGCGCTGATCGCGACGCCAAGCGAAGCGACGCTGACGGCGGCACGCGAAGCCTGGAAGGCTGCGCGTATTCCCTATCAGCAGACCGAGGCGTTTCGCTTTGGCAGCCCGATCGTCGATGAGTGGGAAGGCCGCGTGAATGCCTGGCCGCTCGACGAGGGGCTGATCGACTATGTGGATGCCAGCTATGGCAATGAGAGCGACAGCAATGCGCTCTATCTGGCCAACGTTATCGCCAATCCGAAGATCATCATCGACGGCGTTGAACTCGACGCAACCAACATCACGCCAGAGCTGCTGCAGGACAATTTGCAGGAAGCGGCAGGCGTTGAGTCCAATGTGGCGACCGGCTACCACGCCATTGAATTCCTGCTCTGGGGCCAGGACCTGAATGGCACCGGTCCGGGCGCCGGAAATCGGCCTTATACCGACTATTCGACGGCCGACCATGCCGACCGCCGCGGGGCGTATCTCAAGGCTGCGTCGACGCTGCTGGTCAACGATATTGAAGAGATGGTTGGCAACTGGACGGCCGATGGCGCGGCACGCGAGGCGCTGGGCGAGCTGGGCATTCCGGCGATCCTGACCGGCATGGGATCGCTCAGCTTTGGCGAAGTGGCCGGCGAGCGCATGAAGCTGGGTCTGCTGCTGCATGACCCGGAAGAAGAGCATGACTGCTTCTCGGACAATACGCATATCTCGCATCTCTATGATGCGATCGGCGTGCGCAATGTCTATGAGGGCAAGTATACCCGCATCGACGGTTCGGTGGTTGAAGGCGCATCGCTGTCGCAGGTGATCGCGGCCAAGGATGCGGCGCTCGACACCGAAATCACCGCGCTGCTCGATGATACGGTCTCCAAAATGCAGATCATGGCCAAGCGCGCTGAAGACGGCGAGGCGTATGACCAGCAGATCGGCGAAGGCAATGTGGAAGGCAATGCTGTGGTGCAGGCCGCTATCGACGGGCTGATCGCACAGACGCGCGGCATCGAGCGGGCGGTGGCGCTGCTTGAGCTGGGCGATGCGGTGACGATCGAGGACAGCGACTCGCTGTCGAACCCGGATGCTGTGTTCCAGTAAACGGAACAACTTGTGCGCGCGGAGGGATACCCCTCCCTGGCCCTCCCCTCAAGGGGGAGGGTGAGATCGAGCTCCTGGCACGATCTCATCGCACCAACAAAGTTCACCCTCCCCCTTGAGGGGAGGGCAGGGAGGGGGTAATGCCCGTCCAACCCCGGTAACCGCCATGAAAACCCGCCTCACCATCGCTCTTGTCGCATTGCTGGCCGGGGGACTGGCATTGGCGCAGGATGGGGCTGTGCGCAGCGATCTGACGCCAGAAGATCTGGCGCGGGTGCAGGCGGTGACGGCGCCGACGACGGACTTTTCCAAGGCCGAGAATTTTGAGGCCAAGCCCGCGGGCAAGGGCACGACGACCAAGACGCCCAACGCAGACTCGTTTTCCCATTTTCTGGCCAGTCTGAGCTTTGAGCAGGAAGAGCAGTTCAAGCTCGGCAATGCGCTGTTTCGCAAGATCTGGGTGAGTTCGCCGAGTTCGACGCAGGCGTCGGACGGGTTGGGGCCACTGTTCAATGCGCGTGGTTGCCAGAGCTGCCACATCAAGGACGGACGCGGGCATCCGCCGTTCGAGGGGCAGGCGGAAAATGTCTCGATGTTCCTGCGGCTATCGGTGCCGCCGGGCGACAAAGATACACGCGTGGCAATGGATGGTGTGATTGCGGGCGAGGTGGGTGACCCCACCTATGGCACGCAGTTGCAGGATTTTGCTGTGCCGGGCCTCAAGGCCGAGGGACGCATGGTGATCGACTATGCCGAGGTGCCGGTGACGCTGGGCGATGGTTCGGTGGTGCGCTTGCGGCAGCCGAGCTATTCGATTGTGGACCTCAATTATGGGCCGCTGGCGCATGATGTGATGATCTCGCCGCGGGTCGCCAATCCGATGATCGGGCTGGGGCTGATCGAACAGATTCCCCCCGAGGATATTCTGGCGCTGGCCGACCCGGACGATGCCGATGGTGACGGGATTTCGGGGAAGGCCAACTGGACCATTGCGCCCGAGACCGGGACGGTGATGCTGGGCAGATTTGGCTGGAAGGCCGGGATGGCGACCATTCGCAGCCAGTCCGCCTCGGCCTTTGCGGGCGATATCGGGATTTCGACGCCGCTGGTCAATCTGCCCTATGGCGATTGCACCGAAAAGCAGCCGGAATGTCTGGCCATGCCCAATGGCGAACAGGCGCGGCTTGGCGTGTCCGAGGCGCCTGATCCGGTGCTCGATCTCGTGACGTTTTATGCGCAGACGCTGGGCGTGCCTGAGCGGCGCAATGTGGGCGACGCGGCGGTGTTGCGCGGCAAGCAGGCGTTTTATGAGGCCGGTTGCGCCAGTTGCCACGTCCCCAAATTCGTCACCAGCCGCAATGCCGAAAACCCAGCGCTGAAATTCCAGCTGATCTGGCCCTATTCCGATTTCCTGCTGCATGACATGGGCGAGGGGCTGGCCGATCATCGGCCTGAGGGGTTGGCGGATGGTTATGAATGGCGCACGCCGCCGCTTTGGGGGCTTGGTTTGACCCAGACGGTATCGGGGCACACATTTTTCCTGCATGATGGGCGTGCCCGCAATCTCGTCGAGGCCATTTTGTGGCACGGTGGGGAGGCGCAGGCATCGCGCGATGCTTTCGCGCAATTGTCCCAGGCCACGCGCGACGATCTCGTCGCCTTTCTGGAGTCGCTCTGATGCGTCTTCTGCTTGTTACCCTGCTCGCTCTGCTGACCGGTCCTGCCATGGGGCAGGAAACCATTACGGCGCGCGAGATTTTGCAGAGCGCGGTCAATGAGGTCATCCGCCCGGCCATGCTCGAATTCAAGGGCAAGGCGGACGGGCTGTCCATTGCGATGAATGCGCTGTGCACGGTGCCATCGGCAGGTACGGTGGCGATTGCCAAGGGACAGTTCCGGCAGGCGGTGCAGGCCTATGGGCGCATCGAATTCATCCGCATCGGGCCACTGATGGAAGACAATCGCTCGGATCGGTTGCTGTTCTGGCCGGATCGGCGCGGCATCGGGCTGCGACAGGTGCAGGCCATTTTGGCCGATGATGATCTGTCGGCAACGCAGGTGACGAGCCTGCGTGGCAAGAGCGTGGCGACGCAGGGCTTCGGGGCGCTGGAATTTGTGCTGTTTGGCACCGATGCCGAGGTGTTGGCGACTCGCGATGGGCAGTTTCGCTGCCAATATGGCCGGGCCATCGCCAGCAATGTGAGCCAGATTGCGGGGGAACTGGCAACGGGCTGGTTTGCGCAAGGCGGCATTGCCGATCATCTCAAGACCCCGGCGCCGGAATATGCCGACTATCGCACGACCATCGAAGCGATGGAGCAGTTGGTGGGGCTGGTGTCGCACGGGATCGAAGCGACGCGCGACACGCGGATCAATGCGTTCATCGCCAAGGGCGAGGCGGCGGCTAAGCCCAAGCAGGCGATTTTCTGGCGGTCGGGGCTGACCATGACCATGGTGCGCGCCAATATCGAGGGCATGCAGCGGCTGATGGCGATTTCGGGTCTGGCGCGCGCGGTGCCGGCCAAGGATGTCGGGCTCAATGACAGCATTGCCTTTGAATTCCGCAATGCCTATCGCGCGCTCGACATTGTCACCCTGCCGGTGGAAGCGGCTGTCGAGGACAAGAAGCAGGCGTTTGCGCTGGGTTATCTGGTGCTCGTGACGCAGTCGCTGCAGTCCATTGTCGGCGAACAGCTGTCTACGGCCATGGGCCTCAGTGTTGGGTTTTCCTCGTTGGATGGAGACTGAGGATGTGGCAGCGCAGGGCGTTTTTGAAAGCGGCCGGCGCGGGATTTGCCGCCAGCCTGTTGCCAAAGCAGATTTTTGCGCTGGAACGTAGCGAGCTGGTGTTTGCCAGCTCGGTGCAGACCGCGAGCGGCGGCTATGGAGCGGTGCTGCTGGGTGAGCGCGGCGACCTGATTGCCAGCATCGACCTGCCCGATCGCGGGCATGACATTACCATCAGTCGCGAGGCGGGGCGTGGCGTGGTGTTTGCGCGCCAGCCGGGCACGTTTGCGGTGGTGTTTGATCCGGCGGGCAAGGAAGCCCCGGTGACGCTGACCAGTATCGAGGGGCGGCACTTCTTCGGGCATGGCGTGTTTTCGCCGGACGGGCGCTTGCTCTATGCGACCGAGAGCGATTTCGAGGCGGCCGAGGGCGTGATCGGCATTTACGACGCGACCGACAAGTATCGGCGCATCGGTGAGTTTCCGACCTACGGGACCGGACCGCATGAAATGCTGTTGATGCCCGATGGCGTGACCTTCGTCGTCGCCAATGGCGGGATCGAGACGCATCCCGATTTCGGACGGGCGGAACTCAACCTCGACACCATGGACCCGTCGGTTGTGTTTATCGACCGGCGTACGGGCGAGCTGGTGGGGCAGTTAAGGCTCGATGCCGGGCTGCATCAGCTGTCGATCCGGCACATGGCCATCGACGGGCAGGGACGCGTCTGGTTTGGCTGCCAGTATAAGGGCACCCCTGCGGATAGCCCGCAGCTGGTGGGTTATGCGACCATGGATGGCGCTATCGAGCTGATCGAACTGCCCAAGGATACGCTGCTCGACCTGCGCAACTATGTGGGCTCGGTGGCGGCATCGCTGGATGGCTCTCGGGTGGCGATTTCATCGCCGGAAGGCGATCTGCTGGTGGCGATTGATACCGAAGGTCGTCGGCCGGCGCTGGTCGAGACGCTACGCAATGGCTGCGGGCTGGCGGCAGATGGCGATGGTTTTGCGGCCACAAGTGGCACCGGCGTGATGGTTGGGATAGCAGGCGCGGCGCGCGATGAGCAGCGCTTTGACTTCCTGTTTGACAACCATTTGCTCCGGCTCGATCAGGCGTAGCGGACGCTATCGCTTGCCAGCACCAGATAATTGTCAGACTTATGGAGCCAGATGGCCCACGCACCGTTATGTGTGGCCTGTAAATGATCTGGAGCCCTGATGTCCGTTGTCTTCCAAGCGTCTACTGACGCATTGCATGACGCTCTGCGCGGTGCCGGACCCGGTCTTGTGGGCAATGATGCGCTGCTGGCCGCCGTGCTGTCGGGCAGCGGCGACTGCATCAAAATTCTCGACCTCGACGGTCGCCTGCAGTTCATGAGCGAGGGCGGCAAGCAGGTAATGGAGGTCGATGACTTCTCCCTGCTCAAGGGATGCCCATGGCCCGATTTGTGGGCCGACGAGGGCAATCTCGCTGCCAAGCAGGCGATTGAAGATGCGCGCAATGGCCTCGCGTCGCAGTTTTTTGGCGCGGCCAATACTGCGCGCGGCACAGCCAAATTCTGGCATGTGCGGGTTATGCCGATACTGGGTGCGGATGGGAAGCCGACGCATTTGCTGTCGATTTCGACCGATATTACCGAGCAGAAACGGACGGAGCTGGCGCTGCGCGAAAGCGCAGTGCAGGCGCGGCTGGCCATGTCTGCGGCGCAGATGGGGCTGTGGCAGTGCCAATTGATCAATGGCGCGCTGGTCAATCTCAAGGGAGATGACCAGGCGGCGGATTTGCTGGGCGGCGTACCTGGCGAGCCGCTGGACATCGACATATTGTTTGAGCGCATCGACGAGGCGGGGCGGACCAGTTTTCTGGCGGCAGTGCAGGGGGCGCTGACGCAGGTCGACGGTATTCTCGATGTGGAATATCGGCTGTTGCCGCGTGGCGACGAGGGCGAGCGCTGGGTTCATGCGCGGGCGCAGGTTTTGCCATCCTCGGTGGGCAAGCGCGTCATCGGCACGGTGCGCGAAATTTCCCAGCGCAAGACTGCCGAATTGCGACAGGTGGTGCTGGGCGCGGAGCTACAGCATCGTATCAAGAACATCCTCGCCATGGTCAGTGCCATCGCGGTGCAGACGCTGCGCGGCGACGATATTGCCGATCGCCGCATGGCGTTCAGCGCGCGGCTCCAAGCCTTGGCTCATGCCCATGATCTGCTGACCGCCAAATCCTGGCAGGGTGCGCCGATGCGCGGCGTGATCGAGGGCGCGCTGGTGCCGCACGTTTCGGGTACGGACAATTTCAGCCTTGTCGGCGACGATATCGAGCTGTCTGCCAAGCAGGCGCTGTCGCTGGCGCTGACGGTGCATGAACTGGCGACCAATGCCGCCAAATATGGCGCGACATCGGTGCCAGGCGGTACGGTGGCGATCCGCTGGGGCGTGGAGCCTGACGAGAAGGGCGACAGGACGTTCAAGTTCGTCTGGCAGGAGAGCGGCGGGCCAATTGTGGTCGAGCCGGAACGGCGCGGCTTTGGCACTCGACTGATCACAAGAGTGCTTTCTGCCGATTTCAACGGAAAAGTAGGCATCGAATACGCGCCGAGCGGCGTTGTATGCACACTAGCGTCACCGATAACGAGCGTCCTGGCCGACAATCCGGCCCTGGCCTGAACTGTGAAGGCGGCGTGACGTGATTAATGCAGCAACGACCGTATTGGTGGTCGAAGACGAACCTTTGGTTCGCATGGCCATTGTCGACCATTTGATCGACGAAGGCTTTGTGGTGCTGGAGGCGGCAAATGCCGACGAGGCGGTGGCGATCCTCGTAACCAATCTCACCATCCATATCATGTTCACCGATATCGATATGCCTGGCGGTACCGATGGGCTCAAGCTCGCGGCCGCGGTGCGCGATCGTTGGCCGCCGATCAAGATCGTGGTCACCTCTGGACATCGTGCGATTGCGGCAGGTGATCTGCCCGCTGAGGCGCAGTTCTTTTCCAAGCCCTACAGCCCTGACACTATCGTCAACACGTTTCGCCAGCTAATGGGCGGCTAGGGCTTGGTGGCTGGTGGCGGCGCGGAGCTTTCGCGCAGCACCAGTTCAACCGGCCAGAGTTCGTGCACGGATTCGACCGGTTTCCCTGCCAAGACCTGCAATACGAGGTCTGCCACGCGGCCTCCAGCAGCCCGGATCGACGAGCGGGTGGTGGACATGCTTGGATACATGTTGTCGGCGTTAAGGTACGGGAAAACGTCATCATGGGCGATGATGGACACGTCTCGGCCCAGCTGCAGGCCGGCTTGCCGGATGGCCCGGAACACACCTAAAGCCGTCATCATCGAGCCGGGCAGGAAAGCGGTGGGGCGGGGGCGCAGTTCGAGCATGGACTGAGCCAGACGGAAACCCACTTCGTCGGTGAAGGGGGCGTTGCTGACCAGAGCGGGATCGAACGGAATACCGCGCGCCGAGAGCGCCGCCAGATAGCCGATTTCGCGGTGTTGCGCGAAGGTGCGTTCTTTGAGGCCATTGAGCAGCGCGATGCGACGGTGGCCCAGATCGAGCAGGTGGCTGGTGGCGCGTTCGGTGGCGCCGGTATTGTCGATATCGAGCCAGGCAATGGGTTTGGCGATATTGGTGCGGCCATGCAGCACGAAGGGGATTTTGAGGTCCATCAACAGCTGCGCGCGTTCATCGTGCAGCGTGGGCGATTGGAGGATGACGGCGTCGACCTTCTGGCTGGCGGCAGCGCGGCGATAGGCGGCGATTTCGTCCTGATAGCTGCCGACGGTGGTGACCATGATGTCGATTTCCTGCTCGACAAGACGACCACCGACACCGGCCAGAAATTCGCTCATATGGGGGCCGAGTTCGTCGGCACCGCGCACCACCATGCCAATGGCGCCGGCGCGTCCCGTGGCCAATCGCAGGGCATTGGCATTGGGCCGATAGCCCAGCCGTGCCGCGGTTTCGGCGACGCGCAGGCGCGTGGCCTCGTTGACTTCGGGATAGCCATTGAGCGCACGACTGACCGTTGTTTGTGACAGGCCGAGCTGCTCGGCCAGATCCTTCAGTCTCATTGCTTCCAACTGGCCCTGGACAGCGCATGACCAATGCGACGGGGCGGCGCTGCGTCGAGGCGCGCCAAGGTCATTGCTTGCCATAGGGCAGGCAGGCCGCCTTGAACAGCGGTTCCTGCACCCTCCTCCAGCATTCATTCAAAGCGATTTCAAATTTTGATGCAAGTGCCGAAATTTGAGCCGAATTTCTGAGGTGCGTACATCAGGTCAAAATCGGCGTTTCTTAATAAGTTCGCGTCATGGAGTTTCTAAGTGACTGATAAGTAATAGTTTTCGCAATAACTTCGAAATATTTCTTAACACCTGCCACTTGCTACGCTTGACAGAAATCGCGCGCTCTGTTTCTTTTTCATTCAAAGCGCTTTGGAAGAGATGCGGAATACCGCTGACCGGAGCGCTTTTTGGGGAGGATGTCTGGACTGGGCCGCGCCCTTGGCGGTGGCTGGATCAGGCGTGCCTCCCCGACAGTTGGTTCATTCGGGAGGAAATCTAATGAAGTTCAACAAGCTACTCATCGGTCTGATGACCAGCGTGACGCTGGTTGCCGGTGCCGCGCAGGCAGCAGACCTTGCCATCGTGTCGGGGGACACGGGCACGGGCTTGGCATTCCTGCGCACCCAGCTCGACATTTTTGAAAAAGACACCGGCAATAAGGTCACCGTGGTGCCAATGCCATCGTCCACCAGCGACCAGTTCGGCCAGTATCGGCTGTGGCTGGCTGCGGGCAATACCGATATCGACGTGTACCAGACCGACGTGATCTGGGCACCGCAGCTTGCTGACCAGTTCCTCGACCTGACCGAAGCGGCCAAGGATGCCGTGGGCGAGCACTTCCCCTCGATCATCGAGTCGCAGACTGTGAACGGCAAGCTCGTTGCCATCCCCGGCTTCACCGATGCGCCAGCGCTGTTCTACCGCAAGGACCTGCTGGAGAAGTACAACAAGGAAGTGCCAAAGACCTGGGCTGAGCTCAAGGCGACCGCACAGGAAATCCAGGACGGCGAACGCACCGGCGGCAATGCCGACATGTATGGCTTCGTGTTCCAGGGCAATGCCTATGAAGGCCTGACCTGCAACGCCCTTGAATGGGTGAAGTCCTATGGCGGTGGCCAGATCGTTGAGGCCGATGGCACCATTTCGATCAACAACCCGCAGGCCGTGGCTGCAATCGAAGAAGCCGCCAGCTGGATCGGCACCATCTCGCCTGAAGGCAATCTGGCATATCAGGAAGAAGAAAGCCGCGGCGTCTGGCAGCTGGGCAATTCGGTGTTCATGCGCAACTGGCCTTATGCCTACGCACTGGGCAATGGCGCGGACTCGCCGATCGCCGGCAAGTTCGACGTTGCGCCGCTGCCAGCCGGTGAGGGCGCTGATGCCCGCTCGGCGGCAACGCTTGGTGGCTGGAACTTTGCTGTGTCCAAGTACTCGCCAGATGCGGACGAGGCCATCAAGCTAGCGCTGTTCCTTGGCTCGTCGCAGGTGCAGAAGAACCGCGCCATCAACCAGACCAACCTGCCGACAATCGCAGCGCTTTATGAGGACGCTGACGTGCTCAAGGCTGCGCCATTCATGGCCAACTGGAAGGAAATCTTCGAGAACGCCGTGCCACGTCCTTCGGCGCCAACGCAGGCCAAGTACAATCAGGTCTCGTCGCTGTTCTGGAGCGCCGTGCATGACACCCTTTCGGGCAACGGCACTGCTGCCGAAAATCTCGAAGGGCTCGAAGCCGACCTGACCGATCTCAAGGGTAATGCCTGGTAATTCCTCCCAGCGCACAGTGAGGTGGACGGCGGCTTTGCCCGCCGCCCACCTCCCTTAGGCACCACTTATATCGGGAGGAATGACAATGGCGACGGATGCTATTGGGTCTGTGGCTGCGGCGGCCAGACCAAGACAAAAATCGGAGCTCATGCTGCAGCGCGCGCGTGCTGCGCGGTGGTTCCTGCTCCCCATGCTGATCGTACTGGCGATCGTGGCCGGATGGCCCTTGCTGCGCTCGATCTATTTCTCTTTCACCGACGCATCGCTCAACAACCTCGCTGGGGCTGAGTGGATTGGCGTCGGCAATTATCTGCGCTGGCAGGTGCTGGAAAGCGGCACCGTGCGCTATCGCGGCCTGCTGGTGGACCCCGCCTGGTGGAATGCCGTGTGGAACACCGTGCGCTTCGCCTTCTGGTCGGTGCTGTGGGAAACCGTGCTCGGCATGATCGTCGCACTGGTGCTCAATGCCGAGTTCCGCGGACGTGGCCTTGTTCGTGCCGCCATCCTCATCCCATGGGCGATCCCGACCATTGTGTCGGCCCGTATGTGGAGCTGGATGCTCAATGACCAGTTCGGCATTCTCAACGATCTGGGCATGAAGCTGGGCCTGCTGAGCCAGAAGGTGGCCTGGACCGCCTCGGCCGATACGGCCATGACCGCCGTGCTGGTCGTTGATATCTGGAAGACGACGCCCTTCATGGCGCTACTGATCCTGGCGGGCCTGCAGATGATCCCCAAGGACATCTATGAAGCTGCCGAAATCGACGGTGTGCATCCGGTCAAGCAGTTCTTCAAGATTACGCTGCCGCTGGTGCGTCCGGCGCTGATGGTTGCGATCATTTTCCGCGTGCTCGATGCCCTGCGTATTTTCGACCTGATCTACGTGCTGACGCCCAACAGCTCGGCGACGAAAACCATGTCGGTGCTGGCGCGCGAGAACTTGTTCGACTTCGACAATTTTGCCTACGGCTCGGCGCAAGCCACGCTGCTGTTCCTGATCATCGCCGTGTTCACCATCCTCTATATCTGGCTGGGCAAGGTCAATTTTGACGGGGGAGACCGCTAATGACCGGCACATTCGATCTCTGGAAACTCACCAAGCAGACGCTGTTCTATCTGCTGGTCGTGGTCATCGTGGTGATTTCGGTTTTCCCGTTTTACTACGCCATCCTGACCAGCCTCAAAACCGGCACGGACCTGTTCCGCGTCAACTATTGGCCGACCTCGTTTAGCTTCGCCAACTATCAGGCTGTGTTTGCGGTCGGTACGTTCCCGCAGAACCTGCTGAACTCGATCTTTATCGCCTCGGTCACGGTGCTCCTCGCTCTGTTCATGGCGGTGACGGCGGCCTTTGCGCTGAGCCGTGTGCGTTTCCGTGGGCGCAGCCTGTTGCTGATGACCATTCTGGCCGTCTCCATGTTCCCGCAAATCGCGGTGCTGGCGGGCCTGTTTGAAGTCATCCGGGCCCTTGGCATCTACAACACGCCCTGGGCGCTGATCTTCTCGTACACGATCTTTACTTTGCCCTTCACCGTGTGGGTGCTGACCACCTTCATGCGTGACCTGCCGGTCGAGATCGAAGAAGCGGCGATTGTCGACGGCGCGAGCCCCTGGGTGATCATCACCCGTGTGTT
Source organism: Devosia sp. 2618 (assembly GCF_040546815.1). Taxonomy (NCBI): domain Bacteria; kingdom Pseudomonadati; phylum Pseudomonadota; class Alphaproteobacteria; order Hyphomicrobiales; family Devosiaceae; genus Devosia; species Devosia sp. 2618. The sequence goes on from NZ_JBEPOO010000001.1 coordinate 523,855, forward strand.
CCTGCCGCTGATGTGGCCGGCGCTGGTGACGACGGGCCTTCTGGCCTTCATCGCCGCCTGGAACGAGTTCCTGTTCGCGCTGACATTCACCTCGTCCAATGCGACCCGCACCGTGCCCGTGGCCATCGCGCTACTTTCGGGTGGATCGCAGTTTGAAACCCCGTGGGGCCTGATCATGGCTGCCTCGGTCATTGTTACCGTGCCGCTGGTAGTCCTCGTCCTGATCTTCCAGCGTAAGATTGTCTCTGGCCTCACCGCCGGCGGTGTGAAGGGTTAAGAAAATGGCAACTATCGAGCTTCGCAATATCCGCAAGGCCTTCGGCATCGTCGAGGTGATCAAGGGTGTCGACCTCAACATCCGCAAGGGCGAGTTCATGGTGTTTGTCGGCCCATCGGGGTGCGGCAAGTCCACGCTGCTGCGCCTGATTTCGGGACTGGAAGACATCACCTCGGGCGAAATGCTGTTTGACGGCAAGGTGGTCAACTCACTGGCCCCTTCCAAGCGCGGCATCGCCATGGTGTTCCAGTCCTATGCGCTTTATCCGCATATGACGGTTTACGACAACATGGCCTTCGGGCTGACCCTTGAAAAAGGGCAGAGCAAGGAAGAAATCCGCCGTCGCGTGGAAAAGGCCGCCGACATGCTGCAGATCCGGCAGTATCTCGATCGCCTGCCCAAGCAGTTGTCGGGCGGCCAGCGCCAGCGCGTGGCCATCGGCCGGGCGATTACCCGCGATCCGAAGGTGTTCCTGTTTGACGAGCCGTTGTCGAACCTTGATGCGGCTTTGCGCGTGGCGACCCGCATTGAAATCGCCAAGCTGCATGAGGAAATGCACGAGGTCACGATGATCTACGTGACGCACGATCAGGTGGAGGCCATGACGCTGGCTGACCGCATCTGCGTGCTGCGCGATGGGTTGGTGGAGCAGGTGGGCACACCCATGGAGCTCTACGAGACGCCCAATTCCGTGTTCGTGGCCGGGTTTATCGGGTCGCCGAAAATGAACTTCATTTCCGGCGACAAGGCCAAGCCATTTGGTGCCCATACCGTGGGTATTCGCGGCGAGCACCTGATGATCACGCCTGACGCTGGCGCGTGGAGCGGCACGGTGATCCATACCGAAAATCTGGGTGCGGATTCCTACGTTTATCTTGAGATGGGCACCGAGGAACCGGTCGTGGTGCGACTGGATGAATCGAGCACCTACAAGACCGGTGACGTGGTGCATCTGTCGCCGATGCAAGACAAGATCCATCTCTTCAACGAGGCCGGAAAGCCGGTCCAGTAAGGGCCGACTTTGATCACATTCGACCAGTAGACCTCACCCTGAGCCTGTCGAAAGGCGAGGTCGTGACACAACCCCCTACGACCTCGTGGTTCGACAAGCTCACCATGAGGTCTACTGCTAATTCCGGTCAATTGCGGCCGCAGGACCAATTCATAGGAGACTACCCATGCCGATCCGGACCCTGATCTGGGGCGAAAACGTCCACGAGCAGAAGAACAAGATCGTTGCCGATAATTACCCAACCGGCATGCATAACCAGATTGCAAAGCTGCTTTCGAGCGACAGTAATATCGTCACCAAGACCACGACGCTGCAGGAGCCCGAACATGGCTGCACCGTCGAGGCGCTGGCTGAAACCGATGTGCTGATCTGGTGGGGCCATGCGGCCCATGGCGACGTGCAGGACGAAATCGTCGAGCGGATCGCCAAGCGCGTCTGGGAAGGCATGGGCCTGATCGTGCTGCATTCGGGGCACTTTTCCAAGATTTTCAAGCGCCTGATGGGCTCGCCCTGTGCGCTGCATTGGCGCGAAGCGGGCGAGCGCGAGCGCCTTTGGGTGACCAATCCTGGCCATCCGATTGCCAAGGGGCTGCCGGCCTATTTCGAGCTTGAAATGGAAGAAATGTATGGCGAGCCCTTCAGCGTGCCGGAGCCACTGGAAACGGTGTTTGTCAGCTGGTTCCAGGGCGGCGAAGTGTTCCGTTCGGGCCTTACCTATCGGCGCGGCGCGGGCAACATTTTCTACTTCCGCCCGGGCCACGAAACCTATCCGACCTATCACGACGATACCGTCGGGCTGGTGCTGCGCAATGCGGTCAACTGGGCGTACAACGAGAACCAGTTCCCACAGCTGTTGCTGGCGCCAAACACGCCGGTGGATGAGGCGATCGAAAAGATCGAAGAGCGCGGCCCCAAGCTGCATCACGGTCGCGAAGAGGGCTTCAAATAGGACATTTTGGCTGGGTGCTGTTCGCTAGAGACCTCGTGGTGAGCCTGTCGAACCATGAGGTCGGGTACGCAGGACCCTGCCACGACCTCGTCCTTCGACGGGCTCAGGATGAGGTCTACTGCTAGACCGAGCTCACTCATGATTTCCGGGCCTGACACGGTCGCACAAGGAATAGAACAATGCGGATCCTCATTTTGGGAACCGGCGGCATGGCCAATCAGCATGCCAAGCATTTTGCGGCGATTGAGGGGGTGACCCTGGCCGGTGGCGTGGACGTCGACCCGGCTCGCGTCGAGGCGTTCTGCAAGGCGCATGATATCGAGCGCGGTTTTGGCTCGCTGGATGCGGCGCTGGCCTGGGGCGAGTTCGATGCTATCGCAAACGTGACGCCAGACAGCGTGCACCATCCGACCACGATGGCGGCGCTCAAGGCCGGCAAGCATGTGTTCTGCGAAAAGCCACTGGCGACCGACCACGCCAAGGCCATGGAAATGACCGAGGAAGCCGAGCGACGCGGCCTCGTCAATATGGTGAACCTCACCTATCGCAATGTCAGCCAGTTGCAAAAGGCGCGCGAAATCGTGCAGTCGGGCGCTGTCGGCACGGTCAAGCATTTCGAGGCGAGCTATCTGCAAAGCTGGCTGGTCAGCAAGGCCTGGGGCGACTGGCGCACCGAAAGCCAGTGGCTGTGGCGTCTATCAAAAAAGCACGGCTCCAACGGTGTGCTGGGCGATATCGGCGTGCATATTCTCGACTTCGCGACCTATGGCGCGGGCAGTGATTTCTCGCGGATTTTCTGCCGGCTGGAGACGTTCGCAAAGGCCGAGAACAACCGGATCGGCGAGTATGACCTCGACGCCAATGATAGCTTTGCCATGACAGCACAGCTCGAAAATGGAGCGTTGGGCGTGATCCACGCGACGCGCTGGGCGACCGGGCATTTCAATGAGTTGCGGCTGCGGGTTTATGGCGAGCTGGGCGCGGTGGAAATCCAGCATCGGCACGATTGGTCAAAGCTCTTCACCTGCCTTGGTGACGATGCCGAGACGGGGACCTGGACGGAAGTTGAGGTCGACCCGGTGCCGACCAATTACATGCGGTTTGCCGAGGCGGTTAAAGCGGGCAAGAACGAAGAGCCGAGCTTCCGGCATGCGACCAACATCCAGAAGGTGCTGGATCTCGCGACGGCTACGGATCGGGATCGGACGGAGCACTCGGTTTGAGATCGTTATTTGGAAGGGGATACCCCCACCTAACCTCCCCCTGATAGGGGGAGGAATCTGGCGGGTGGCTATGGTGAGATTTTGCTCGGTCTCTTGCAACCTGTTGTGGGCATTGCGACTTATCCAGATGACAAATATGGAGCGTCAACATGGGTATCATCGGAGCCATCATCATCGGCTTTTTTGCCGGCCTCATAGCCAAGTTCATCACGCCCGGCGACAAGAAGCCGACCGGTTTCATTCTCACGACGGTTTTGGGCATGGTTGGCGCGGTGCTGGCCACCTGGCTCGGCCAGCAGATCGGCTGGTATCAGTCCGGTGACGGCGCCGGGTTTATCGCGTCGGTCGTTGGCGCTGTAATCCTGTTGCTGATCTGGGGGCAGATTGTGCGGCAGCGGGCTTAGTATTTCGCCCTTCGAACGGTAGGGCATAAAAAAGGGCGCCCGGTGGGCGCCCTTCGCGGTTTTGTGAGCCTCAAGACCTACTTGATTTCGGTGATGCGGCCGTCGGTGTAGGGGGTGTATTCGCCGCCCAGTTTGGCGATGTAATCGGCGACGACCTGTTCCAGCGGTGGGCCGAAATCGTAGGGGTTGTCGCCTTCGGCGAACGTGCCGTAACCGTCGCCGCCGCCGCGCACATAGTCATTGGTGACGATGGTGTAGGTGGCGTCTTCGTCGATGGGGCCCCAGGCGTCGCCGCCAATCAGGACCTGAACGTCGCTGACGCGGCTGCCGGCTGGCTTTTTGAGGTCGAAGCTGTACTTGAGGCCTGCGACCTGAGCGAAGCGACCCGCGCCGTTTTCGACATCGCTGACGCCGTTTTCGAGGGCTTCGATAACGTCCGCACCGCTGATCTGGACGGTGGCGAGGGTGTTGGAGAAGGGCAGGACGGTCAGCACGTCGCCGACGGTGATCTGACCGGCATCGATGGACGAACGGATGCCGCCGCCGTTCTGGAAGGCGATGGTGGCGCCCTGATCGGCGGCGCGGTCAAGGATGGCATCGGCGAGCAGATTGCCCATCGAACATTCCTGTGCGCGGCAGACTTCGCGCGATCCTTCGAGGGCACCGGTGGTGGTGCCGATGACCTTGCCGGTCAGCTCGGAAATTGGACCGGCCAGTTCTGCGAGCTGGGTGGCAAAGGCCTCATCGCCCTTGACGGAAGCGTCGATGAGATAGGGTTCGCCGACGGCTTTGGTGACGACGCCCTTGTCGTCCCAGGTGATGGCGATGTCGCCGAGATACTTGCCATATTGGTTGGCCTGAACCACCGGCACTTCAACGCCGTCGGGGTTTTTGACCATGGTGGGGTAGGGGCCGGCAGCGCCTTCGGCGGTGTTGCTCAGAAGGGTGTGGCTGTGACCGCCGACGATGACGTCGACCAGCGGCAGGGCGGCCGCGACTTCGAGATCGACGGTGTAGCCGATGTGGCTGAGCAGGATGATCTTGTTGATGCCAGCCGCGTCGAGGGCTTCGGAAGCGCCGCGCACATATTGGATGACATCGTAGAACTCGATGTCGTCGGTCGAGGCGATTTCAGGGGTGTCCTCGGCGGTGGCGCCGATGATGCCGATCTTTTCGCCGCCGATTTCGATGACGATGGAGCCCTTGATCTTGCCGGCAAGGCTTGGATCGCGGGTGACGTCGAAATTGCCGCCGATGATGGGGAATTCAGCAGCGTCGATGAACTTGCGGAACTCTTCCGGGCCATCGTCGAATTCGTGGTTGCCGGTGGCGACGACGTCAAAGCCCATCTGATTGAAGAAGTCGGACACGACCTTTGACTTGTAGGTGGTGTAGTAGAGCGAGCCCTGGAAATTGTCGCCGGCGGACAGAAGCAGCGAGTTGCCGCCATCATATTTGGCGCGGGTTTCGTCGATTATGGTCTTGAGGCGGGCAATGCCGCCAAAGCACTCGCCGGCCGCATCGGTGGTCGCATCGCAGTTGGACGCGGAGCTGGTGATGGGGTCGAAGCGCGAGTGGAAATCGTTGATGTGCAGGATATTGAGCGTGAAATCTGCGTAAGCCGCACCGGAAAATCCGGCGCAGAGGGTGAGCGCGCTAGCGCCGAGGAGTAGTTTCTTCATCCCTGTTTCCTTTGTTTTGCTTGACGGCAGTTCAGTCCCGCGGCCGCCGACCCTCCGCCTTGCGGCGGTTCCCAAAGGGCCGGTGCAATCGAGCCACGGCTAGCAGGGAGTTAACCAGTCTTTTGTGACAGGGGAAACAGACCATTTGGTCAAATTTCTGCCGCGCGACAGGCAGATGCATCTTCAAGATGCGTCAACCATGTCACAGAATTTTGCCATCTGCCGCCGGACGATAAACTGGCGGGAAACGCGCTGGGTTCTATGGTGATTTCCAGATATACGCCCAGTCGATCAGGACTGTTCCCAATGAGCCTTCCCCCCGTGGCCAGCATGCAAGAGGCGCCGACCGTTGCGCGCCGGATGCCCGACTTCGGCGGGCTGTTCGCATTTATCGGCATTGGCGGCGGCGCTGCGGCAGCATTTGTGGTGCTATCGACCGTCATCATCTCGCTCAATACTGGCGTGGCGGACTGGATCGTCAATACGGGCTGCTATGCTGCCTTCATCATCCCAGTCTATCTGCTGCATCGCCGGCTGTCGTTTCGGTCCAATGCGCCGCATATGCAAGCTCTACCGCGCTATCTGGCAGTTCAGGGCATGGCGCTGATCTTGGCTGCTGTGTTTTCGTTTACCCTCCATGGTGTAATGAACATACCAGCATTGTTTTCATCCATGCTGGTCATTGCCCTGACTTCGGGCGTCAACTTTCTTGTTTTGCGCAGCTGGGCGTTTGCGCGGGCGCATTGGTCTGAGGTGACATCGTCATGATTGCAAGTTCGGCAAAAAACCTGCTCAACAATGTTCATGCCTCTGTCGTTTTTGGCCGCCGCGTGAAAGTGCTGTCGAGCTCGCTGGCAGCGGCTATCCCGACCGGCGGCACGGTGCTCGATCTGGGCTGTGGCGATGGCCAGGTGGCGGTTGGGCTGATGGCTCAGCGGCCAGACCTCAAGGTCGAGGGTGTCGACGTCATGGAGCGTCTGGTCACCCATATTCCGGTGACCGTCTATGATGGCAAGACGCTGCCTTTTGCCGATGACAGCTTCGATTATGTGACCATTGTCGACGTGCTGCACCACTGCGATGACCCAGCGGCTGTGCTGACCGAAGCGGCGCGTGTGGCGCGTCTGGGCGTGGTGATCAAGGATCATTTGCGCGAGGGTTTTCTCGCCGGTCCGACGCTGCGGCTGATGGACTGGGTGGGCAATCGCGGCCACGATGTGCGCCTGCCTTACAACTATCTCAACAATGCCCAGTGGACTGCCGCGTTCAAGCAGGCGGGCCTCAAAAAGACTAGCTGGCGCGATGCGCTGGGGCTCTACTCGACGCCGCTCAACTGGTTCTTCGAGCGCAAGCTGCATTTCGTCACTTTGCTGCAGAATGCCAACTAGGGTTCCAATGTTGCCCGAGTGAGATAATCTCCGCCGCGTTTGATTTGCGGAGATTGCCATCATGAAAAGCGCTTTGATTGTTTATGGCGGCTGGGCCGGCCATGACCCGGAAGAGTGCGCCGCGATTTATCGCCGGTGGCTGCACGAGGACGGCTATTCGGTGCGCATGGCCACCGAAACCACGGCATTTGCCGATCCGTCGATCCATGATCTGTCGCTGATCATCCCGATTTTCACGATGAGCAAGATTGCCAAGGAAGAGGCAGAAAACCTCTCCAAGGCCGTCGAGGGCGGCGTTGGGCTGGCCGGGCATCATGGCGGCATGAGCGACGCGTTCCGCGACTCCGTCGAATATCAGTTCATGGTGGGCGGGCAGTGGGTGGCCCATCCGGGCAATATCGTCGACTATACGGTCGACATTGCCGATCCGCTCGATCCGATCATGGCGGGGATCAAGGCGTTTCCCTATGCGTCCGAGCAATATTACATGCATGTCGACCCATCCAACCAAGTGCTGGCGACGACGACTTTCACCGGCGAGCATTTGCCGTGGATCGATGGCGTCAAAATGCCCGTGGTGTGGAAGCGCAAGCATGGCAAGGGGCGGGTTTTTCACTCAACGCTTGGCCATGAGGCCAAGGAATTCGAGCATCGCGAAATGGCGACCATCATGCGCCGCGGCATGAACTGGGCGGCGCGGGAGGAGTAGCTCTCCCCAAATCTTGATTGGAAACTTGTCGCCATGCGGAACCGTATCTGATCCAGTGCCGCACCAATGGGAGGGCAGGATGACCGCGATATCTGAGGGCAACGTAACGGCATCCGGCCAAACCGCCAGCAAGGGCCCGCTGATCTATCGGCAATCGATCTGGACGCGGGTGACGCACTGGATCTGGGCGATCTGCCTGTTTTTCCTGCTGTTGACGGGGCTGCAGATTTTTAACGCGCATCCGGCGCTTTATATCGGGCAGCAGTCGGGATTTGAGTTCAAGAACTCGATCCTTGAGATTGGCGCGTTCAACAGCGATATCGGCCCGCGTGGGCGCACGACGATTTTCGGACAGAGCTTTGATACGACGGGCGTGCTGGGCGTGAGCGGCACTGCGGATCGGCCGAGCTTTACGGCGTTTCCAGGCGCTGTGACCATTCCGTCCTATCGTGATCTGGGCACCGGGCGCGTGGTGCATTTCTTCTTTGGCTGGATATTTGTCGCGACGCTGTTCATCTGGTTTCTGGCCAGTTTCATCAACGGGCATATCCGGCGCGATATCCTGCCAGGACCCAAGGACATCAAGGGCGTGCCGCGCGATGTGGTGGACCACGCGACGCTGCGCTTCAAGCATAGCCGCACCTATGGACCGCTGCAGAAGCTGGCCTATTTTGCGGTGTTCTTCGTGCTGTTTCCACTGATCATCGCCACCGGGCTGACGATGAGCCCCGGCATGAACGCGGCAGCGCCGTGGATGCTCGATCTGTTTGGTGGGCGGCAGACGGCGCGGACCATCCACTTCATCACCATGCTGCTGCTGGTGACGTTTTTCATCGTTCACATCATCATGGTGGTGGCGGCGGGGCCGTTCAACGAGCTGCGCTCGATGATCACCGGTTGGTATCGGGCGAGCCCCGGCACGCCGCGTGTCAAAGGAGACAAGCCATGAAGGGCATCATCACGCGGCGCAATTTTCTGCGCAGTTCGGCGGTGGCCGGTTCGGGGCTGATCCTTGCCGGATGCGACCAGTTCGACTTTCTAGGGCAGCGCGACAATGGCGTGCGCAAGGTAATGGAGCAGGCCAATGTGCTGACCTATCAGGTGCAGCGGCGACTGGTGGGCGCGCAGGCGCTGGCACGAGAATACTCGCCCAGCGAAATCCGGCAGGGGCAGCGGCCCAACGGGTCAACCGACCCCACGACGCCGGAATATATGTTCCTGCGACAGCAGAATTTCGCCAATTACAAGTTGACCGTCAAAGGCATGGTGGAGCGCGAGGTGAGCCTGTCGCTCGACGAGTTGCGCAATATGCCGGCGCGCAGCCAGATCACGCGGCACGATTGCGTCGAAGGGTGGAGCTGTATCGCCAAATGGACCGGCACGCAGCTGGGGCCGATCCTTGATATGGCAGGCGTCAAATCGACGGCGCGGTTCTGTGTCTATCACTGCTACGACAATATCCAGAAGACGCTGGCCGGGGACATTTTGTACTATACCAGCTCAGACCTGATCGACGCCTATCACCCCCAGACGATCCTGAGCTATGGGCTGAACGATCAGGTGTTGCCGGTGGCCAATGGCGCGCCGATCCGCCTGCGCATAGAGCGGGCGCTGGGCTACAAGCAGCCGAAATATCTGCACACCATCGAGCTGGTCGATGACCTGTCGCCGTTTGGCCTCGGCAAGGGCGGCTATTGGGAAGACACCGGCTATGACTGGTATGGCGGGATCTGAGGCAGTTCAGACGGTCCAAAAGTAGACCTCATCCTGAGCTTGTCGAAGGACGAGGTCGTGGCGCCGTTTGGGTTCCCGACCTCGTGGTTCGACAGGCTCACCATGAGGTCTTCAATCAACCAGAGCCGCACGGCTGCGTTTGATCAGGTCGGTGAGTTTGTCGATCTGGTCGGCATACCTGCCATAGCTGCGAATCCATTCGGCGGGCCAATCGCCCATCTGTCCGGCGGCGACGGCGGGGAGGCGGGCGCTCAGGGGATTGTTGGTGAGGGTGTCGTAGGGGGAGGCTTCCCAGCGATCATCGAGCAGCAGGACATCGGCCTTGAGCGTGCCGATGTTCTCGGCGCTGAGGCTGAAATAGCTGGTGCCTGGCGTGGCCTCGGGGGAGACCAGATCGACGCCCCAATGGGCAAAGTCGTTGAGCTCGCCGAAATAGGCAGGAATGCCGACCGAAATGCTGCTGCCGCCGGGGGAGAGCGCCATGACGGTGAGGCCCGGCCTGGCAGCGGTGGCGGCTTCTAACCGGGCGACTGCAATGTCGAACCGGGCACGCTCGGCCAATAGCGGCGCGGTTTCGGTGTCGGCGCCCAGCGTGGCGGCAAGGGAGCGGTAACGCTCGAGAATATCGACAATGGAATTGGAGCGCTCGATGCCGATGGTGGGGGCGATGGTTTCCAGCCGGTCGGCAATGGCGTCGTCGCCGGTGCCGCCCTGATAGGTTTTCTCGATGGGCGAATATTCGGTGATGATGATGTCGGGGTCGAGGTTCAGCACCGCTTCGGCGTCGATTTCAAACCAGCCACGTGACACGACGGGGATGGCGGAAACGTCGACGCCATCAAGCGAGCGATCCAGCGAGGGCGGGCCATCGCGCAAGATGCCGACGGGGATGATGCCATAGGGAATGAGGGCCGCCGCAACGCTGCTATGGGCGATGATGCGGACCGGGGGCTGGTCCAGCGTGACGGATTTTCCGGCGCCATCGGTGTAGGACCACTCGGCCCCGAAGACGGGCGTGGTGAGGAGCAGGGCGGCGGTGACGAGGGCTTTGAGCATGGGGAAGTGTTAGCACAGTGCCCATGAGGCGGGGCAGATTTGCTGTGGTTGTTCGCACACACAACTGCGTTTGTCGTTAGCCACAGACTTGGATCCCGGCCTGCGCCGGGATGACATTGTGGGTGGGGTAGACTTCGTGCAACCCGGCCATGCGTGGGGGATCACTGAATAATCTTGCTATTTTGGGAAGACTGGCCCATATCAGCCCAATCGTCACTGGCGCATGGACCTTCAGTGGATCCGCTGGCGCCTTGAATACTTGTGACGGACTTCTCTTCTTATCCCCTTGCGGTGAGCGGCGAAGTCAGCCCGGAAACAGTTTGTCCGGGTTCGAGCCAGCACCCGCGCGATACTCCCTTTTATCGCCCGATTGCATTTATTGACCCGCCGACGTGTGTGCGTTCGGCGACATGCGCGCTGCATTGTTCTGCGCGCGTTGCAGCGCCACATGGGCGCAGAAAGACGTATGACTTTGAACGATTTTATTTCCCTCGGTTTGCCGACTGTATTGACCGATAGCCTGACGGCTGCGGGCTTTACCGAGCCAACCAAAATTCAGGCGCAAGCCATTCCAAAGCTTCTCGAAGGCAAGGACGTGATGGGCATTGCCCAGACCGGTTCGGGCAAGACAGCAGCTTTCGGCCTGCCAATTCTGGCTGGCATCCTTGGCCTGACCGGCCGTCCGCGGCCACTGACCACCCGTGCGCTGATCCTGGCGCCAACGCGCGAACTGGCAGTCCAGATCGATGAGAACATCCGCAAGTTTGCGGGCTCCAAGATGAAGCTCGACACCGTGCTACTGCTCGGCGGCGTGTCGCGCTACCATCAGGTCAAGCGCCTCGAACGCGGCGTTGACATCGTTGTGGCGACCCCAGGTCGTCTCAAGGATCTGATGGACGACGGCAAGATCAAGCTCAACGAAACCCGTTGGCTGGTGCTGGACGAAGCCGACCGTATGCTCGACATGGGCTTTATCGCCCCTGTGCGCGCTGTGGTGAAGGCTATCGGCATCAAGCGCCACACCATGATGTTCTCGGCCACCATGGCTCCGGAAGTTGCAGACCTCGCCAAGAGCCTGCTGCAGGATCCAGTGCGTGTCGATGCATCGGTTGCCGGTTCCACCGTGGTCAAGATCGACCAGCGCGTGATCATGTCCGGTGCCAAGGCAAAGCGCGGCGTGCTCAATGAGCTGCTGGCCAGCGAAACCGAAAACATGGAACGCGTGATCATTTTCTCGCGCACCAAGCATGGCGCTGACCGCGTCGCCAAGAACCTCGAGATCGACGGCCACAAGGCTGCAGCGATCCATGGCAACAAGAGCCAGAATGCCCGTCAGGCGGCCCTTAAGGGTTTTGCGAGCGGTGGTGTTCGCATTCTCGTCGCCACCGATATTGCTGCGCGCGGTATCGACGTTCCCGGCATCACGCACGTGGTCAACTACGAGCTTCCAGACGATCCGGAGAACTACGTTCACCGTATCGGCCGGACCGGTCGTAACGGCGCGTCGGGCTTTGCCATCACCCTGTGTGATGGCACCGAGCGCGGCAAGCTGCGCGATGTCGAGCGTCTGATCCGCCGCACGCTGCCCTATTCGGGCGACCTGCATAGCGGCAACGAAACCGGCGTCGTCGAGGCACCCCGTTCGGCTTACAAGAAGCCAAATGGTGGTCGTCCCGGCCCACGTTCGTCCAAGAACCCGCGCAAGGATCCAGTGGATCGTCGCGCACCGGCCGAGCGTCGTCCGTTCGCCGAATTCGCCAAGGAAGTGGGTGGCAAGAGCCAGCCGCATCACCAGCCAAGCGATACGCCACGTAACCGTCCTTCTGATGCGCCACGTTCGCGTCCGGCCGCTGAAGGCCAGCCAAGCCGTGGCGTTCGTCGCGACATGGAAACGGGCAAGCCAATGGCTGCAAAGCCAGCCGGCGCCAAGCCAGCTGCGACTAAGCAGCGTTGGGGCAAGTCGCAGAAGGACGCCATCCGTACGGGCGGTCGTTCCAATGCCGATCGCCAGCGCGGTCGTGCTGCCTCGTAAGGGCTTATGAGTTGAGAAAAGGGCGGCCCTCGTGGCCGCCCTTTTTGTTTCTGCCAAGGTTTTGCGGGCTGAGGGATTGGAGTACCCCCACCTCGCCTCCCCCTGATAGGGGGAGGAATTCTGGCGGTGGGTGGTGGCAGATGGCGCCACAGACTCGATCTGTTCCTCCCCTTTTCAGGGGGAGGCTAGGAGGGGGTATTCTTCCTGTCAGGCGACGGAGGCCAGATACAGAACATCCCTGGTGCCCGTGCCATCACCGTTGGTCATCGGTGCCAACCGATCCAGATAGCTGTGGCTCCAATTTTCGACATTGTGCTTGCGGGCGGAGGCCATCAGGGCTTCCCAGCGGCTTTTGCGTTCGTCGAGCGGCATGTCGAGCGCCATTCGGAGGGCTTCGGCGGTTTCGTCGGTGTCGAACGGGTTGACCAGCAGGGCTTCCTCGAAAATCTCGGCAGCACCGGCGAAGCGGGACAGGACCAGAACGCCGGGATTTTCCGGGTTCTGGCTGCCGACATATTCGTGGGCGACAAGGTTCATACCGTCGCGCAGAGGCGTGACCAGACCGACGCGGGCGAGGCGGTAAAGGCCGGCAAGGCTGGGCTGACCATAGGCGCGTTTCACATAGGTCAGCGGCTGCCAGTCGGGTTCGGCGAAGCGCCCCATGACGCGCCCGCACATGGCGTCCAGTGTGTCGCTGGTTTCCTGATATTCCTTGATGCTGTCGCGCGAGGGCGGCGCAACCTGCAGCATATGGATGAGGCGGCGGAAGCGGCTGTTGTTAGCGAGAAGTTTTTCATAGGCTTCGACGCGCTGCGGCAGGCCCTTGGAATAATCGAGCCGGTCGACGCCCAGGATCAGTTCCTGCTCGCCCATGACGCGCTCCATGCGCTTGATCATCTTGGTGGCGGCCGGGCTGACTGAGAGTTTGGCAAAGGCGTCGGGATCGGAGCCGATGGGGAAGGCCGCCACTTCGGTGCGACCGAAATCGACCGATTTGAGCGGGCTGCCCGATAGGCTCGAGGGCGACTGGTGTTCGGCAAATTCGGTGAAGGCGGCGACGTCGCGATTGGCCTGCATGCCGACCAGATCATAGCGCGACAGGTCGCGCATCAGTTCCTGATGGTGTGGGATGGCGTAGAGCGCGTCGGTCGTGGGGAAGGGGATGTGGAGGTAAAACCCGATGCGGTTGCGGGCGCCCAGATTGCGCAGTTCGGTAGCTAGCGGGATCAGGTGATAGTCGTGCACCCAGATGATGTCATCGGGTTTGAGATGCGGCAGCAGCGAGCGCGCGAACTGCGCATTGACGCGACGATAGCCCTCATACCAGTGGCCTTCGATCGTCGCGAGATCGAGCCGCAGGTGAAAGCTCGGCCAGAGAATCGAGTTGGAGAAGCCAGCGTAATAGGCGTGGTGGTCATCACGGGTCAGGTCGATCTGGGCGACGGTCAGGCCATCGATGTCTTCAAAGCGCGCTTCCGTCGAGGGCGCATCGACCATCTTGCCGGACCAGCCGAACCAGAAGCCGTCACGTTCGGCCAGTGTATTGCGCAGCGCGACGGCCAAGCCGCCGGCCGTCGGGCCTTTGCCCGGCGTTCGGTTCGATACGATGATGATACGGCTCATTGGGGCCCCCGCTCCGTGATGTGCATTAGTGTGTGATGGTCTCGTCGCGGTCGCGGGCGGCGATGTCGGAGAGTCCCTGGATCAGGGCGCGGACCGAGGCAACGTCGGCAATGCGCATGCGCGCGGCCGTGGTGCCCTGGCCCAGCTTGATGCCGACGCCGCCCAGATCCTGCGCGGCGATAAAACCATCTTCGTCGGTCACGTCATCGCCGATGAAAATCGGCGTGCGGCCGAGAAAGGGCTCTTCGCGCATGAAGGCGCGCAGGGCATCGCCCTTGTTGACGCCCTTGGAGCGGGCTTCGATGACCATTTTGCCGGGGACGAGCGTAAAACCATCCACTTCAGAGACCGCTTCCTGCATGGCGAGCATCACCGCGTCCTGCAGGTCGGGCGACTGGCGGAAGTGCAGCGCGACGGCGCCTTCCTTGGTTTCAAGCAGCAGGCCCGGATGGGCGGCCGTCAGCGGGCGAATGGCGTCGGCGATGTGATTGGCGGCATCAATAGCGGCTGGGTCGACACCTTCGACAAAGCCATCGGCGCGGCGGCGCTGGGTGCCATGGGCACCGGCGATGGGCAAATGCAGGGGGGCGAGGAAGCGGTCGATATCGGATATTTCGCGGCCGGTCAGGACGGCGAAGGCGCTATCAAGTTCGCGCACCGTGCGCTCAAGCTCGTGAGCGAGCGAAACGGGCACATCGATGCTGTCGGGCGTTTCGGCCAGTTCGACGAGCGTGCCATCGAAATCGGTGAAGATTGCCAGTTGAACGGGGGCATGGGGCGCTGCTGTGTTGATCTCAGACATCACGAACCTTTGCGTAATTCATCTGGAACTTAACGCGTGGGTTCCCGAATGGTTCGACCCCGCATGGCTGACATGCGGCATCTCCTGTTCTGAACGGAACAAGAATGGGTCATTGGTGCGCCGTTCAACCCCCGGACGCCTATTGAGGAGATACGCTGACTGAGGGCCAGACTGGAAAACCGGTCACACTCAGAACGCGCCAACGCCATGCCCGGATTGAAAACCATGCCCAAATTTCTGCTGGCCGCGCTGTTTGCTCTGGCGCTGAGCTTTTTGACATTTGCCGCGTCGTTCGCGGATGCGCCGCGCAGTGAGTGGCGGGCGGAAGTGGTGCAGCAGTAAAGCGGCAGCCCTATCGATTTCTTTGAGATTTTCAAAGGCATACTGCGCTGCCCTCGGACTTGATCCGAGGGCATCTCTCAGCCGGTGCGCGTGGCGAGTGGTCCTCGGATCACGTCCGAGGACAGTGTTGTGGGTGGAACGGATATCCTCGCCTAGGCCAGCGGGATGCCCTTATTGCCCTTGTCGTTCTGATAGGTCGCTGACAGGTCGGCGTAGATGCCGTTGAGGTCGTCGAAACGGGCGAGCAGGGCTTCGCGGTGGTCGCGGTCGAGGCTGGCGATCAGCCGCGCGATGTTGTGGCTTTTCCAGTAGGCATTGGTGCGATTGTAGAGGTCGCGGTCGGCGGGCACTTCGCTACGGTCGGGATCGGGGACGGCGTAGACGCCTTTGAGAATCTGGATGTCGTAGGGAATGGCGAAGCTGTCGCGGCTGTCCTGATGGCTGAACAGGTAATAGAAATTGTCAAAGCCCGACCACGTGATGCCCGACAGGCAGAGCGAGCAGGGCTCGTGGGTGGCCAGGAATAGGCAATCTTTTGGTTCGGGACGCTGATTGGCCGGAAGCTCGAAGAAGCGCTTGATGGCGTGCATTTCGCCATGCCAAAGCGGGTTCTCGATCTCGTTATTGGTTTCGGCGATCACCACCGACAGATCGGATTTGCGCAGGATGGCGGCGCCGAACAGCTTGTTGCCCTGAGCCACACCGCGCCGGGTGACGGGGGCGATATCGAGTTCGATGACGTCGAGCAGGCGAGAGACGAGCGTAGCAGTTTCCATGATGGCCCCGATTGGAATCATCTGAGCCTAGACAGAGCTGCCGAGCTTGAAAAGCCGATTACTTGGCACGGACCAGCCCGACCAGTGCCACGCCGGCCGGATCGATCAGCTTGAGCGTGTCGCCGGCGAGTTCGTAACCGGCAGTTGCGGCAAGGGCAGTAAACAGCCGGCCTTCCTGCGCCATGATTTCGGGCGCGCAGGCCATGCGGGTGCCGGCGACGGGGCCAAAGGACAGTGCGCCTTCAAAGCTGGCTTCGGTGAAGTAGTTATTGCAGCCGCCATTGCCTCCAGTGCGCAGATCTGCGGCGATCGAGAAGGTGACCTTGGAATTGGGGATCACCGGATCGCTGCCGATGCTGGTGACGCTCCAGGCGGTGCCGAGCAGGGGATTGGGTGTTTCGACAGGTGGGACAACCACGGGCGGCTCCTGCGGCTTGGCATTTGCGGTGGTAACCAGAATGCGCGTTGGCGCTGGGGCGACGGCATCAACGTGAACGGGTTCGGCGCTGCTGAAAACGACGCGGCCGCCGCTGCGGATTTCGGCAGTGAGCCCATAGAAGCGGTCGGGCTTGATGACGGTGCTGCGCACATTGAGCGTGAACTGCAGCGGCACTTGGCCTTTGGTGGGCAGTTCTGCCGCCGCGCTGGCGATGGGCGCGCCGCCGGACATATTGACCAGCGTGATCCACAATTCTGCGTCAGGCGGCAAGGCGATGCGTTCGCGATAGGTGACTTCGCCGGTGAAGGTGATGTCCTCGGCGAATGACATGCTGGCCATGGCCAGCAGCGCCAGCAGTGCCAATCCGGCGCGTTTGAAAGTGCTCAGCAGCATCTCGTCCTCCTGTGTCGGCGCTAACCTACCCCAGCAGAGCGTCAGTTTCGAGTGCGCTATGCGCAAAGGGTTAGCGTTGAGCGACCGTCAACGGCACATCGAAGTGGTGTTCTTCAAGATTGTTGCCATCGCCGCCTCGGTCGACAACGAGGAAGTCGCTGACTTCACCGAGCGTCGTCAGCACGCCATGCCAGGTGTTCATCCCGATATTGACGCCCTGGCCGGGCTTGGTGAGGAAGGCGCGCGGCGTGTCGGGCGTGCCCGAGCGATCCTCGGCGACGATGACGAGGAATGGACGTTCCGAGAGCGGATAGAAGGCCTGACTGCCAAAGGGATGCCGTTCGACGAGGCGCAGCGTCAGCGGCAGATCATAGGGCTGGCCACGAAATATCGAGATCAGCGGTCGGGGATTGGCCCCGCCCAGCTCGACATGCGCCAAATCGTGGTAGCGCTCGGTCATGCCGGAATTGATGGTGTAGTGCTGGGCGCCATCGAGCTCGATCACCTGACCGAAGGGGGCAAAGGCGGCGGCGGTCAGGGGCTCGATGAAGATCGTGCTCATGCGCGAAGGCTCAGCTTCATGTGGCGGTTGACGTCCTTGTAGAGCAGGTAGCGGAAGCGCCCGGGGCCAGCATAGCAGGCCTGCGGGCAGAAGGCGCGCAACCACATGAAATCGCCGGGTTCGACTTCGACCCAGTCGCGATTGAGGCGATAGACGGCCTTGCCTTCGAGCACATAGAGGCCGTGCTCCATGACGTGGGTTTCCTCGAAGGGAATAACCGCGCCGGGTTCGAGTGTGACGATATTGACGTGCATGTCGTGGCGAAGATCGGTGGGCTCG
The DNA here is from genome assembly GCF_040546815.1 of Devosia sp. 2618. Taxonomy (NCBI): domain Bacteria; kingdom Pseudomonadati; phylum Pseudomonadota; class Alphaproteobacteria; order Hyphomicrobiales; family Devosiaceae; genus Devosia; species Devosia sp. 2618. The sequence goes on from NZ_JBEPOO010000001.1 coordinate 541,537, forward strand.
ACAAAGCGCGTGGTGCCCCAGCGATCATTGGTGCCGGGCATCCAGCGGATCGGCTGGTCCTGTTCGTTGGTGACAAAGGCCGTCGGTGCCTCGATGCCGGGCACGGCCTCGTAGCGCTTGCGGACCCAATGGAACTGGGTCGGCACGGTGCCCTTGTTGACCAGGGTCCAGGTGCTGGCGGGTGGCAGGAAGGCGTAGCCGCCTTCGCTCAGGATGTGGCTTTGGCCGTCGATGGTGACGGTTGCTTCGCCTTGAACGACGAACAATACGCCTTCGGCCTCAGCGTCAGGCTCGGGGTGGTCGCTGCCGCCGCCGGGCAGAACTTCGACGATGTATTGCGAGAAGGTCTCGGAAAAACCGGAGAGTGGGCGGGCGATGACCCAGGCGCGGGTATCGGTCCAATGCGGCAGATAGCTGGTGACGATATCGCGCATCACGCCATGCGGAATGACGGCATAGGCCTCGGTGAACACAGCGCGGCCGGTGTGGAGCGCAGCTTGAGCGGGCAGGCCGCCGGGCGGGGTGGCGTATGTCGTGTCGGCCATTGGGTTTCCAGCGAGATTGGATCGAGGCGCAATCATCGGTGACCGCGCGCGTCCCGGCAAGGGCTGAATATCAGGCCGGTGTTTCGACCCGGCTTTTGAGGCGGTTCAACATGGATACGGCATAGGAGGCATAGGGGCCGATCCAGCGCTCGTGAATAGCGTGGATGGGCAAAGCGTCGAGGTGATTCCAACGTTCGCGGCCGCGCTTTTCAGCGATAACCAGCCCCGCTTCTTCGAGCACCTTAAGGTGTTGCATGACGGTGCAGCGGTCGATGTCGGGCAGGCGATCGCACAGCATGCCGGTGGTCAGCGGTTCGGCCTTGAGCAGGTCGCAGATATGCCGCCGGGTGCGGTGGCTGAGAGCTTTGAAAATCAGATCGTTTTCGTCTTCGGTTGACATGTTATATTTTTATAACATATTCTTCGGCCAGTCAAGCCTGAGGAGAGGCAAAATGCGTGCAGTCGTGACCAAGCAAACTCATATGAGCCCTGAGTTCCGGGTATCCGGCCGGATCGCCAAGCCGGTGCATGAAGTGTTCGAGGCGGTGGCCGATCCGCAAAAGCTCAGCGGCTATTTCACCACTGGCGGCGCCAAGGGGCGGCTGGAAACGGGATCGACCGTGACTTGGGATTTTCACGACTTTCCGGGGGCTTTTCCAGTGCATGTCGTCGAGGTCGTGCAGGACAAAAAGATCGTGCTGCGCTGGGAGGCGGCCGACGGCACGCCCGAGCAGGGTGGCAGCTACGAAACGACTGTCACTATGGGTTTTGAGAGTCTGGAGGATGGCAGGACGCTAGTGACTATCGCCGAGACGGGCTGGCGTGACACTGTGGCGGGACAGAAGGCGTCCTACGGCAACTGTGAGGGGTGGACGGGGATGCTGTGCGCGCTCAAAGTGTATCTCGAGCACGGATTTAATTTCAGACTGGGGTTTTACAAGTAGGGGCACCAACCCTGCACAATCGCTTCTCGCGGATTTGATCCGCGAGTCACCATCAGCTGGCGCGCGTGGATAGAGACCCACGGATCAAGTCCGTGGGAAGCGCTGGTGGGTGGGATAGGTTGCCCGGACTAATCCAAAATCGCTTTCAAACGCAGCAGCGCAATGCGTTCTACCTGTGCGCAGGCAGTGGCGAATTCGGCTTCTGCACTGTTGTTGATGCGGGTCTCGAAGGCGTCGAGGATCGAGGCCTTGGTGTTGTCGCGGACGGCGATGATGAAGGGGAAACCGAATTTTTCGACATAGTCGGCGTTGAGCGTGCTGAACTTGTCGCGTTCAGCGTCGGTGAGCTCATCGAGCGCGGCGGAGGCCTGTTCGGCAGTTGATTCTGCGGTCAGGCGCTTGGCGGCGGCGAGTTTTCCGGCAAGGTCTGGGTGGGCACGGAGGACGGCGAGGCGTTCTTCGGTCGTCGCCACGCGGAACTGGGTGCGCAGCGCGAAGTGGAGGCCGATGGCGGTGTCATTGGCGGGCGCGAGTTCGCCCTCCCAGGCGCGTTCGGCGATCCAGCGCGAGTGCTCGAAGATCGAGCCGTAGCGGGCGACGAAATCGGCTTTGTCGAGCTGGGACGGAACGACCTCGGGGGCGATAAAGGGGTGTTCCTTGGCCCAATGCTCGGCGATGGCGAGGCGGGTGGGCACCCAGACCTTGTCGAAGCCCAAGATATAATCGACGAATTTCTTGAGACCCTGATAGCGCCCCGGCTGGCCGACGAGGCGGCAGTGCAGGCCGAGCGACATCATCTTGGGCGAACCGGCCTGACCCTCGGCATAGAGGCAGTCAAAGCTGTCCTTCAAGAACTGGAAGTACTCTTCGCCATTGTCGAAACCCGGTGCGGTGACGAAACGCATGTCGTTGGCGGCAAGAGTGTAGGGGATGATCAGCTGTGGCTTGCCTTGATGGACGCGCCAATAGGGCAGGTCGTCATCGTAGGTATCGGACACATAGGCAAAGCCGCCGGCTTCGGACACCAGATCAACGGTGTTGAGGCTGGAGCGGCCGGTGTACCAGCCCTTGGGGCGTTCACCCGTGGCGATGGTGTGAAGGCGGATGGCTTCGGCTATCTGCTTGCGTTCGACCTCGGGCGGCATGTCCTTGTGCTGCACCCATTTGAGGCCATGGCTGGCGATTTCCCAACCGGCGTCCTGCATTGCCGCCAATTGCGCGGGCGCCCGCATCAGGGCGGTGGCAACGCCATAGACCGTCACCGGGAGATTGGCCTCGGTGAACAGCCGATGCAGCCGCCAGAAACCGGCCCGGGCACCGTACTCGTACATCGACTCGACGTTGGCGTGGCGCTGGTCGGGCCAGGGGGCGGCGCCGAGTACGTCGACGAGGAAAGCCTCGGACGCTGCGTCGCCGTGCAGGATATTGTTTTCGCCGCCTTCTTCGTAGTTCAGCACGAATTGAACTGCGACGTGCGCGCCGCCCGGCCAGTTGGCATTGGGAGGAGTTTGGCCATAGCCGTGCATGTCGCGGGGGTAACGCATTGATCGGGTCTCATCTACTGGTGCGGCAATCATACGGAGCCGGTTTGATAGAACAAGATGCACAAAAATAGACCAGTTGGTAAAAAATGAGCATTGCGCAACGCCAATGATGCGATAGTCTCTTTCTTTGGGGACTATAGACGGAGCAGCAAATGGCGGGAGTTGGGCGCCTCACAACGCATGTGCTGGACACGATGCACGGCAAGCCGGCCAGAGGCATGCGCATTGAATTGCTCTTCGTGCATGGCGATCACAATCACCACATTGCCGATAGCTACACCAATGCCGATGGGCGCGTGGACCAGCCGCTGCTGGACGAACAGCAGTTCCAGCATGGTGAGTTCGAGATCCATTTCCACGTCGGGCAGTATTTCGAGCGCCTGGGCGTCGAGATCGAAACGCCGTTTCTCGATGTAGTGCCGATCCGCTTTACGGTGTCGGAAGACAAGCACTACCACGTGCCGCTGCTGGTCAGCCCGTTCGCTTACTCGACCTATCGGGGGAGCTGAGCGATGACAGAGGTTTCGGGCGCTATCCGCTTCATTCTCAATGATGTCGAGATCAGCCTCACGGATGTGAAGCCCGATACCACGCTGCTCGACTGGCTCCGCCTCGACCGACGTCTGCGCGGCTCCAAGGAAGGCTGCGCCGAGGGCGATTGCGGGGCTTGTACGGTGCTGGTCGGCCGGTTGATGGATGACGAGATCATCTATGACTCGGTGACGGCCTGCATCCGCTTCGTCGGCAGCCTGCACGGCACCCATGTCGTGACCATCGAGCATTTGCGCGGCAAGGATGGCATTCTCCACCCCGTGCAGCAGGCCATGGTCGATCACCATGGCTCGCAATGCGGCTTCTGCACGCCGGGGTTCGTGATGAGCCTTTATGGGTTGTGGATGCGCAATCCTGATCCGAGCCAGACCGCGATCGAGAAGGCATTACAGGGCAATCTCTGTCGCTGCACCGGCTATGCGCCGATCATCCGCGCGGCCAAATCCATTTCCAGTTATGGCCAGCCGCAGGGCGATCCGTTGTGGGCAGAACGGATTGCGCTCAAGGGCAAGATCAAGGCCATCACCGATGGCACGCGTGTCGAGGTGGGCGAGGGCGCCGAGCGCATCATCGTGCCGTCGAGCGTCGACGATTTTGCGGCGATCTATGAGGCCAATCCAAAGGCGACCATCGTCAATGGTTCGACCGATGTGGGTCTGTGGGTCACCAAATTCATGCGGGCCATCGGGCCAGTGATCTTCATCAATCACCTGCAAGAGCTCAAACGCATCGAGCACAGCGATGATGCGGTGCGGTTCAATGCCGGCGTCAGCTATTCCGAAGCGGTGCCGGTGATTGCCGACAAGTTTCCCGAGCTGGGCGAGTTGTGGAACCGCATTGCGGGCGAGCAGATCCGCAATATGGGGACGATTGGCGGCAATATCGCTAACGGTTCGCCGATCGGCGATACGCCGCCGGCCTTCATCGCGCTAGGCGCCAAGCTGCATCTGCGCAAGGGCGAGAAGCGACGTGAACTGCTACTGCAGGATTATTTCATCGCCTATGGCAAACAGGACCGCCAGCCGGGCGAGTTCGTCGAGGCGGTGACCATTCCGCTGCTGCCGGCGGATGAAAAGCTCGCCGTTTACAAGATTTCCAAGCGCCGCGAGGAAGACATTTCGGCGCTGTGCGGCGCGTTCCGTTTGGCGCTGGATGGCAATGGTGCGGTGGCATCGGCGTGCATCGCTTTTGGCGGTATGGCGGCAACGCCCAAGCGCGCGAGTGCAGTCGAGGCGGCGCTGATTGGCAAGCCTTGGACGCTGGCTACGGTCGAGGCTGCTATCCCGGCATTTGCCGAGGACTATCAGCCGATTTCCGACATGCGGGCCAGCGCGGACTATCGCCTGCTGACGGCGCAAAATCTGCTCAAGCGGTTCTTCCTCGATACGACGGGGCAGGGGCAAAGACTGCGGCGGGAGGTGGCATGAACAAGCATTCGACGCCTATTCCGCTGGCATCGGTTCACACCTCGACCCGCCACGATAGCGGTCCCAAGCATGTGGCTGGGGTGGCGGAATACATTGACGACATGATCGAGCCGGCAGGCACGATGCATGCCTATCTGGCGCTGTCGACACGGGCGCATGCCGAGATTATTTCGGTGGATTTTGATGCAGCGCGCAATGCGCCGGGCGTTATCGGCATCCTGACCGCCGAGGATATTCCGGGCGAGAACGATGTGTCGCCCAGCCATAAGCATGACGAGCCGATCTTTGCCATCGGCAAGGTGCATTTCTGGGGCCAGCCGATCTTTGCGGTGATCGCCGAGACGCGCGATCAGGCGCGGCGGGCGGCCCATCTGGCCAAGGTGGAATATCGCGATCTGCCGCATGCCACCAATGTGCGCGCGGCGCAGGCGTCGGGCGGTAAGCTCGTGACCGATCCGCTCAAACTTGAGCGCGGCGATATCGCGGCCGGGTTTGCCGCGGCGCCGCATCGGGTCAAAGGCACTATCGAAATTGGCGGACAGGATCACTTCTATCTCGAGGGGCAGATCGCGGTTGCGGTGCCCGGCGAGGATGAGGATGTGACGGTCTATTCATCCACCCAGCACCCGAGCGAAGTGCAGTTGATGGTGGCCGCCGTTCTGGGCATTCGCCACCATGCGGTGACGGTGCAGATCCGGCGCATGGGCGGCGGCTTTGGCGGCAAGGAAACGCAGGGCAATCTGTTCGCGGCGGTGGCGGCTTTGGCGGCCAAGAAGTGGAACCGCACCTGTAAGATCCGCCCCGACCGCGACGACGACATGACCGCGACCGGCAAGCGACACGACTTCGTGGTGGACTACGATGTCGGGTATGACGACAACGGAAAAATCCAGGCGGTAGACGCCGTCTATGCCGCGCGGGCCGGGTTCTCGTCAGACCTCTCAGGTCCGGTGACCGACCGAGCGCTGTTTCACGCCGACAATGCCTATTGGTATCCGGCCGTGCGCGTGCGCAGCGAGCCGCTCTACACCAACACGGTCTCCAACACGGCGTTTCGTGGTTTTGGTGGCCCGCAGGGCATGATGGCGGCGGAGCGCTGGATCGAAGATATCGCCTATGCGCTGGGCAAGGACCCACTCGAAATCCGCAAGGCCAATTTCTACGGCACCGACAGCGACAACATCACGCCCTATCACCAGACGGTGGGCGACAACATCATCCACCGCATTGTCGATGAGGTCGAAGCCTCGTCGGACTATCAGGCGCGGCGCGCGGCGATCCTCAAATACAATGCAGGTAGTCCGATCCTCAAAAAAGGCATCGCGCTGACGCCGGTCAAGTTCGGCATCTCTTTTACGGCCACCTGGTACAATCAGGCTGGCGCACTGGTGCATGTATACAAGGATGGCTCCATTCATCTCAGCCATGGCGGCACCGAGATGGGGCAGGGGCTCTATATCAAGGTGGCGGCTGTGCTAGCCGATGCGTTCGGCGTCGGGCTGGACGTGGTCAAGATCATGGCGACGACGACCGGCAAGGTGCCCAATACGTCTGCGACCGCAGCGTCGTCGGGGTCCGATCTTAACGGTATGGCGGCCTATGATGCTGCCCGGCAGATAAAAGAGCGGCTCTCCAAGCACGCTGCAAAGCTGCATCAGGTCGATGAGGCTGATGTCAGCTGGGTGCCGGGCGGTATTCAGGCCGGTACCAAGTTCGTGCCTTTCGCCGAGCTGGTGGCATCGGCTTATATGAACCGTGTGCAGCTCTCGGCTGCCGGATTCTACGAAACGCCAAAAATCCACTGGGATCGTGCCACCGGTCGCGGCCATCCATTCTATTATTTCGCCTATGGCGCGTCGGTCACCGAGGTGACCATCGATACGCTGACCGGCGAATATGTCGTCGACCGGGTCGATATTCTCCATGACGTCGGCAAGTCGCTCAATCCGGCCATTGATATCGGCCAGATCGAGGGTGGGTTCGTGCAGGGAATGGGGTGGCTGACGACCGAGGAATTGGTCTGGGACGACAAGGGTCAGCTGCGCACCAAGGCGCCGTCAACCTACAAGATCCCGCTCGCCAGCGACGTGCCGCCGATTTTCAACGTCAAGCTGGCGGAATGGTCGGTCAATGCCGAGCCGACGATTGGCCGCTCCAAGGCCGTGGGCGAGCCGCCGTTCATGCTGGCGATGAGTGTGGTCGAGGCGCTGTCGATGGCCGTGGCGAGTGTCGCGGACTACAAGATCGCGCCGCGGCTCGATACACCGGTCACGCCCGAGCGGGTGCTGATGGGTTGCGAACGTCTCAAACGGGAGGCGCAGGGGTGAACAGCAAGGCCGCCGAGATCGCTGATTTCTTCTCGCGCCAAGCCGACGCTATCGTCTGCGAACTGACTTCCGTGCGTGGTTCGTCGCCGCGTGAGCAGGGCACGTTCATGCTGGTTGGGCCGCAATCGCTGTTCGGCACCATTGGCGGTGGAGCGCTCGAATATATGGTCATCGCCCATGCGCGCCGGCTGATTGCGAATGGGCAGGCCGAAGAAGCCATGGATGTGCCGCTCGGCCCCGAGATTGGCCAGTGCTGCGGTGGCCGGGTTGGCGTCAGCCTTCGCTATGTCGACGCGAAAATGCGCGAACGTCTGGCTGCACAGGTCGCCGCCGAGGATGCAGCGCTGCCGCATGTCTATGTGTTTGGCTCAGGCCATGTCGGTCGGGCGCTGGCGCAGATTCTGTCGATCCTGCCAGTGCGGCTTGAGGTGATCGACACGCGTCGCGATGAGCTTGATCTGTTGCCGGAGGGGATCGCCTCGCGGGTGGTCGCCATGCCGGAAGCGGTGGTGCGCGCTGCGCCGCTTGGCAGCAGTTATGTGATCCTGACGCATGATCACGCACTCGATTTTCTGATCGCGCAGGAAGCGCTTGATCGGTGGGATAGCCCCTATGTCGGTATGGTGGGCAGCCAGACCAAGCGCGCGCGGTTCGCGAGCTGGTTCAAAGGCGAGGGCGGCGACGCCAACGCTTTGACAAGGCTGGTTTTACCGATCGGGCAGCATGGTCTTGGGGATAAACGCCCGGCAGTTATCGCTGCACTGGCGGCAGCGGAAATTATGGTCCACATTGGGCGCTGGGAAGCTGACTCTGCGCGGGCACAGGCCCCCAAGAAACTGGGGGTGGTGATTGGACGCTAATTTGCCCTATCGGCTCGAATTGACCGGTATTACCAAGAGTTTTCCAGGCGTCCTCGCCAATGACAATGTGACTTTTGCCGTCAAGCCGGGAGAAATCCACGCGCTGCTCGGCGAAAATGGGGCCGGCAAGTCAACGCTGGTCAAAATGATCTACGGCATCATGCAGCCAGACGCCGGCGAAATTCGCTGGGATGGGCAGCCGGTTGTGGTGAGCAATCCCAAAGCGGCGCGCAAACTCGGCATCGGCATGGTGTTCCAGCACTTTTCGCTGTTCGAGGCGCTGACGGTGCTCGAAAACATCGCGCTCGGCATGGACGCGAAAATTCCGGCGCGGGAACTTGAAGAACGCATCCGCGCAGTGATGACCAAATACGGGCTGACGCTCGATCCGCATCGCACCGTCGCAACCCTGTCCGTAGGTGAACAACAGCGCATCGAAATCGTCCGCGCACTGCTGCTTGATCCCAAATTGCTGATCATGGACGAGCCGACTTCGGTGCTGACGCCGCAGGAAGTGGAACAGCTGTTCATCGTGCTGCGCAAGCTCGCGGCGCAGGGGTGCTCGATCCTCTATATTTCGCACAAGCTCTACGAAATCAAAGCCTTGTGCGACACGGCAACGATCCTGCGTGGCGGCAAACTGGTCGATACCTGCGATCCGAAGCAGGAAACCAGCCGCTCAATGGCCGAGAAAATGATGGGCGCGGGGCTCAAGGATATTATCCGCGCTGAGGGCCGCACGCTGGGCCTGCCGAAGCTCGTCGTGTCACGGCTGTCGACGGTTAAAACCGGGCATTTCGATGTGCCAGTTGATGATCTGAGCTTTACTGTTCGGGCCGGCGAGATCTTTGGCATAGCCGGGGTAGCGGGCAATGGGCAGAACGCGCTGCTCGATGCTTTGTCGGGCGAAGTTCAGGGCGACGACAAAGATGCCGTGAGCATTGACGGTCAGCCGCTCGGCCTGCTCAACACGACGCAACGACGCAAATACGGGCTGTGTGCTGTGCCCGAAGAACGCAATGGCCATGCGGCTGTCGGCGACTTTTCCCTGTCGGACAATTCGGTGCTGACGGCGCGTGACCGGCTCGGCATGGTGATGCTTGGCCTGATCAATTCGGGCGCGGCGAAAACCTATACCGGCAAGGTCATCGGTGACTTCGCGGTCAAGGCTCTAGGGCCAGCGTCGACAGCGGGGTCGCTGTCGGGCGGGAATCTGCAGAAGTACATTATGGGCCGCGAAATCCTGCAAAAGCCGAGCGTGCTGGTGGTCAGCCAGCCGACCTGGGGCGTCGACGCTGGCGCGGCGGCCGCCATTCATCAGGCGCTGGTCGATCTGGCGGCGGCGGGATCGGCCATCGTCGTCATCAGCCAGGATCTCGATGAGCTTCGGGCGCTGTGTGACACACTGGCCGTGATCAATATGGGGCAGTTGAGCCCGGCGCAGCCGGTCGAGCAGTTCACCATCGAAGAAATCGGGCTGCTGATGGGCGGCGTGCATGGCGAACAGGGGGCGGGCGATGCAGTTCAGGCTTGAGAAGCGCGCCGAACCCAGCAAGGCCATGCTGTATCTGACGCCCATCGGGGCGGTGCTGGTAACGGCCATCGTCGGCGCGATCATCTTCTCGCTGATTGGTTATAATGGCATCGGTGCGGTGCGCGAGATTTTCCTCACGCCCATTCTCAATCCGCTCAAATGGCAGGACCTTGCGGTCAAGGCCGCGCCGCTGATCATTATCGCGGTGGGCCTCTCCATCGGCTATCGTGCCAATGTCTGGAATATCGGCGCCGAGGGGCAGTACATTCTTGGCGGATTGGCCGGGACCGGCATTGCCCTGTTGACCCGCGATTTTTCGGGTCCGTGGATTTTGCCGCTGATGATCCTGGGCGGCATGGCGGGCGGCATGGCTTGGGCGGTGTTGCCGGCGCTGCTGCGCACCAAGCTGCAGGTCAATGAAATCCTCACCAGCCTGATGCTGACCTATGTCGCGATCCAGCTGCTGAATTATCTGGTGATCGGTCCGTGGAAGGACCCGATGGGGTTCGGCTTTCCGCAGACGCGGATGTTCACCGCCGACCAGATGCTGCCGCATATCATTCCGGGTACGATCGTGCATCTGGGCGCGCCCATTGCCATCGTTGTGGCGCTGATTGCGTGGTTCGTGATGAGCCGGTCGGTGTTTGGCTATCAGGTCAAGGTCGTCGGCGCGGCGCCCCATGCGGCGCGCTATGGCGGGTTTTCGGTCAATCGTACGATCTGGCTGGCGCTGCTGACCAGCGGTGCCTTAGCAGGGCTCGCCGGGGTGCTGGAAGTGGCCGGGCCGTTCGGACGCATGGTGCCGTCATTCCCGACCAACTACGGCTTTACCGCCATCATCGTCGCGTTTTTGGGTCGCTTGCATCCCATCGGCATTATCTTTGCCGGTCTCGCCATGGCGATTGCCGTGGTGGGTGGCGAGGTGGCGCAGACGACAATTCAACTGCCAGCCGCCGCGGTGGGTATTTTCCAGGCGATGATGCTGTTCTTCCTGTTGGCCAGCGACATTCTGGTGCGCTACCGCATCCGGGCGGTCGGCAAACGTAGCGTGGAGGCCACGTCATGAGTGCCGATCTGATCGTTGCCATCATCATCACGTTGATCGGGGCATCAACCCCGATCCTGATCGCCGCTCTGGGTGAGTTGGTGGTCGAGAAATCTGGCGTGCTCAATCTGGGCGTCGAAGGCATGATGCTGATCGGCGCGGTGATCGCCTTTGCGGTGACCTATACCAGCGGCAATCCATGGCTTGGCATTGTCTGCGCCGCCATTGCCAGCGCTGCCGCCTCGATGATCTTTGCGTTCCTGACGCTGACGCTGTCGGCCAATCAGGTGGCGACCGGACTGGCCCTGACCATTTTCGGCACCGGATTTTCCGCCCTGTTCGGGCAGGCTTATACCGGTCGGCCTATCGAGATTTTCCGCTCGGTGTTTCCGACTGAACTCGCCACCCATCCATTCTGGCGGCTGGTGTTTGGGCATAGTCCGCTGGTTTATTTCTCGCTGTTTCTGGTCTTTGCCGTCTGGTGGTTCCTCAAGAAAACCCGCGCCGGGCTGATCCTGCGGGCCGTCGGCGAAAATGACTTGTCCGCGCACTCCATTGGCTATTCGGTGATCGGTGTGCGTTACGCGGCCGTGGCCTTTGGCGGGGCGATGGCAGGCATTGCCGGCAGTTGTTTCCCGCTGCTGCTGACGCCGCAATGGGCCGAGCGCCTGACAGCCGGGCGTGGCTGGATCGCCTTGGCGCTGGTGGTGTTTGCAGCCTGGCGGCCGTTCCGCCTGCTGGGTGGCGCCTATCTCTTTGGGCTCGTCATGACCATCGAGCTCTATACCAAGGCATCGGGCAGCACGGGCGGTATTCCGTCCGAGTTCTGGGCTGCTCTGCCTTATCTCTCGACTATCGCCGTTCTGGTGCTGATTTCGCTGCGGCGTTCGGGGCAGAGTGCTGCCCCCGCATGCCTGGGGCGTCCGTTTCTACCAACCAACTAAAAAATGTCAGACAGGAGAAAACGCATGTCAATTCTCAATCGTCGTACCGTTCTCAAGATCGGTGGCGCGGGTCTCGCCCTGCCACTGATCGGCGGCGCTGCCTTCGCACAGGACGGCCCGCTCAAGATCGGTTTCGTCAATGTCGGTCCCAAGGACGACAACGGTTGGACCTATGGTCACTGGGTTGGCGCGCAGGCGCTGGAAGCTGAATTCGGCGACAAGATCGCCATCACGTTCGTCGAGAGCGTTCCAGAAGGCCCAGATTGCGAGCGCGTGCTCCGCGAACTGGCTCAGCAGGGCAACAAGATCATTTTCGCCACCAGCTTCGGCTTCGGCGACTATGTGATCAAGGTTGCGCGCGAATTCCCAGATGTGAAGTTCGAGCACGCCACCGGCTACCAGCGTTCGGACAATGTCGCGACCTACAATGCGCGCTTCCATGAAGGCCGCGCCGTGATGGGCACCCTTGCCGGTCACCTCTCCAAGACCAACACTATCGGCTATATCGGCACTTTCCCGATCCCGGAAGTTGTGATGGGCATCAACGCGTTCACGCTGGCTGCCCGCCGCATCAACCCAGAGATCAAGGTCAACGTCGTGTGGCTGTCGAGCTGGCACGATCCTGCAAAGGAATCGGACGCAGCCCGCGCGCTGATCGATCAGGGCGCCGACATCATTGCACAGCACTCCGACGGCCCAGCGGCTCTCCAGGTTGCAGAAGAGCGCGGCATCATCGGTGGTTTCGGCCAGGGTGCAGACATGAGCGCCTTCGCGCCCAAGGCTCACCTCAGCGCCATTATCGACGTCTGGGCACCGCACTATATTCAGGTGGTCAAGGACGTGCAGGCGGGTACCTGGGTGTCTGACGACAGCTGGCCAGGCATTGCTGCTGGCGAAGTGGTCATCGGGCCATACAACGAGAAGATCCCGGCCGACGTCGTTGCCGCCGCTGAAGCGGTCAAGGCTGGCATCATCGACGGTTCGTTCAACCCCTTCACCGGCCCGATCGTGGACAATGCCGGCACCGAGCGCACACCAGCCGGCGCCGTCATCGACGATGCGGGCCTGTGGGCGATGGACTGGTACGTCGAAGGCGTGCAGGCCTAATTGGCGGTCTGAATTGATCCAGAGAGGCGGGTGAAAACCCGCCTCTTTCTACGAGCGGAGGACTGGAACGATGCCCGATTATGCAATTTTCTATGAGTGGCTGATGTTTGCTGTGCGCTGGTTGCACGTCATCACCGCCATCGCCTGGATCGGCTCGTCGTTCTATTTCATCGCGCTCGACCTCGGCCTGCGCAAGACGCCAAGCCTGCCGCCACTGGCGCATGGCGAAGAGTGGCAGGTGCATGGCGGGGGCTTTTATCACATCCAGAAATACCTGGTGGCGCCAGAGTTTTTGCCCGAGCATCTGACCTGGTTCAAATGGGAAAGCTATTGGACCTGGCTATCGGGCTTCATGCTGATGGTGCTGATCTATTATGTCGGCGCCGACATTTATCTGATCGACCGTAACGTGCTCGACGTGCCCAACTGGGTCGCCATCCTGATCTCGATGGGCTCCATCGTCTTGGGCTTTGTGGTCTATAACCGGCTCTGCAAGTCTCCGCTCGGCGAAAGCCAGAACGGGTTGATGCTGGTGCTGTTCGTGATCCTGACCGCCATGGCCTGGGGCTATACGCAGCTGTTCACCGGCCGCGCGGCGATGCTGCATATGGGGGCGTTTACCGCCTCGATCATGGCGGCCAACGTGGCGATGATCATTATCCCCAACCAGAAGATCGTGGTTGCCGATCTCAAGGCGGGCCGGGTGCCTGATGCGAAGTATGGCAAGATCGCCAAGCAGCGCTCGCTGCACAACAACTACCTGACGCTGCCCGTCATCTTCTTCATGCTGACCAGCCATTATCCGCTGGCTTTTGCCACGCAGTGGAACTGGATCATTGCCTCGCTGATCTTTTTGATCGGCGTCGTCATCCGGCATTATTTCAACACGCGCCATGCCCGCAAAGGCAATCCGCACTGGACCTGGGCGGTAGCCGTCATCTTGTTTATTGTCATTGCCTGGCTGTCGTCCGGGCCAAAACTGCCTGGTTCGGCGGGAGAGGAGGTGGCGTCTCGTGCGGCCGAGCCCTTTCTCGCAGCAGAGCACTTTGCCGCTGCCAGCCTAGCGGTGCAGACCCGCTGCGCCATGTGTCACACCGCCGAGCCAGCCTGGCCCGGCATTTACGAGCCGCCCAAGAACGTGATCCTCGACAATGACATCGCCATCGCCAACCACGCCAAGGATATTGCCATGCAGGCCGGCTATTCTCACGCCATGCCGCCCGGCAATGTCAGCGAAATGACGCTGGCCGAACGCGCTTTGCTGGTCGAGTGGTTCCGTGAGGGTTCGGGTCGATGAGCCGCACTATTCTGCGCGGCCGTGTGCTGACCTTTATCAGCGAGCCGCAGGCCATCGATGACGTGGCGAGCTATCGCTATCTCGAAGACGGCGCCATCACCATCGAGGACGGCAAAATCGTCGCGGTGAGTGATTTTGTGGCCGATGATTTGGCCGAGGTCATCGATCACCGGCCACACCTGATCCTGCCCGGCTTTATCGATATGCATCTGCATTATGTGCAGAGCCAGATGATCGCGTCCTATGCAGGATCGCTGCTGGAATGGCTCAACACTTATACCTTCCACGAAGAGCAGAAGTTCAGCCACCAGGGGCATTCCGAGTCCGTTGCCAGCGCTTTCTACGATGAGCTGATCCGCAACGGGACGACCAGCGCGGTGGCCTACTGTTCGAGCAGCCCACGCAGCGTCGACGCCTATTTCGGGGAAGCCGAAAAGCGCAACATGCTGATGATCGGCGGCAAGGTGATGATGGATCGCAACGCGCCCGAAGCGTTGTGCGACACCGCCCAGTCTGGCTATGACGACACCAAGGCCCTGATTGCGCGCTGGCACGGCCGGGCGCGGGGGCTCTATGCCATCTCGCCGCGCTTTGCCATCACCTCCACTCCGGCGCAGATGGAAGCGGCGCAGACATTGGTGGCCGAGCATCCAGAGGCCTATGTCCAGACCCATCTCAGCGAGAACGACGCCGAGATCAGTTTTTCGATGGAGCTCTATCCCAACTCGCCGGACTATACCGGCATCTATGAGGATTACGGGCTGCTGGGTCCCAAGACCATATTGGGCCACTGCATCCACCTCAATCACCGCGAAGCGCATGTGCTGGCCGATACCGGCTCGGTGGCCGTGTTCTGCCCGACCTCGAACCTGTTCCTCGGTTCAGGGCTGTTTGACCGCGAGCGGCTGATCAAGGCGGGCGTGCGGATCGGTCTTGCGACCGATGTTGGCGGCGGCACCAGCTATTCCATGCTGCGAACGCTTGACGAGGGCTACAAGGTTCTGCAGCTGCGCGGACAGCGGCTCAATCCGTTCGCCTCGTTCTATATGGCGACCTTGGGCAATGCGCGATCGCTGTCGCTTGAGGGCACGATTGGGGCAATCGCGCCGGGCAATGCGGCAGATCTCGTGGTGCTCAATGCCGGGGCGACGCCAGCGATGGCGCTGCGCATGGCCACTGTCACCACCCTGATGGAGGAATTGTTCCTGCTGCAGACACTAGGCGACGACCGCTCCATAGCCGAGGTCTATGTGGCTGGCGCAAGGGCGAAGTCAACTTTAGGCGGGTTGTGACAAGCCTTAGTCTGGCCTAGGTTCGGCCCGGCGCCAAATTGCCGCATGCATCATGCGGCTCCCTCGCTCGACGGTTTTCCGTCACCTCCCTGGTTCAACCCGGGGCAGCCCTCTCCCCATCAACGGGGCACGAGGTTCGTACCGTATGCAATTACCCTCCTCAGGCGGAGGCGATGAAGAAGGAACGACCATGACCAGCTACGCGACAAAATCCGGCCTTTCGGTTCACCCTCTGCTGGTCGATTTCGTCGAGAAAGAAGTGCTGCCGGGTCTTTCCGTTACCCCTGACCAGTTCTGGTCGGGCTTTGCCGCGCTGATTGCCGAACACGCACCGACCAATGCTGCGCTGCTCGAAAAGCGCGATCACATTCAGGGCCAGGTCGATGACTGGCATCGCCGTTATGGTCCGGTCGCCAATAACCCCCAGGGCTATGAGTTTTTCCTGCGCGACATCGGCTATGTCGTGCCCGAGCCCGCCGATTTCACCATCGAGACGTCGGGACTTGACCCCGAGATCACGACGCTTTGCGGTCCGCAGCTGGTGGTGCCGGTCTCCAATGCACGTTATGCGCTCAACGCTGCCAATGCGCGCTGGGGCAGCCTCTACGACGCTTACTACGGCACGGACGTCATCAGCCGCGATGGCGAGCTGGCGCCGGGCAAGGGCTATAATGCAGCGCGCGGCGCGGCCGTTGTCGACAAGGCTGCGACATTCCTCGACGAGAATTTCCCGCTTGCCAATGGCAGCCATCGCGATGTGACAGGCTATCACGTGGTCAAGGATGGAGAGGTGCGCAACTTCGTCATCGACACGTCCGCTGGTCGCACGACGCTCAAGGACACCGACGCGTTCGTCGGCTATGGCGGCACGCAGGACAAGGGCGAACTGGTGCTTGAGCACCATGGCCTGCACGTCATTCTGGTGATCGAGCCGGGCAGCGTCATCGGTGGCGCGCACAAGGCTGGGCTGAGTGACATAATCGTTGAGTCTGCGCTGACCACCATTCAGGACTGCGAAGACTCGGTTGCCGCGGTCGATGCCGAGGACAAGGTCGGTGTTTATCGCAACTGGCTCGGCCTGATGAATGGTACACTGGAAGACACGTTCGAAAAGGGCGGTCGCAGCGTTACCCGCAAGCTCAATGCTGATCGGACCTACAAGGACATCGACGGCCTGCCACTGGTGCTCAAGGGCCGCGCACTGCTGCTGGTGCGCAATGTCGGCCACCTGATGACCACTGACGCGGTGCTGTGGAACGGCAAGCCAATCGGCGAAGGCCTGATGGATGCGGCCGTGACCGTGCTCTGCGCCATGCAGGACAAGGTCAACAGCACCAAGGGCGCGATCTATATCGTCAAGCCGAAGATGCATGGCCCCGAAGAAGTGGCCTTTGCCTGCGCGATTTTTGGCTCGGTCGAGAAGTTCCTGGGCCTTCATGTCAACACCATCAAGATCGGCATCATGGATGAGGAGCGCCGCACTTCGGCCAACCTCAAGGCCGCGATCTATGAGGCGCGCGAACGTGTTTTTTTCATCAATACCGGTTTCCTCGACCGCACCGGCGACGAAATCCACACCTCGATGGAAGCGGGCGCCGTGCTGCGCAAGGACGAGATCAAGTCCGAGCGCTGGATCAGTTCCTACGAAGATCGCAACGTGCTGATCGGGCTGGCCTGTGGCCTGTCGGGCCGCGCACAGATTGGCAAGGGCATGTGGGCGCGCCCCGACGATATGGCGGCCATGATGGACGCCAAGTCGGGCCACCCAAATTCGGGCGCCAACACCGCCTGGGTGCCATCGCCGACCGCGGCGACGCTGCACGCACTGCACTATCACCAGATCGACGTGTTCGAAGCACAGCGCCGTCGCCA
This sequence comes from Devosia sp. 2618, assembly GCF_040546815.1. Taxonomy (NCBI): domain Bacteria; kingdom Pseudomonadati; phylum Pseudomonadota; class Alphaproteobacteria; order Hyphomicrobiales; family Devosiaceae; genus Devosia; species Devosia sp. 2618. Next base: position 558,827 of record NZ_JBEPOO010000001.1, read on the forward strand.
CAACCAGCCGGTGCCATCGCTCACGGACCTGTTCTCGATGCCGGTACAGGCGCCGTTCTCGCTCAGCCGCGAGGAAATCACCCGAGAGCTCGAAAACAATGCCCAGGGTATTCTCGGCTATGTCGTGCGCTGGGTGCAGCAGGGTGTTGGCTGTTCCAAGGTGCCCGACATCAACAATGTCGGCCTGATGGAAGACCGCGCCACCTGCCGTATTTCCTCGCAGGCAGTGGCCAATTGGCTGCGGCATGGCCTCGTCAGCCGCGATGAGGTGACGTCCACTTTCGAGCGCATGGCTTCGGTTGTGGACGCACAGAATGCGGGTGATCCGATCTATCGGCCGATGGCGGAGAATTTCCAGTCCATCGCGTTCAACGCAGCGCTGGATCTGGCGCTGCACGGTGCGGACCAGCCGAGCGGGTATACCGAACCCCTGCTGCACGCCGCACGCCGCAAGGTGAAGGCACGCGACAGGAAGTAGGGTTTTTCGGGCCGAATCTGGCACTACCGCGGTACCAGGCCCATCGTCATTGCCCGGCTTGTCCGGGCAATCCATGTTTCCGTTTGCGCTGAGAGATGGATCACCCGGACAAGCCGGGTGATGACGACGATGGAGAGATTTTGCACCACGCCCTCGCGGTTCGAGAGTCGCTGCGCTCACGCCTCACCATGAGGGCTACTCTTAGACGACGCACCAAGAGTAGCTCTCATGGTCATGTGCGCGCTCTTCACGCGCCTCTAACCATGAGGGCGTGCCTGCCGGCCTAGTCCACAAAATCAAACTTGTCGACGTCGAACAGGCCGCGGTCTGTCATTTTGAGATGGGGGATGACCGGGAGCGCGAGGAAGGCGACTTGCAGGAACGGTTCGGGCAAGACGCAATCGAGCGCATAGGCCGCGTCGCGCAGGTCGTGCAGATCGCGCGTTACCTCCTCGAACGGCTTGGGACTCATCAGGCCGGCGATGGGCAAAGCCAGTTCGGCCGTGACCTTGCCGCCATCGGAAACGACGAAGCCGCCCTTGAGCTCGATCAGGCGATTGACCGCGACTGCCATGTCTTCATCTGTGGCGCCGATGACGGTGATATTGTGGCTATCATGGCCGACCGATGAGGCGATGGCGCCGCGCTTGAGGCCGAAGCCTTTGACGAAGCCGCGCCCGATATTGCCATTCTTGCCGTGGCGCTCAATGACGGTGACCTTGAGCACATCGGCGTCGAGATCGGGCATGGTGCCGTTTTCGCCAACTGGGAGCGTGGCGCTTTCGCGGAAGGTGAGGATGAGGCCGGGTTTGACGCCGATGACGGGCGTCTGGTTTTGGTCGGCGCGCGGCGGGACGATGAAGTCCTCCGGCTTGACGGGCTTGGCTTTCATCGAGGTCAGACCGACGGCTTCGACAGGTTTGCGGGCGGCGAAGAGGTCGGTGCCAACCAGACGGCCGCCGGTGATGACATCCGAGACACGGCAATCTTCAAGGCTGTCGAGCAAAGCGATATCGGCGCGCCAACCGGAGGCGATGAGGCCACGATCCTTGAGGCCGAAAATGCGGGCGGCGGAGTGGCTGGCGGCGCGATAGACGTGATGGAGCGGGCGGCCCATGGCGATGAGGCGGCGGATAGAGCTGTCGAGGTGCCCTTCTTCGGCAATGTCGAGCGGATTGCGATCATCGGTGCAGAGGGCGACGAAGCTCGAGGTGTTTTCGTCAAGCACTTCGGCCAGTGCCTTTAGGTCCTTGGAGACCGAACCCTCGCGGATCAGGATCGCCATGCCTTTGGCGAGTTTCTCGCGCGCTTCAGCGGCGCTGGTGGCCTCGTGGTCGGTGCGGATGGCGGCGGCAAGATAGCCGTTGAGCGCTGTGCCCAGCAGCAGCGGGGCGTGACCATCGATATGGCCACCCTGGAAAGCGGTCAGCTTGGCGATGATGCCGGGATCAGCATGCAGCACGCCGGGGAAGTTCATCATTTCGGCGAGGCCGATAACCTTGGGGTGGCTGCGGAAGGGTTCGAGGTCGCCGATTTCCAAGGCGGCGCCAGCCGTCTCGAAGGCGGTGGCCGGGACGCAGGAGGAGAGGTTGACCCGCACGTCCATCACGGTCTGTTCGGCGCAATCGAGGAAATAGCGGATGCCTTCGGCTCCGAGCACATTCGCGATTTCGTGCGGGTCGCAGATGACGGTCGTCACGCCATGCGGCAGCACGCAGCGGTCGAATTCGAATGGGGTAACGAGCGAGGATTCGATGTGGAGGTGGGTGTCGATAAAGCCGGGAACGGCGAATCGTCCCTTGCCGTCGATTGTGGTCTTGCCCTCGTAGGTGGCATGGGTGCCAACGATGCGATCATCGACGATGGCGATGTCGGTTTCGGTGACGGCGCCAGTGATGACATCGAGCAGCTTGATGTTCTTGATGACGAGGTCCGCCGGCTCCTTTCCCTGTCCAGCCATGATCATGCGGGTGAGGGAAGCAGCGGTGGTCATAGAGTTATCCTGAGTGGTGGTCATGAACAAAGGTCGGCTGCGGTCACGCTGGCGTCAAGGGCTCGCGGCCAACCAGGGCGGAACTTGTGAGGCGCGGGCCACGTTGGGTCTGCAACCACAAGAGGAGATCGTCATGAAAACCTATGACCCGGAAAAGAGTACGACCGACGTTCGACAGGCCAATCCCCGCAAAATGAACCTGCGCGTGCTGGTGACGTCACTGATTGGCGTCGTGGTGCTGCTGGTCGTCGTCTATGCCGTCTATTCCATGACGCAGACGGCTCCGGCGTAACCCCATGCGGCTCAGGAAGGTTGGGCGGGCGGATCTGACGCTGCAGCGCGAGCGGCGCGGCAAAGGATTTTCCTATCGCGATGCTGAGGGCCATGTGGTCAGCGATGCCGCGACCCGCGACCGGATAAGGGCTCTGGGTATTCCGCCAGCCTGGCAACATGTGCGAATCGCGGCGATTGCCAATGCGCATATTCAGGTGCTCGGCACAGATGAGGCCGGGCGCGATCAGTATATCTATCACCCCGAATGGGAGCTGCGCCGCGATGGCAAAAAGCAGCTGCGGCTGGCGGCGCTGACGCGGGTTTTGCCACGCATCCGGCGCAAGATTGCCGAGGACCTGACGGCCGAGGCGGGCAGCCGGGCGCTGGCTTTGGCCATCGCGGTGGCACTGATCGACAAGACGGCTATGCGCGTGGGCCGCGAGAAATATCTTGAAGCCAGCGGCACGCGCGGCGCGGGCACGCTTTATGCTCGGGACGTGCGGGTTGATGGTCATGAAGTCTGCATGGCCTTCGATGCCAAGGGTGGCAAGCGTGCGGAATATTGCGTGACCGACGCGGCGCTGGCTGATGCCATGGTGCGGATCAAGACGCTGCCGGGCAAACGGCTGCTGGTCTATCGCGACGATGCGGGCAAGGTGCGACCGATCAAAACCGGCGCCATCAACGATTATCTGCGGGCACTAAGCGGCACCGAAATTTCAGCCAAGGATTTCCGCACCCTGCATGCCAGTTCGCTCGCGGGTGAGGCACTGGCGCAGCTGGAGGCCGGACCGTCCGAGACGGCGCGGCGCCGGCAGATGGCGCAGGTTGCCAAACAGGTGTCGGAAGTCCTGCGCAACACGCCGGCGATCTCGCGCAAGTCCTATATCGCGCCGTGCCTGTTCAAGCTGTTTGACGACGGCAAGCTCAAGGCGCTGTGGGATGCTGCGGGCAAGGGCCGCACAGGCTTGCTGACGCGCGAGAAGCGGCTTGGCGTGGTTCTGGCCTCGGTGATGTAGTCACGTCAGACATTGTCCTTGAACAGCACTTCACGGTCCTGAGTGAAATTGGCGAGCAGCGGCAGTGAGGCGCCGCCGATCTCGCGGGCGCCATAACCGATGGTGCCTTCGGCAATGATGAATGGCGCCAGCCCCTGCAGGTCGAATGCACTAAGGGCAGCGCGGGTCGCTTCAACGATTGCGGCGCGCACCGAGGTGGGGAAAGCGCCATCGATAACGATGGTGGAGAAGTCGATCACCGATACGGCACTGACAGCGGCAAGGGCCAGGTCCTTGGCGGTGGCCGCGATCCAGTCGTCGAGCGGCGCGCCCAGATCGCCCCAGTTGGCCGGATCAAGCCACAGCACTTGCGGGTCGATACCGGCGGCCTTGAGCCGGTCGGCGAGCACGTAGATCGAGGCGCTGCGCAAAATCTGCTGGAAGCCGCCTTCGGGGGCCGGCACGGGCAGGGGGCCAATGGCACCGCCATAGCCTGTCCGGCCGGGGAAGAGATGGCCATTGAGCACGACACCGCCGCCGATAAACGAGCCGAGGAAAACATAGAGGAAATCATCACCGAACTGGTGACTGCCGAACACCAGTTCGGCAGCGCAGGCGGCGGTGCCGTCATTGTGGAAATAGACTGGCCAGGGACTGATTTCAGCGATCATCGACCGGATATTGGTCTTGCGCCAATCCTCCAGCACCTCGGTGGGGGCGCCGAGTTGAGATTCCCAGTTCCACAGTTCAAAGGGTGAAGCGATACCGAAACCGGCGACGCGGGCGCGTTCTGCTTCGCTCAGACCGACGGTCAGTTCCTCAATGCCCCGATGGGCGAGGCCCATTATTATCGCGGGCGTTGGATAGGGGTGCGGCTCGTGGATGCGGCCTAGCACGTTGCCGACGAAATCCATCAGGACGACGTCGGAACTGCGTCGGCCGATCTTGAGGCCGAGAAAGAACGCGCCGCGCGGATTGAGCGCGTAGGGCACCAGCGGCTGGCCCACCTTGCCGCGTAAAGGAGCCATGCGCAGCAGGATGCCGTCGGCTTCGAGGGCATTGGCAATGGTGGAAATGGTTTGCGGCGACAGCCCCGTTCGGCGCGCGATATCGGCCTTGGGCAGATTGCCGTGACGACGTATCAGCGAAAGTACCAGCCGTTCGTTATAGACCCGCACGCCAAGCTGATTGGTGCCTCGGCTCAGCGCATCATTGCCGCTGGCCGCCATGCTCGTTCTGACCATCTAGAAGTGCCCCCTCCGTTAATGGCTGTATCCCGTTTCCGGTATAGCCATAGGGGGCACGACGCGCAAAATGGCAATCGATTTCATCGACTTATTACCCGCTCCCTGCCTCAAGATAAGAACAACGCTGACGTAGTGTCAATTAATAAATCAGTTGGATAAACTTATTGACATGGGCCAAGTGTTGGACTGTTATGAGGGCAGATGGCGAGGGCGTGGAGGAAATACGCGTCCCCATCGACGATCAGCAGCTCAGCCAAGTCTGAGTGCGACGTCTTTGAAAAGTATCGGGAGGAAATATCGATGCATAAGTTTTTTAAGGTCGCGGCTGCAGGAGCCCTGATGCTTGGTTTGATGGGTGGCACAGCTGCAATTGCCCAGGAAACCATTGTCGGCCTCATCACCAAGACGGAAGGCAATCCCTTCTTCGTCAAGATGCGTGAAGGCGCTCAGGCCAAGGCTACCGAACTCGGTATCGAGCTGCGCACGTTTGCCGGCAAGTTCGATGGTGACAATGATAGCCAGATCGCCGCTATCGAAAACCTGATCGCCGCTGGCGCCAAGGGTTTTGCCATCGTGCCATCTGACTCAGCGGCCATCGTGCCGACCATTCAGCAGGCCCGTGATGCCGGCCTTCTGGTGATCGTGCTCGATACGCCACTTGATCCAATCGATGCGGCTGACGCCACCTTCGCTACCGACAACCGCAAGGCCGGTGAGCTGATCGGCGCATGGGCCAAGGGTACGCTGGGCGATGCTGCTGCCAACGCCAAGATCGCCTTCCTTGATCTGGCCGTGAACCAGCCAACCGTCGACTACCTGCGCGATCAGGGCTTCATGGCTGGCTTCGGCATCGACGTGAAAGACCCCAATAAGATCGGTGACGAAGACGATGCCCGTATCTGTGGTCACGAAATGACCGGCGGCGCTGAAGATGGTGGCCGTACCGCCATGGAAACGCTGCTGCAGAAGTGCCCAGACATCAACGTCGTCTACACGATCAACGAACCTGCTGCTGCCGGTGCCTTCGAAGCCCTCAAGGCAATCGGCAAAGATGATGGTTCGGTCACTATCGTTTCGATCGACGGCGGCTGCCCCGGTGTTGCCAACGTCAAGGCCGGCGTGATCGGCGCCACCAGCCAGCAGTACCCACTCAAGATGGCTGCGATGGCGATGGAAGCCATCAAGAAGTTCGCTGACACCGGCGAAAAGCCTGCCGCAACGCCTGGCCTCGACTTCTTCGACACCGGCGCAACGCTGGTGACCGACAAGCCAGTGGCTGGCGTCGAGTCGATCGACACCACCGAAGGCGCAAAGCTCTGCTGGGGCTAAGCCGACCTGACGTCGCGAACTAAACACAAACGCTGCCCGCGGATCTGATCCGCGGGTCGCTCTTCTCAAGGCGCAGGGGAGAGTGGCTGTTGGATCGACCAATTGCAGCATCGTGGTTGACGAGACAATGTGCCGTAGGCCCTGGGGAGGGGTAGTTATGAGTGATGACGCAACGGGTTCCGCTGCTGCGGAAAAGGGTTTGGCCGGTGCGGCGCAATCAGTCGCGAGTTTCGAAGAGGAATCACCCGGTTTCGTGAGGCGTTTGCAGGGCTTCCTGCACAACTATCCGACCGCTATTCCCTTCATCGTTCTGATCGTCGGCATTATCATTTTCTCGATTGCTGCCGGTAGCAAGTTTTTCGCACCGTTCAACCTGTCGCTGGTATTGCAGCAGGTGACCATCATCGGCGTGCTGGGCATTGCGCAGACGCTGATCATCCTGACCGCCGGCATCGACCTGTCGGTCGGTGCGATCATGATCTTGTCGTCCATTGTGATGGGCCGTCTGTCAGTGGTTGCCGGTGTACCGGTCGAGATCAGCTTCGTGCTTGGTCTGGCGACCGGTATTTTATGCGGGTTCATCAACGGCATCTTGGTGGCGCTGGTAAAATTGCCGCCCTTCATCGTGACGCTGGGCACCTGGTCGATCTACGGCGCCATGGTGATTTTCATCTCGCAGTCAGAGACCATCCGAAGCCAGGACATCGCGGCGATCGCGCCGATGCTGCAATGGATGGGTGCCAGAGTGGCGCTTGGTGGCGGAGCGATATTGACCATCGGTTCGATGGCGATGATCCTGATTGCCGTGACCGTCTGGTATGTTCTCAATCGCACAGCCTTTGGCCGCCATATCTATGCAACAGGTGACGATCCGGAAGCGGCGCGCCTGGCCGGTATCAACACCACATGGACGCTGATCGGTGTCTATACGCTGGCGGGCTTTATCTGCGCACTGGCCAGCTGGGTGCTGATCGGGCGTGTCGGCGCGGTCTCGCCGCTCGGCAGCCAGACGGCAAACCTTGACTCCATCACAGCCGTGGTGATCGGCGGCACGTCGCTGTTTGGCGGGCGTGGCTCGATCGTCGGCACGCTGCTCGGCGCCCTGATAGTGGGCATGTTCCGCAACGGTCTGGCTCTGGCTGGCGTCGACGTGCTCTGGCAGGAATTTGCCGTGGGCGCCCTTATCATCATCGCGGTGACAACCGACCAGTGGATCAGAAAGATATCCGCATGAGCCTCGATCAAACAACAGCAAGTCTGACTGCTACCCCGATCGCCGGACCACAGCCGATCCTGTCTGCCACTGGATTGCAGAAGCGCTATGGTAAGGTGGTGGCCCTCGATAATGCCGATTTCGACCTGATGCCGGGGGAAATCCTCGCGGTCATCGGCGACAATGGCGCTGGCAAGACCAGCCTGATCAAGGCGCTGTGCGGCGCCATGATCCCCGATGCCGGTGTCATCAAGCTCGATGGCTCGCCGATCAGCTTCAAGTCGCCAATGGAAGCGCGCATGGCGGGCATCGAGACGGTGTATCAGAACCTGGCGCTGTCGCCGGCGCTGTCGATTGCCGACAACATGTTCCTCGGCCGCGAAATGCGGAAGCGGGGTGCGCTGGGCAACATTTTCCGGCTGCTCGACCGCTCGACGATGAACCGCTTGGCCCGTGAAAAGTTGAGCGAACTTGGCCTGCTGACCATTCAGAACATCAACCAGTCGGTGGAAACACTGTCTGGCGGTCAGCGGCAGGGCGTGGCGGTGGCGCGTGCGGCGGCGTTTGGCTCCAAGGTCGTTATCATGGACGAACCGACGGCAGCTTTGGGCGTCAAGGAAAGTCGCCGCGTGCTGGAGTTGATGCTGGATGTGAAGCGACGGGGCATGCCCATCGTTCTGATCAGTCACAACATGCCGCATGTGTTCGAGGTGGCCGATCGCATCCATATCCATCGGCTGGGCAAGCGGATCGCCGTGATCCGGCCGCAGGATTATTCGATGTCGGACGCCGTGGCGATCATGACGGGGGCCATGCGGCCACCGGCTATCTGAGGCCGTCTCGTCGGGTCGGCAATCGGGCTAAATCTTTCGCCAAAAATGTGTGGCGATGATCTTTGCCAACCCGCAAATTGGGTATATCGATTTTGCCAATGGGCTTTTGCCCAAATCGGCGAAAAATGCCCAGGGAGGGATGCCATGACTAAAGTCCGCGCGCTTGTTCTTGAACGTCAGCACGAGCTGGCCCTCCGCGATATCGAGCTACCGCTCGATGTCGGGCCGGGTATGGTCAAGATTGCCATTGATACGGTCGGCGTCTGCGGCTCGGACGTGCACTATTACACCCATGGCAAGATCGGCCCTTTTGTGGTCAATGAACCGATGGTGCTCGGGCATGAAGCGGCCGGCACGGTGATTGAACTCGGGGCAGGGGTGACCCATCTCAAGGTTGGCGACCGCGTCTGCATGGAGCCCGGTATCCCCGATCCCAATTCGCGCGCCAGCCGCCTTGGCATGTACAATGTGGACCCGGCGGTCCAGTTCTGGGCGACGCCGCCAGTGCATGGCGTGCTAACCGCCGAGATCGTCCATCCCGCCAACTACACCTTCAAGCTGCCCGACAATGTGACCTTTGCCGAAGGTGCGATGGTCGAGCCATTTGCGGTGGGCATGCAGGCGGCCACCAAGGCGCGCATCGTGCCCGGTGATACAGCAGTTGTGTTGGGCGCAGGCCCCATCGGGACCATGGTGGCGCTGGCGGCTTTGGCCGGTGGTTGCGCGCGGGTGATCGTCGCCGATTTGGCGCAGCCCAAGCTTGATATTGCGGCGCAGTATCAGGGCATCATCCCGGTCAATATTCGCGAAAAGAACGTCGCCGAGGAAGTGTCGCGGCTGACCGATGGTTGGGGCGCGGATATCGTGTTTGAATGTTCTGGCTCGCCTCAGGCGTGGAAGATCATCATGGACCTGCCACGCCCGGGCGGCGCCATCGTCGCCGTTGGGCTGCCCGTCGATCCGGTCGCGGTGGATATTTCGAGCGCCTCGGTCAAGGAAGTGCGCATCGAGAATGTGTTCCGCTACGCCCACCAATATGACCGCGCCATCGCCCTGATCGCGTCGGGCAAGGTGGATCTCAAGCCGCTAATTTCGGAGACCTTTGCATTCGAGGATTCGGTGCGCGCGTTTGATCGGGCTGTCGAAGCGCGTCCGACGGATGTTAAGTTGCAGATCAAGGTGGCACAGTAGTCGCCACGCCCTCGTGGTTCGAGGCTGGGCAAGGGCCTCGCACCTCACCATGAGGGCTACTGAAATACCGCGCCAGGAGTAGCCCTCATGGTGAGGTGGGAGCGTAGCGACCCTCGAACCACGAGGGCGTGATCTGGAGGCCTGCATGGACTTGAATCTGCGTGACAAAACCGCCGTCATCACAGGCGGCACGGTTGGCATTGGTTATGCCATTGCCGAGGGTCTGGCCGCCGAGGGTGCCAATCTGGTGCTGGTGGGGCGCGACAAGGCGCGGGGCGACGATGCGGCGGCGGCGATTGCCGACAAGTTCGGCATCATTGCCACGGCCATTGGCGCCGATGTGGCGACGGCCGAGGGTTGTGATGATGTGATCAAGGGCGTGGCGCAGGCCTTTGGTGGCGCGGACATTCTGATCAACAATGCCGGCACGGGCTCCAACGAGACCATTGCCGAAGCCGATGATGCCAAATGGCAGTATTACTGGGACCTCCACGTGATGGCGGCCGTGCGGCTGGCGCGCGGGCTGATGCCGGCCATGAAGACGCGCGGCGGCGGGGTGATCCTCCACAATGCCTCGATCTGTGCGGTGCAGCCGCTATGGTATGAGCCGATCTACAACACCACCAAAGCGGCGCTGATGATGTTTTCCAAGACCCTCGCCAATGAGGTGGTCGGCGACAATATCCGCGTCAATACGGTCAATCCGGGACTGGTGCTGACGCCAGACTGGATCAAGACGGCCAAGCAGATTGCCGGCGAAGATGGGTGGCAGGCGCATCTGCAGGGTGTGGCCGACGAAGCGGGCGGAATGAAGCGGTTCGCCACCCCGGCCGAGCTGGCGAATTTCTTTGTCTTCATGTGTTCCGACAAGGCCAGCTATTCCACTGGCTCGACCTATTTCGTCGATGGCGGCTGGCTCAAGACGGTCTGATGCTGCCAGCCTATGGCGCTGTGCTTGGCGTCGATGTCGGCGGGTCCCTGACGCGGCGCTCGACGGCGGTTTGCCGGCTGAGTTGGACACCGAGCGCGGTCAGCTGGACCATCGAGCGCTGCACGGCTGAGCCGGTGCAGCGCCGGACCTCTATCGAACGCGTGGTGGCTGGGCAGGCGCTGCTGGCGGCAGCCTTTGATGGTCCACTGGCGCGCGGTTTTGAGGCCATCAGCCGCTATCGGCCAGCCGAGCGGATGCTGACGCGAGGACTGGGTCGACATATCGGCAAACCGGGACAATCCAACACCCCGGTTGGGCGCGCACTCAATGAACAAGCCAATGCGTGCGCAGGGGCGGTGCTGTCGCTGGGTGTATTGGCCGAGGCCAGACATACTGAGGCGATTGATCGTTTCGCCGTCGCTGAGGCGTTTCCAAGCGCCTATCTCGGCCTGCTACTCGGCGATCCAGCGGCTGTTCCGGCCGTCAGATCCAATCGGTCGGATCAGTATTTCGCGGCACTTGCCGGCCATGGCACGCTCAGCGCAATCGTGCGGCGCTTCCTGCCGGGTCGAGAACTTGCCACTGGGCCTGTCGCCATCACCAACCACGACGACCGTGCGGCCTTCGTCTGCGCGCTGACGGCGCTTGGGCTTGCAGGTGGCGATTATTGTGCCGTTGGTGATCCTTACGATGGCTGGATCATCCTGCCGCCGATGTCTTTGATTGCGCCCTGGGCGCAGGGTTTGCTGGCTGCCAATGTCGAGCCGGGGCTGCCCGGTGCGTTCGTGGTGCGGAACCAAGGGGCAGATGCCGGGTTGTGAGGTCAGCGTAGCAATAGCGGAACCCTCACATGGATGTCGGCAACGAATTCGGCTTCGTGCAGACCTATCTCCCACAGCATATCATCGCCATCCGGCTGGCCATTGCGGCGGTGCTTGGCGGTATTATCGGTTTTGAGCGGGAAGTGAACACGGCCGAGGCGGGGCTGCGAACCCATATTCTGGTGTCGGTCGCCGCTGCCCTGTTCACGATCCTCGCCTTTGAGATTTTCCACACCATCGAACCCGGCGCCACCGGGCCGCAGGCCGACCCCATCCGTGCGGTGGAAGCGGTGACGGCGGGCATCGCCTTTTTGGGTGCGGGCGCGATCTTTCGCTCGGGGGGCAATGTGCAGGGGCTGACCACCGGGGCGGGCATGTGGCTCGCCGGGGCGGTCGGGCTGGCGACGGCGCTTGGCTATTACATCATCGCGCTCGGCGTGGCGCTGCTGGCTGTTGTGGTGCTGTCGGCCCTGCGGGCCTTCGCTCATCGCATCGTCGGACGGGATGCCCAAAAGATCGATACGGTTTCGCCCGCAGCGGCGGGCAACGGGGAGAAGCCGTAACCGGCATCGCGCCGAGGGACGGGCGCGCTGCCATAAAGCTTCTCCCCTATGCGGCAACAACCGGGAGGTGTGGTTGCCGCGCTTGCGCCCTGCACCCCTTGGAGTGGTGCGGGGGCTTCCCAGACCGACAAATGCCAGCCCGGAAGTCAGAGTGGCCGGAGGGACGCCTGGGAATACAGGGCGTACAAAGCCGCCATGCAACGTCCCTCCAGACCGAGGCATGCTTTCTCGTGGACGCGAGAAACACATGCCAACCGTGAAGGCACCGGAAGGATTGCCTCTAGTTTTCGTGTCCGCTGGGCCCCGACAAAAACGACAGGGCCAAACGCTGGGAACCGACCCGGCGCAGCAGAAATGGTGTCTAGTCTGAAGGTCCGAACCCGCATCAGATGCAGCGGTCGCCTATGGGCCGAGTTAGGCTGGCCCAGTTCCGGTTGACCTCAATTAAGCCGAAACCATGCTGCAGAATTAAGCAGTGCGGGCGATATGGCGCATGGCCGAATATTTGCATAGCGGAGTAAGGGTAATGTGGATGTAACACGCCCTTGTGTTTTACATGTAAAGGCCCACTATCGGTCCACCATCGGAGGTACGGTTGACTGACCCGGCGCTTAACCGCGAGGACATTCTTGTTGCGCTTGAGCGTCTGCTCGCGTGGCCGGAGATGGCTCGCTCGCCGCAACTTGCCCGGTTCCTCGACTACATCGTCCGCCAAACCCTTGATGGTGAAGGAAAGTCCATCAAGGCCTATTCCATCGCTGTCGATGTGTTTGGCCGGACCAGCGATTTTGATCCGCAATCGGACCCGATCGTGCGCGTGCAGGCGCGGCGATTGCGAGGACTTTTGGACGAGTATTATCGCGCAACGGACGCCGAAGATGGCATCCAGATTCGGTTGCCGGTGGGACGTTACATCCCCGAATTTGTGGCGACCGAGATAAACCCCGCGCCGGTTTCGCCGGTCGCCGAGATTTCCCCAACAAAACCTGTGGCGCCGCTCAAACGAGGGCTGCCGCGGAGTTGGTTTGTGCTGGCCGCCATCGCGGTAGTCGTTGCCGTTCTGGCCTTCTGGCAGGCGTCGTGGGGGCCGCCACCAGTGCAAGCCGAGGCGTTGCAGCGGCCGACCATCACGGTGTTTGAATTCGCAAATCTCGACGCGGGGCCGGTGGGGACATCGCCGGCAGCGGGGCTGGCCATTGAGCTCGTGACGGACCTGACGCAGTTCGAAAATATCGAAGTCCGCTATGGTGGCGGCGCCGAAAATAGCGCCGAGCCACCGGACGGGCCGCCGAGTGATTTCGTGCTGACAGGTTCGGTCAAGGTGGAGGGGCGGACGGCGCAATTCGTCGCCTGGCTGACCCAGCCGCGCACCGGCAAGGTGGTGTGGGAAAAGACCATGTCGACGCCGCTGGAAGATGCCTCCAATCCGGCGACGATGGATGCACTGTCGCGCTCGCTGACGCTCGAGATTGCCAATTCGCGCGGGCCGCTGCATCGCGTTGCGCGGCAACTGGTTTTGTCTGGCGCGCCGCTTGAGGGGCAGGCGACGCTCTATCTGTGCCGGGTATTGTTCGGGGTGTTCCGTGACAGCGAAGTGCCCGAGGATGCCGAGCGCGCCAGCGCCTGCTACTTCTCGCTGCCCGCGTCGCAACAGCAGACCGCCGAGGCACTGGCCGCAACGGCAAGCCTGATCGCCGAACATGCCAACCCTGCTGACAGCATTGGCGCAACGCTGGCGGATCGGCAGCGCGCGGCGGCGGTCAGTCTGCAGCGCGCCATCGGGCTCAATCCGTTGAGCGGCTTTGTCTGGGAGCAGGAGGCGCGGCTGCATGACGCGCAGGGGCGTTTGCTGACCGCGCAGTCCGACTATGCCTCATCGGTGCAATTGAACCCGGCAAGCGCGGATGGGCTGGCGGGCTTTGCTCGCTCGCTGGCGTTTGCCGGCAAGTTGGCCGAGGCCGAGCCCTGGGCATTGGCGGCAGCAGCGTCTTCGGTTGATACACCAAACTGGTATCAGGCAGTTCCCGCGTTGATCGAGTTGCGGGACGGGCAATATGCCGAGGCGCTGGCCAGTGCAGCCGCCTATACCAAGTCCGATGCCGAGATCGGTCCGGTGCTGGGCATCATGGCGGCGCAGGGGGCCGAGGACGAAGGAGCGATCGGTCGCTATCTGCCCAAAGTGCTGGAGGCGTCGAGTTTCAGGAGGTTGGGCATTTTGCCAAGGCTGCGCGAGCGGATTTCCGACGCCGCTCTGATCGCGCAGATCGGCGATGCGCTGCTGCGCGCGGGCGCACCAGCGGCAGCACTTGAGTCCGCGTTTTAAGGCTTAGTGCCCCGACGAATGCGAGAACAGGTTGATCACCAGTACGCCCGCAAGGATCAGGCCGATGCCGATCAGCGCGGGCAGGTCGAGCGTCTGGCCATAGGCGAAGAAGGCGATGATCGAGACCAGGATGATGCCGACGCCTGACCAGATGGCGTAGCCGATACCGACCGGAATGGTCTGTAGCGCCAGCGAGAAAAAGTAGAAGGTTATGCAATAGCCGACCACGACGATCACCGACGGCACCAGATTGGTGAAGCCGGCCGAGGCGCGTAGGAACGATGTGGCGATGACTTCGCCGACGATGGCGATAGCCAGATAAGCAGCGCCGTTCATGTGTGCTCCGGATCGAAAATACTGTGGGCCAGCTCGATGAAGCGTCGGCCGCGCTCTTCGAAATTCTTGAACTGATTATAGGACGGCGCGCCGGGCGACAGGATGACGGTATCGAACACGTCACGCTTGAGGCTCAGTGCTTGCATCGCGGCGGCGAGGTCTGGTTCGGTCAGCACCGCGATATTGGGCGCAACGACACGGGCAGCCGCAGCCAGTCGATCTCCGGTCACGGGCAGGCAGGCAACTGCCGACACGCCATAGCTTGGCAATAGGCTCGCGAGTTCGGCATAGTCCTGCTCGCGCTCGTGGCCACCGGCGATCAGCGCTATGCGCTTGCCCTTGTAGGCGGCCAGCGCCGCTTTGGTGGCTTCGGGGGTGGTCGAAATGGAGTCGTTGACGAAAGTCAGCCCGCCGATGTGATGTTCTTCAAGGCGATGGGGAAGGGGCACGAAGGCCGCTATGCCATCGACGATGCCATCGAGCGTGCCACCGGCGGCCAGCGCAATGGCGGCGGCGAGGCGGGCATTGTCGAGATTGTGCGCGCCCTTGAGCCGCGAGCGGGCGACGGCGGTGTCGATGATGGCCAGTTCGTCGGCGGTCAGGTCGCGGATCAGCCGGCGATGGTCGCGCACCGCCATGGCGACGAGGCCATTGCCTTTGGCGCCCGCGCCCAATGCCACGGCAAAGCTGCCGTCGCGGTCGATCAGATGCAGCTTGTCGCGATAGTAGCGTTCGACCGAGCCGTGCCAGTCGACATGCTCGGGATAAAGATTGGTCACCGCCGCAATGTCGGGCAGGAAATTCATGTCGGCGGTCTGGTAGCTCGACAGCTCGAAAATGATCACGGCGTGCTTGTCGGCAATTTCGAGCGGCGCGAGACCGACATTGCCGGCAAGTCCTGCGTCGACGCCCGAGCGGGTCAACATCCGATGGACCAGCGTGGCCGTCGTCGATTTGCCCTTGGTGCCGGTGATGGCAATGACGGTGCGGTCAGCGCGGTAGGTCGCGCCCCAGAGATTTAGGTTTGATGTGGTCGGGATGCCTGCGTCGCGGGCGATGTCGAACACCGGCTTGTAGCGCGATACGCCGGGGCTTTTGACGATCAGGCCGAAGCGGTGATCGCGGATGGCGTCCGGCAGGTCGGCGGCGGCGATCAGTTCGGTATCGGGAATGTCGGCAGTGCCGCTATCGACGGTGACGAACACCTTGAGCTCAGGCTGGCGGGCCTTGAAAAAGGCCCGCGTCGAGAGCGCCTCGCGCCCGGCGCCATAGAGCAGAACGGGTTCTTCAAACCGCATAGGCGGCCACCTTGGCGGCGAGCGCCGGCGGAATGTGGTGGTCGTGGCTATCGGTCAGGCACTCTGCCATGGCCAGTTGCAATTGCGGCTCACCATATTGCGCCAGCAGGTCGGCTTTGACCGCCCGCACCACCGCCGCCTCATGCCAGTCGGCATGGCGGGTCAGCGTATAAAGGCAGGCGGCGGCTTCAAGGATTTCGCCGACGCATTCCCAGGGCTTTTGCCCGGCCAGCCCTGCCAGTTCGCGGAACGAGGCTTCGTTGGCGGGATTGTCGAGCAGGTCCTTGCCGAAGATCGACAGCAGCCGGTCCTTGGCCATGAAGGGCGCAAAGATCAGGAAGACGAAATGGCATTTCGGGCACTCGCCGCACCAGAGCGGGCCGTCATTGCCGGTCAGCCGGAAATTGCGGTTGCAGCTGGAAAAGACGTGATCGAACTTGGTTTCGTGGGTAAACAGCGAGGCGATGCGCGCTTCGGAATAGGGGCGCAGCAGCGAGAAATATTTCAGCGCCCCGCCGGTTGCGTCGCTGAGGATCGAAGCGATCAGCAGCTCGAAGCCGAGCGATTTGGAATACTGGTGATTGGTCTCGCGCCCATCAAATTCCACATTGCCTTCGCTGGCCGACCGCTCATTGCTGAGCACGATCTGGTTATAGCCATAGAGCAGGGCGCAGAGCGCCGCGATCATCGAATTGATGGCCGTGGATGGAACGTGGCCGTTGTAGTAGCCGGGCTCCTTGCCGAGCCGGATCATTTCGGGATCGAGCGTACGCGTCACATAAACCGGCGGCGTGCCGATCTTGTCGACCGAGGTGATGATCGGCCCCTTGGGATTGACCGCGAAGGGCGTGAACTCGACGCCGGTATGGGTCAGCAGATCAACGCTGACCAGCGAGTCCTTGCCGCCACCAATTGGCAACAGGGTACGGTTGGGCAGCGACACAGCGGGGCGTGTCGTCTCGGGATCGAGCGGCGCCTCGATGGTCAGCTTGCCAAAGCGCATCAGATTGTTGCGGGCGTAGAATTCGCCGAGGCCATTTTCATAGACGTCGATAGTGAACGCGCGCTCGGCTTCGCTTAGCGCGATCTGGGGCGCGGCGATCTCGAACGGGGCCTTGAGCTTAAAATAGCTGACGCCCAGCACAACGGCTGTCAGGTCCAGCAGCTTGCTGAACGCCGGGCTTGCGGCTGCCGCAGCGTCGGCGCCAGCAGGCAATTGCAGCGTTTCGATAAAGCGCAGGCCATCGAGGCCATAGCCAAAACTGGCCATGCCGGTCGCGGGATCGAAAACGGGACGATCGATAAGGAATTGTTCGGTCAAAGCTGAAATCACTCGCGGGTTCTAAGACCATATAGGTGATTTGCGGACGTGGCGGGAGTGGGGCGCTGTTCTGGCTGTCGAAAAGCGCGCAGTCTGTTCGTCGTGTATCCAGGAGGCCAGCCTGGCCCCGGCAACAATGGAGACCGAAATGCGTGTCATGGTTCTGGTTAAAGCCACCAACGAAAGCGAAGCGGGCAATCTGCCGGCCGCCGAAATGTTTGAAGCCATGGGCAAGTTCAATCAGGAGCTGGCCGATGCTGGTATTCTGCTGGCCGCCGATGGCCTCAAACCCACCAGCAGTGCCAAGCGCGTGGCCTTCGATGGCCCCAGCCGCATGGTGATCGACGGACCGTTCGCCGAAACCAAGGAATTGGTCGCCGGCTTCTGGTTGTGGGAAGTGCGGGACATGGACGAGGCGGTGGCCTGGGTAAAACGCTGCCCAAACCCGATGCCCGGGCCAAGCGAGATTGAAATTCGGCCGGTTTATGAGTCAGCGGACTTTGAAGATTTGGTGGGGTAGGGGAGCAAGAATACCCCCACCTAACCTCCCCCTGAAAAGGGGGAGGGACTAGATCGAGTTCGTCTTCGATCCGGTCAAACTCGTCGGCCGGATTCCTCCCCCTATCAGGGGGAGGCGAGGTGGGGGTATCCCCTAGCAAATCCTCATCTGCAACCGCATGACGATATCTGTCCCTAGCCGCTGGAAGCCGTATTCGCGCATGGTGCAGGCCCAGCCGTCGCCGGCGCGTTCGATGCGGAAGAGGTTGTAGCGGGCCGGGTCGTCCAGCGTACCGCCCTGGGCGGCGCTGGCGGCGGCGACGCCGACCACGGGCACTTCCTTGCCCTTGCCGGGAATGGAGTGGATCGACGAGCGGTGCGTGTGACCATGCAGGATCAGTTCGGCGCCGTTTTCGGCGATCACCTGGCGGAACAGCTTGTGCCCCTTGAGCCCAAAGGAAGGGTGCTGCAGTTCCGGGTTTGGCGGATGGTGGATCAACACGGTGCGGAAATAGTCCGCCTCACCCATGACCTTGAGAATACGCGCCAGCCTTTCTGCCTGCTTTTCGTCAAAGCGTCCGATGGCCATAAAGGGCCGGGTCGGCACCGCGCTGGAGCAGGAGATGACCGCCAGCTCGCCAATACGGCGCACAAAGGGGAACACTGAATTGTCCAGCGTTTCGCCCTGCATATAGGGGCCCCAGCATTTCTCGGCGGATTCAAGCGCGCCGGGAACGTAGGCGTCGTGGTTGCCGGGGCAGACCGCGATCTTGTCGGCTGGGCCAAGCGCCTCGAGCCACTTGCCGGCGCGGTCGACTTCCTCATCGAGAGCAAGATTGACCAGATCGCCGGTAACCGCCGTGAAATCGGCGCCTTGTGACTGCAGGTGGGAGACGAGATTGGCCAGCGTCTCGCTGTTCAATTCGTCGTGGCGCCGAAGCTTCCAGTTCAGGTAGCCGGTCAGGCGCTTGCCCAACAGGTCCTTCCAGCCGACCTGCGGCATGGGTGAAAGATGGATGTCGGAAATATGAGCTAAGGTGATCATTGGGGGGCGTAATGCCAGAATGGGAGGTGCAAGAAAACGGTCAATCGGCTGTTCCGTCAATTTAGTCGTCATCAAGTCTCTGCTACCGATGGGTTTCCAAGGAGTGTTTGCATGCAGATGAATCGGTTCCAGCTGGCGCGCGCTGCGGTGTTTCTGACCCTCAAGGGGCTGTGGCACCGCATGACCCTGGGCTCACGCGTGATGGTGGTCGATGGCGATAAAGTTCTGTTGATCCGGCACACCTATGTGCCCGGCTGGCAATTTCCGGGCGGCGGCGTCAGCCCCGGTGAGACGATGGAATATGCCGGCGCCCGCGAAACGCTGGAAGAAACCGGCTATCGCGTGGTGGGGCCGATGCAATTGTTCGGCATCTATCACAATTCAAGCCCGGTGACCGATCGGGACCACGTGGCGTTCTATATTGCGACGGCGTTCGAGAAGGAATTTGAGCGCAAGCCCGATCACGAGATTGCGGAAGTCGGCTGGTTTGACCGCCACGCCCTGCCGGAAAAGGTGACGCCAGCGACCTCGCAGCGGATCGACGAGTATTTCGACAATGTGCCCAAGCGGGAGATCTGGGGGTATTGACGTCTTACCTCTCCCTTTGGGGGAGAGGTCGGCGCGCAGCGACGGGTGAGGGGGCCTTTCGCACACGCCTCACCCAGTAAAGGCCCCCTCACCCGACCCAAGAGGGTCGACCTCTCCCCCAAAGGGAGAGGTGAACAAGGGTCTACTTCAAAAACGGCAGATCTGGCCCAATCGGAATAATCCGGGTTGGATTGATCGTGATGTGGCTCCAGTAATAGTGCGTGCGGATGTGGTCGAGGTCGACGGTTTCCTTGACGCCGGGCACTTCGTAGAGCGCCTTGAGATAGTGCGAGATGTTCTCGTAATCGGCGATGCGCTGGCGGTTGCACTTGAAGTGGCCGACATAGACGGCATCAAACCGCACCAGCGTGGTGAAGAGCCGCCAGTCGGCTTCGGTGATGGTGTCGCCGGTCAGGTACGCGGTTTCGCCGAGAATGGCTTCCACCCAGTCGAGCGCGTCGAACAGTTTGACCACGGCGCCGTCATAGGCGTCCTGGGTGGTGGCGAAGCCGGCCTTGTAGACGCCATTGTTGATGTCGTCATAGACGCGGGCATTGATCGCATCGATCTGGCCGCGTTGGTCCTGCGGGTAATAGTCGTCGGTATTGCCGGTCAGCTCGTCAAAGGCCGAGTTAAACATGCGGATGATTTCCGAGCTTTCGTTAGAAACGATCTTGCCGGTCTGCTTGTCCCACAGGATCGGCACGGTCACGCGGCCGGTATAATCGGGCACAGCCTGAGTATAGACCTGCCACAGATAATCCTTGCCGAGCAGGTCATCGCCGGTCGAGCCGCTGGCCTTGTCAAAGCTCCAGCCGGTTTCGTCGGGCATTTTGGGCGAAACGACCGAGACGGTGATCAGGTCTTCGAGGTTTTTCAGCTTGCGGAAGATCAGGGTACGGTGCGCCCAGGGGCAGGCTAGCGACACATAGAGGTGGTAGCGGCCCGGTTCGGCCTTAAAGCCTGCTTCGCCCGATGGGCCGGCGCTGCCATCAGCGGTCACCCAGTTGCGGAAGCCGGCCTGGCTACGCTCGAATTTGCCACCCGTCTTTTTGGTGTCGTACCACTGGGTGGACCATTTTCCGTCGATCAATTGTCCCAAGTTCGAACCCTTTCCGTCATGTTGTCGACGCGTTGAGAGGTTCAAGTCCCCAGCGTCAGTTTACGTTGCCTGACACATAGCGGCACACCGTGCGAGCGATAAGGCCGACATGAAGCGACAATCCGTTGTGCATTTTGAACACAGACGCCATGCAGTCTTGAAATTCGGTGGTCGAGCCATGAATTTTCGTTTTACGCGACGCCCCTGTGGTGCTAAGCGATTTTCAGGCGTGGAGGCGCCCAGGATGGTGAAGGCTTTGCTAGTGACCCGACGACCGTAAGCGGTCTTGTTTGAACGGTGCTTTTTGAGCGCCGTGTTTGTCCTACGCATCACCATTTCGGATCATTGCAATGACCCTTTCTACCGCGCCTCTGGCTGCGAGTGCCCCTGCTTCCGCCGATGTTCGGCCTGTGCCCACGGTTCGCCCGGCTATCGAAGCCGATGATGCGTTTATCGATGAGCTGCACGCCATTGCGTTCGGTCCGGGTCGTTTCTCCAAGACGGCCTATCGCATTCGCGAGCGGTTCCCCATCGACAAGAGCCTGAGCCTCGTTGCCGAAGTCGACGGCGAAGCTTGCGGCTCGGTGTGGATGACCCCGATCAGCATTGGCGGCGTCAATGGCTGGATGCTTGGCCCTCTGGCGACGCACCCCAATTTCCGTAAGCTCGGCGCTGGCAAGCTGCTGGCCCGCGAAGTCACCAAGCGCGCTCTGGCGCGCGGCGATGGCAAGTTTGTCATGTTGGTTGGCGACCGCGACTATTATTGCCCACTGGGCTGGGAGCCCACGGCACTCGGCGCCATCCAGTTCCCTGGCCCGGTCGATCCCACCCGCGTGCTGCTGTTTGCCGAGGACAAGACTTTGGCAACGACGCTGACCGGTAGCATTGCCGCCTGGCAGCAGGGCTAACACTGCTGTTTGCACAACCACGATGCTGTCCTCGGACTTGATCCGAGGACCACTCGTCAAACATACAAATCTGTAGGAGGCCCTCGGATCAAGTCCGAGGGCAGCGCGGTGGGTGGTAATTCATCGGCGAACTGCTCTAAGCTGGGACTCCCGAAAACCGTTCTGGTGTCTATTTGTCGTCCGACGACACGATTATCGACCGCCTCGCCGCAAGGCTTTTGACAGCGCCACCGCCTGCTCCGGCGCGGCATACGCTGGTGCCTGACTGGCGGCCCGACCATCCCATTGATCGCCCGCCCGTGCTGGCCGCCGTGCTGATCGCCCTGATTCGGCGGCCTGAGGGCGTGACGGTGCTATATACCGAGCGCTCGCCGGACCTGCGGGCCCATTCCGGGCAGGTGGCTTTCCCCGGTGGCAAGGTAGATGCCGAGGATGCCGATGCGGGTGCTGCCGCGCTACGCGAGGCCTATGAGGAAGTGGGCATGGTAACGCGCGATGCCAATGTGATCGGCTATATGCCGACTTATTACACGGGCACCAATTACCTGATCACGCCGGTCGTCGCGACGGTCGAGCCGAGCGGGCCGTTCGTGCCTAATCCGGGCGAGGTGCATTCTGTGTTCGAGGTGCCGTTGCAGCGCATTCTTGCCAGCGAAGCCTATGGCACGTTCAGCATCCACCGGCATGGCAAAGAGCATCGCACCTGGCAGATCGATCATGATGGCCACCGGATTTGGGGCATTACAGCCAACCTGACCCGCCGCTTCCGCGATCTGGCGCTGGACGAGGTTTCGTCTTGATCGCCAATCTGCTGACCGACGCCGAATGGCTGAAGCGACCCGAAACCCAGGCCATTTTCGCGGCGCTTGATGGCGCGCAGCGGCGCACGCGGGCCGTGGGTGGCGTGGTGCGCGACACCATCATGGGGCGCGAAACTGCGGTTGCCGATATTGATCTGGCCACCGAGCTTCTGCCCGACGATGTGATGGTGCGCGCCAAGGCAGCCGGCATCGCGGCCTATCCAACCGGCATCGATCACGGCACGATCACGCTCAAGCTGGGCGAGACGCTGGCCGAAGTGACCACGCTGCGGCAGGACGTCGAAACCGACGGACGGCACGCCGTCGTGGCGTTCGGCACCGATTGGGTCGAGGACGCACAGCGGCGCGATTTCACCCTCAATGCACTTTACTGCGCGGCCGATGGCACGCTCTACGATCCGCTGGGCGGCGTCGATGACGCACATCACGGCATTGTCCGCTTCATCGGTGATGCTGGCCAGCGCATCTCGGAAGACGGGCTGCGGGTCTATCGCTTCTTCCGGCTATCAACGAGCCATGGCGACGAACACTTTGACGCTGACGGACTGGCTGCAGCCAAGGCGGCCGTCGGCAAACTCGAACACCTTTCACGCGAGCGGGTTGGCGGCGAAATGCTGCGCATGCTCGGGCTGCCGAAGGTGGCGCGCACGCTGTCCACCATGTCGGCAATCGGCCTCGTGCCGCTGAGCGATCCAACGTTGCGAGCCCTGGTGACCTATGAGGAACTCGGCGGGCAGGGGGCCGAGGCGCGGCTGGCTTTGATTGCCGGCGATCAGCTCGATGCCATCCAGTCCGACTGGCGGCTATCGAACGACATTATCACCACAGCCCGCACTATCCAGCGCGCGGCGGGTCTGTTGGCGGACGACAAGGTGGGCGAGGCGGCCTATCGCTTTGGCGAGACTGCGGTCGAGGGGCTCGCTGTGGCCGCCTCCACTGGCGGATGGGGCGGGGCGCGGTTGGGGGAAGTGGCGCGTGGGCTTGCGGCGGTGGTCGTGCCGCCATTTCCGATCTCGGGACGTGATTTGGCCGATCTCGGCATGAAACCGGGACCGGCTTTGGGTCAGGAATTGGGTCGGCTCGAAATGGCTTGGATCAACAGCGGTTTTGCCCTGGGCAAGGTCGAACTGCTGACGCTGGCCAAGCTCTAGTGCTTGGTGGCCGGTTTGGCCGCGGGGTCGGTATCCACGATACGTTCCTTGATCCGCTCGATCATTTCCGGGCGAACTTCGGTTTCACCGTGCATGCTGCGCAGGTTTGCGACGGCACGACGGACCACTTCGGCTTCGTTGTCGGCTTCGGCATGCCAGGTCGCCCCTGGGATCAATGACCCTGCATCAAAGCGTTTCATTGCTCATCTCCATTGTTGATGTGCGTTGAGCACAACGTCTGGAGACGCGTCGGGTTCCCCCGGCCTAGTCGTCGTCGAAGATGCCCAGCTGGCTGAGGCCTTCGAGCCAGGTGCCGCCATCCTTGCGAATGACCCGGCGCGGCAGCACGCCGGTTTCCTGCGCCAAGGCCTCAGCCAGAATGCTCGAATGGGTCACCACCCAAACCTGCGTGCGCTGCGCCGCTTTGCCGATGATGCGAGCCAGCGCGGGCAGCAATTCGGGATGAAGGCTCGATTCCGGCTCGTTCAGCGCAATTAGCGGCGGCAGGCGGTAGGCGAGCAGAGCACCCATCAGGGCCAGAAATTGCAGCGTGCCATCCGATAGCTCATTGGCCGCGAATTCGCGCTTGGGCATGTCGGGAAAGCGCATGGTGAAGCTGGCATAGCGCTCCGGCATCGGCACGCTGAGCCGCGCGCCGGGAAAGGCATCGTCGATTGCCGCATCGAGATCGACCGAATCCTCACGGATATGGCGCAGCGTGGCGAAGACGGCCGCCAGATTGGAGCCATCGGCTTCCAGCATTGGTGAGGTGACGGCCAGAGACGGGCGGCGCAGCTTTGAGTCTGCGTCGGTGCGGAAACCGTGGAAGAACCGCCATGCGGCAATAGTCTCGCGCACGGCGTCGATTTCAGGATAGCCGCGCAGTTCCGTCAGTGCCGTTTCGCTTGAAAGCAGCCGGTCGGTGGCCAGCGACCGGGCGCCGTCCCCATTGCGGGCCCAGGCCGAAGGGCCCTTGCGATCCAGCAAAGCGACCGGCCGACGCGCCTTGAGCGTCAAGTGCTCGGCCTTGACCATGGCTTCTTCGGGAAAGGCCGCATCGACCGGCGTCGGATAGCCGGCTTCCAGGCCATAAGTGTGTGGCAGGCCGGCTTCGACGCCATAGGTGCCGTCATCGTCGAGGCCGACGCTGAGTGACAGGCGCGGCTGGTCGATAGCCTTGCGCTCGCCGGCCCACATTACCGAGGCGAGCCCGCCTTCCTTGGCGATTTCCTGCGCGAACTCGCCGGTCGCCGCAGCACGCACCAGTTCGAGCGCGCGGTAGAGATTGGTCTTGCCTACGCCATTGGCGCCCACCAGCACCGAGAGCTGGCGGACCGGGAAGTGGATGGAGCGGATCGACCGATAGCCCGCAATGTGAATATCGGTCAGTCCCATTTGATTTCCCTCAGGGCCAGCGCACTTCGGGCGGCATCGACGACAGAATGGAGTTCACGTTGCCGCCGGTCTTGAGGCCGAAGGTCGTGCCCCGATCATAGAGCAGGTTGAACTCGACATAGCGACCGCGGCGCACCAGTTGCTCGTGGCGATCTTCATCGGTCCATGGCGTTTCAAAATTGCGGCGCACCAGTTCGGGATAGATGCCGAGGAAAGCTTCGCCGACGCCCTTGGTGAAGTCGAAGTCGGCATCCCAGTCACCGGTATTGTGGTGGTCGTAGAATATGCCGCCGGTGCCGCGATGTTCGTTGCGATGGGGCAGGAAGAAGTACTCGTCGCACCATTCCTTATAGCGGTTGTAGTCGACGCCCGGCCGGTTCTCGCAGGCCGCGCGCATCGCGGCATGGAAATCGACGGTGTCGGTGTCGTCCTGGGTGCGGCGACGATCGAGCACAGGCGTCAGGTCGGCGCCGCCGCCGAACCACTGCTTGCCGGTGACGATCATGCGCGTGTTCATATGCACGGCCGGAACGTTGGGGTTCCAGGGATGCACGATCAGCGAAATGCCCGAGCTCCAGAACTTGGCGCCTTCCTCGGTGCCCGGCATCTGTTTGGCGAAATCGGCCGAGAATTCGCCGTGGACGGTCGAGATATGCACGCCGGCTTTCTGGAAGACGCGACCATGCAGCATGCCCATTTCGCCGCCGCCGCCAGCGGCGCGGTCCCATGGGGTGATTTCGAACTTGCCGGCGGGCATGTCGGCATTGGGGCCCTGCACATCGGCTTCGATCTGTTCAAAGGCCGCGAAAATCCGGTCGCGCAAGGCGCGGAACCAGGACTGTGCGGTGATTTTCTTGCCGTCGATATCGGCTGGGAGTGTGGTGGTATCCATGGGGGAAGTGAAATGAACCGTCATGTGAGCCCTGTAAACCCGTCGGTCTGCCTTTTTGCTTCCCCCAGAATAAGCGTTGCAGCCAAAGCCACATTGATCGAGCGCAAACCGTCGCGCATTGGAATGCGAATCCGCAGGTCGGCGGCTTCCGCCACGGCGTCAGGCACACCGGCGCTTTCGCGGCCCACCATCAGGATGTCGTCTGGCTGAAAGTCGACCGCATAGGCGGAGGTTTCGGTCTTGGTGGTCAGCAGCACCAAGCGGCGATTGGCCTCACGCCGCCACAGGTCGAAATGGCTCCAGCTGATGTGCTCCTGCACCATGGCGTGGTCCACATAGTCGAGACCGGCGCGCGCCAGCGATTTGGCCGAAAACGGGAAGCCCGTGGGGTGAATCAGGTGGATTGTGGTGCCAAGGCATGCGCCGAGCCGGATCAGCGTGCCGGTATTGTTGGCGATATCGGGTTGGTAGAGGGCGAGGTCGACTGACATCGGAATCCATGGCTTTGGGCGGTGTGTAGGACGCCGCGCGTGTCGCAATTGCGGCAATGGGTTGGGTATAGTGTCGCAGTTGTTCAGTGTCACTCGCGGGCGCACTGGACAAGTTCATGTGACAGTGCAAAAAGAACCCCGACTGACGGGCCGCTTGAGGGCGGACGGCTGCTGATTCCGCTTTAGCGCGAATAGGTTTGCCTCGCCGGCCGCGTCTGATGTGATTGTACGGGGATACGGACCTTGGCCACGCAAGCTCAACATTCAACGACACGACGGGATTTCCTGTTTGTCGCAACTGGCTCGGTGGCCGCTGTCGGCGCCGCTGCCACCATCTGGCCGCTGATCAATCAGCTGAATCCCGATGCGTCGACACTGGCATTGGCCAGTATCGAATTCAATCTTGCCGGCATTGAGGTTGGCCAGTCGGTCACCATCATCTGGCGCGGTTTGCCGGTCTTTGTGCGTCATCGTACGCAAAAAGAGATCGACGAAGCCAAAGCGGTGCCGCTGTCCGAGCTAAAGGACCCGGCAACCGACGAAGAGCGCACCAAGCCCGGCCATGAAGACTGGCTGATCATGATCGCAAACTGCACCCATCTGGGCTGCGTTCCGATCGGCGAGGCTGGCGATTTCGACGGCTGGTTCTGCCCTTGCCATGGCTCGCACTACGACAGTGCCGGCCGCATCCGCAAAGGCCCTGCACCACTTAACCTGGTGCTGCCGCCTTATGAATTTCTCAGCGATACGCTGGTCCAGATCGGTTAGTGGGGGCTCCGATGTCCGAACATTCGACTTATACGCCCGGCACTGGCGTCGAGAAGTGGCTCGACGAACGACTGCCGATCATCCGGTTCTCCAAAGAGCACCTGATGGATTTCCCGACCCCGAAGAACCTCAATTACTGGTGGACCTTCGGCGCGATCCTGGCCATGTGCCTGGGTATCCAGATCGTCACTGGCGTCATCCTGGCGATGCACTATACGCCTAACGTTGCGCTGGCTTTCGACTCGGTCGAGCACATCCGCCGCGACGTTAACGGTGGCCGCATGATCCAGGCGTTCCACGCCGTGGGTGCGTCCATGTTCTTTGCTGCCGTCTACATCCACATCTTCCGTGGCATGTATTTCGGTTCCTACAAGGCGCCGCGTGAAATCCTCTGGATCCTCGGCGTGCTGATCTTTGTGCTGATGATGGCGACCGCTTTCATGGGCTACGTGCTGCCATGGGGTCAGATGTCTGGCTGGGCCGCTACGGTTATCACCAACATCTTCGCTGCTATCCCGGTCATCGGTAATCCGTTGCTGGAACTGCTGCGTGGTGGTTTCTCGGTGGGCAACCCGACGCTCAACCGCTTCTTCTCGCTGCACTACCTGCTGCCATTTGTCATCGCTGCCGTTGTGGTCCTCCACATCTGGGCGCTGCACGTTCCCGGCAACAACAATCCGACTGGC
The DNA here is from genome assembly GCF_040546815.1 of Devosia sp. 2618. Classification (NCBI taxonomy): domain Bacteria; kingdom Pseudomonadati; phylum Pseudomonadota; class Alphaproteobacteria; order Hyphomicrobiales; family Devosiaceae; genus Devosia; species Devosia sp. 2618. The sequence continues at coordinate 586,320 of NZ_JBEPOO010000001.1, forward strand.
GTCGACGTCAAGGACAGCCGCGATACCGTGCCTTTCCATCCGTACTACACGATGAAAGACGCGTTCGGCATGGTGCTGTTCCTGATCCCATTCTGCTGGTTCGCGTTCTTCGCACCAGACATTCTGGGTCACCCGGACAACTACATCCAGTTCTCCAGCACCGTGACGCCCGCGCATATCGTTCCTGAATGGTACTTCCTGCCATTCTACGCGATACTACGTGCCATCGACTTCAACATCCTGTTCATCGACTCCAAGCTCGGTGGCGTGATCTTCTTCGGTGGCTCGATCGTCATCCTGTTCTTCCTGCCTTGGCTGGATCGTTCGAAGGTTCGTTCGGGTACGTTCCGTCCGATGTTCAAGTGGTTCTACTGGCTGTTCGTGATCAACTTCATCGCGCTCACCTATCTCGGTGCAGCACCGGCTGAAGGCATCTACGTGGTGCTCTCCAAGATCGCGACTGCCTACTACTTCCTTCACTTCCTGGTCGTGCTGCCGGTTCTCGGTCGCATCGAAAAGCCAAAGCCTTTGCCAACCAGCATTTCCGAGAGCGTTCTCGGCAAGTCGCACGCGTAACGAAGGGGGCAGGAACATGTTCAAGACCAAGACTATCCTCGCCGCTCTGGCCCTGCTTGCAGGCCTCTCGTTCGGTGCGACTGCGCAGGCTGCTGAAGGCGGCGCCCATGTCGAAAAGCAGAGCTGGAGCTTTGCTGGCATTTTCGGCACATACGATCAGAACCAGCTGCAGCGCGGCTTCCAGGTGTTCCGTGAAGTATGCGCAAGCTGCCATGGCGCCCGCCTCCTGGCTTTCCGCAATCTGTCGGAAGCCGGTGGTCCGTCGTTCTCGGAAAACCAGATCAAGGCTCTGGCTGCCGAGTATGACATCGAAGACCCCACCGCTGACGGCGGCACCCGCAAGGGCGTCCCAGCTGACCGTTGGCCTTCGCCATTTGCCACCGAGCAGGATGCTCGCGATGCCAATGGCGGCGCTCTGCCGCCAGACTTCTCGGTGCTGGCCAAGGCCCGCGGCGTGACCGATGCGTTCCCGTTCTGGGTGTTCAACTACTTCACCGGTTACTCGGAAGGTGGCCCGGACTATATCCACGCGCTTCTCAACGGCTACCACGATGAAGTGCCAGAAACGGCGCCGCACAATGCTGACGGTACACCGTTCGAACTGGCTGACGGCAAGCACTACAACGACTACTTCCCCGGTCATGCCATCGGCATGGGTCCTCCGCTCGCCGACGATCTGGTTGCCTATGAAGCAGCCGATGGCGAAGCCGAAGTGCCAACCACGCTGGAGCAGTACTCGCTCGACGTTTCCGCATTCATGATGTGGGTTGCAGAGCCTGGCCTGGTTGCCCGCAAGGAAACCGGCTTCAAGGTGCTGCTGTTCCTGCTGGTCTTCGCCGGCCTGATGTACGCCACCAAGCGCAAGATCTGGCAGGGTATTGAACACTAACGATCGTGTTCTCGACTAGAATATGAGGGGCCCCGCGTGGGCCCCTTTCTTTTGGCGGTCACAGCCGGTTCAACCCCTTGCCAATCGGGCCGTTGACCGCAATATTCATGCCTGAGCAAATCATCTGACGAGGGAGCCGACATGTCCGCCATTCGCATCGCAGTCACTGTCGTGGGCGCCGCCGTCACCATGAGCCGTCACCCGGTGGTTCGCGCCGGCATCCTTGCCGTCGCCAGCAACCCCAAGGCCCGCGAAACGGCGATCAGCGTCACGCGCAGTGCCGCCTACAATGCCGGTGTGATTGCGCGCCACATCGTCGGTCGCCGCCTGCCTTAAGCCACCTCAGTCTTCCCATAACAGGTTTGCCATGACGCTCGACCTCAAGGCCCTCGTGCGCACGATTCCGGACTACCCCAAAAAGGGCATCCTGTTTCGCGACATCACCACGCTGATCGAGCATCCAGAGGGGTTCAAGGAGAGCATCGAGCGGATCGCCAGCCAATATCGCGGGCAGGGCATCACCCATGTTGCGGGGATCGAAGCGCGCGGCTTCATCTTCGGGGCTGGTGTGGCCATTGCCTTGGGCGTCGGGTTCATTCCGGTGCGCAAGAAGGGCAAGCTGCCGGGCGAAACCATCGGGCAGAACTACGCGCTCGAATACGGCGTCGACACGATCGAGATCCACGCCGATGTGGTCGAAAAGGGCGACAAGATACTGCTCGTCGATGACCTGATCGCGACGGGCGGTACCGCCATTGCAGCAGTGACACTCTTGCGCCGGACCGGTGCGACGGTCGAGGACGCGGCGTTTGTGATTGATCTGCCGGACCTGGGTGGAGCGGCCAAGCTCAAGGCTGAGGGCGTCGTGGTGAGCGCGCTGATCGCGTTTGAAGGGCATTAGGTGGGGGTATCCCCTCCAAAAACTCCCGCTACCAGCTATTCCGCCCATCCAGCTTTTCCACTGTCACACTCGACCAATCGAAATCATCGATCAGCCGCAGATTGATGGCGAAGATCTTGGTCGTCGGCATCACGCCGGCAACGCCGCCTTTGGGCGAGCCGTCGTCGTTGTAGAGCGAGCTCCAGTCCGGAGAGACGCCCCAGGTCTGGATGCCGCAATTGGTGCAGAAGTGGTGTTCATTGCCGTTGCGGCTGGCAGAATAGAACTTGCCGCTGGTGTCGGAGACAATGCTCACCTCGTCGGGGCTGTAATAGCCCCAGATGGCGCCGGTGCGGGCGCAGAAGGTGCAATTGCAGTCGGCGGCCCGTTTGGGCGCGTGTGGCAGCTCGACGCGGGTGGCGCCGCAGTGGCAGGTGGCGATCAGGGTCATGGCTGTGCTCCGTGCTGGTGAAGCGAGCGTAACGGCACGCGCTGACAGAGCTTGTCAGCAGCCGCAGCCTCAGGCAGCCATGGCTTCGCGGCTATCGACCAGGCAGAACTGGTTGCCTTCGGGATCGCGCATCACGGTGTAGGTCGGCAGCACGCGGACCGTTTCGGCGCCGGCATGCAACAGGCGCTGCACTTCGCTGGGGCGGTCCGTGACCTCGACGTCGAAATGGACGCGGTTGTTGTCGTGGCGGCGGCCTTCGACATTCTGAAAGCAGATCGATGGGCCGGGGCCGTCGACCAATACGGTCGGGTCAGTGTCCGGCGTCAGGCCCAAAGCGGCGAGGCGCGCGATCTCTGCCTCGTCATAGTCGCGGACGGCGTAACCCTCGAGCAGCGCGGCCCAGAACTGGGCCAGCCGGGCCGGTTTGTCGCAATCGAATACGATCTCCTGGATCTTACCCACAATCGTCTCCTTCTTGTCGCTAGGGTTCCGGTAACCCGAAATTGCGGCAAGACTGGGCAATGATGGTTTTGGCGCCGGGCGCTGTGGAAAAGTGGCAGCACCCGTCAGGCTATCAGGGATTGACCGGCGTCAGCGTCGTTGGGTCAAAATACTGCATGACCTGTGTGCCGTTGACCTCGACATAGGCGCGGATAACGCCGTTCCACTGTTCGACCGAAGTGGCGTTGACGCCCCGTGCCTGCAGCTGGCGCAGCACGGTGTCGGGCTTCCACTGGGGGCGGGCGTCGCGGGGGCGCTCCACCGCAATAGCAGGCGCGGCGAAGACGGGCAGGGCGACTGGAACGCCCAACGCGGCCACCAGGAGCAGAGCGATCTTTTTGTCCATCTTCATCCTCCGAGCATTAACTCCTTAGAAATGGGAAGCGGCAGCAGCGTTGCAAGGGACTGTTTCGGCGCAGAGTTTTTGCGTGCGCCCTTGAAATTGCGCCGCATCGTTCCTCTGTCTTCCGGCGCATGAAAAGAGAAGGGCCGGCGTCAACCGCCGGCCCTCTTGGCTTTCGATCAGGGTTCGAGCTGACCGGTTTTCGGATCGTCCAGCGCGCTGATATCGGGCTCGTTGCGGGTCTTCCACAGCGAGAAGATGATGCCACCGGCCAGGATCGACAGCGTCACCACCAGCGACAGCAGCGTGTCGATGTGGATGTGCAGCGGCACGAGGAAGATCTTGATACCCACCAGAACCAGAATGATCGCCAGCGAAACCTGGAGGTAACGGAAGCGGTTCATGGCAGCTGCCAGCGCGAAATAGAGCGAGCGCAGGCCGAGGATGGCGAAGATATTGGACGTGTAGACGATGAAGGTGTCTTGGGTCACGGCGAAGACGGCGGGCACGGAGTCGACGGCGAACACTAGATCGACCACTTCCACCATGATCAGCGCCACGGCCAGCGGCGTCAGCCAGGTGACGATCTTGCCGGTCTTTGGGTCGGGCTGCTTGACCGTGAAATTGCGGCCATGCAGTTCCTTGGTGACGCGGAAGCGCTTGGTGATGAACTGGTAGACCTTGTTTTCATCAAGGTTGCGTTCTTCATCCTTGTGGCTGAACATCCGGATGCCGGTGAAGACCAGGAAGGCGCCGAAGCCGAACAGGATCCAGCTATACTGGTTGACCATGGCTGCGCCGAGACCGATCAGCACGGCGCGGAACAGGATCACGCCCAGAATGCCCCAGAACAGCACGCGGTGCTGGTAGATGCGGGGGATGGCGAGGAAGCCGAAAATCGTCGCGATGACGAACATGTTGTCCATCGCGAGGGACTGTTCGAGCAGATAGCCGGTGTAAAATTCCAGCCCGGCTTCTGCGCCGCGCTGCCACCAGACCCAACCACCAAAAGCCAGCGCGATACAGACGTAAAAGCCATACAGCAGCAGGCTTTCCTTGGCCCCGATCTCGTGTTCATCCTTGTGCAGGACGCCCAGATCGAAAACCAGAAGCGCGATCACGATCGTAATGAACGCAACCCAAAAATAGACAGGTGTACCTAGAAAATCGCCCATAAGGGCGCCAAGAAGCGATTCCATCGCCGGACCTTTCTCCATGAAGATTGGAGCAGCTCCGACATCACGAGAGTATAAGTCACTCTCGCCAGAGGGGCCCGGCGCCGCACGGACAAAATGCCCGAAACGGCGAAAAGTTCAAGCCCCCCGTCGCAGATTGTTAATTTTGGGCCCGGGAGGACCTAGCGCGGCGTGCAGAGCATGACGATGGCGTCGCCGGTTTCGAGCTGGATGGCGGTGCCATAGGTGGGGTCGGCAATGACCCGGCCAGCCTGGATATTGCGGGTGGCTTTGAGCCCGCCATCGTTGAACTGAACGCCGTCCTGATAGCCCGTAATAGTGCCGGTGCCAGAGCTGGCGTCACCCACCTTGGTCGAGGCAAAGCCATAGACCCCGCCATAGATGGTCAGGATGCCGGCGCGTTCCGCCGTGGCGTCGCGACAGGACCAGTTGCCGGTAAAGCCCTGCGCAAAGGCAGGGGTGGCAAATGAGGCGGTGAGGGCAATGATGAGGGCGATTCGGAGCATGGCGGACACAGTGCCGGTGCGCCGATGGGCTTTCAAGAGGCGCGCTTCAGCAAAGGTCCAATCAGCGGAACTTTGGTGAGCGTGAGCAACACTTTGAGCTTGAGCGGCATCTTGTAGTCGCGCAGCTTGGAGAACCCGACAAGGCTCGAGCGATAAACCAGCTCGCCCCTCTGGTTGGTGGCCGTCAGCCGGTTGAACAGCAGACCCCAGCCATGAATGGAATTGGAGGCGCGTTTGTCGGTCACGACGAGTTCGTAGGACACGGTATCGCCAGGGCGCACCGGCACCTTGAACTCCATCGAATTGACGCCCGGGGAAGGGCCGGACACGCCTGGTTCCTTGCCTTCGGCGCGGATGCGGTCTTCCTCGGCAAACAGGGTATCGACCATTTTGCGATGCCCGACGCTGACCGTGTGCCAGCCGCTGGCGACCAGTCCGCCAAAGTGGCTGTGCTTGGCGGCTTCCGGGTCGATATGGAAATATTGGGGATCGTATTGGGTGGCGAAGCGGATGATTTCTTCGCTGTTGAAAGTGTGACTGCCGAGGTCAAACACTTCGTCGATCACGATGTCTTCAAACCAACGGGTCATGCCGGCACTCCCACATCGCGCACATCGATCAGATTGGCCAGCCGCATGGTCATGACGGGCGCACCCTTTTGATTCTGCACGGCGAAATCGAGGGTCATGATGCCCCATTGCGGATTCTTGGCCGAGCGGCGCAGCTCCGCAATCGTCACCGTGCCGCCGATGGTGTCGCCAACCATGACCGGGTTTTTCCAGCGCAGATCGGAAAAGCCCAGCCCGCCAGCCGAGGCGACGGTGTTGAGGAAGCTATCGACCAGCATGCGCAGGCTGAGCGCGCCGGTCTGCCAGCCGCTCGAGGCGAGGCCGCCGAGCAGGCTCTTTTTGGCCGCAGCTTCATCGAGGTGAAACGGGAACGGATCGAACTCGCGGGCGAAGGTGATGATCATCTCCTTGCTCACGGTGACATGGCCCAGATCGACGACCTCGCCGATGCGCAGGTCCTCGAAATGGCGTCGATCTTGAGTGACAGGATTGGTCATTTGCTTGCCCTATACGTCAACCTGCGTTTTGCTCCATATGGGCAGCATTGGCAACCCGCTATCACGCGGGGAGAGTTAAGCCATCTGTCGCAGGACTTTGCCAGCCTTCGTTGCGACAAAAAAATGGGCGCCCCATGGAGCGCCCATCGTCATTGCAGCGTGCGAAAGCCTATTCGGGCTCACCGACGGTCACATTGGTGGCCGGATCGCCATCCACCGCAGCCGCCAGCGCAGGTGGCATCACGTCGAGCAGGTATTCCAGCGACAGCGGCGACTGCCAGGACATGGCGGCATAGGCAATGCCTGCCGGATCATCAAGCCAGAGCGCGCGGCCCTCCTTGGATAGACGGCTGTTCTGGAACAGCTGCATGTTTTCAATGATCTTGCGACCGCTGACGTCGCCGCCTTCGATGGGCAGCACGACGGTGTCGAGGTCCAGAAGCGCGAAATTTTCGGGGCTGATGGTGATGCGGTTTTCCGGGTCGGACTTGGCATCGAGATCAGCCGGGAACACGAGGCCGAGGTCGATCAGGAAGCGGGTGCCGAGGTCCTTGCTGCTCCAGGTCGTGAAGTTGCCGCCGTCATAATAGACGTTGGCCGCCGTCTTGCCGACGATCTGGGGATATTCGGCCTTGGCCTTGGCGGTCTTGGCGGCGATATCGGCGATGATGTGCTCGGAACGCTCAGTGCTGCCCCAGACGGCCTGATCGATGACGCGCAATTCGTCCTGCCACGGCACGCCCCACTCGGTGAAGCCGACGGGCGTGGTGACGACGGGCGCGATCTTGGACAGCTCGGCGTAAAGGCCTTCATCCATCGGCACATAGATGGCGATGATGAGATCGGGGTCCTGCGCCAGCACCCATTCGAGATTGGTCGGATCGGCTGGAATGACCGACGGCTCGGCGCCCAATGCCTCGCGGGCATGGTCGGTCCAGGGCCAGCTGGCATAGGGATAGTCGCCGAACCAGCTGGTCACGCCGATCGGGGCCACGCCGAGCGAATAGAGGAAGTCCTGTTCGTGCCAGCCGACCGAGACAACACGCTTGGGCTGCGCCGGAATGGTCGTCGTGCCGTAGAGGTTTTCCAGGGTCACGGGGAAGGATTGGGCGGCGGCAGGTGCGCTCAGCACGGCAATCGCTGCCATGGCCAACACGATACGACGGGTAAACATTAAGAGCCCTCAGGTTGATGGGCGAATTTCTATATTGCGGACAATGATTGTCAACTTAAGTCTTGGGTGTGGATAGGCAAACAGCCCCGGCGTGGTGACGCCGAGGCTGTTTGGGAAGATCGAGTGTGTGGAACGCTCCTGCCACTCGACCATAGGTCTCGTGGCCTTAGGGCTTAAAATCGCTCCACTGGAGCGATTTTGCCGCGAAGCGGCCAGCCCTAAGTATTAAACTTGAACAGCATCACGTCGCCGTCCTTGACGACATATTCCTTGCCTTCGTCGCGCGCCTTGCCGGCTTCCTTGGCGGCGACTTCACCGCCCAAGGTGACGAAATCCTCGTAGCCGATGGTCTGGGCGCGGATGAAGCCGCGTTCAAAATCGGAGTGAATGACGCCAGCGGCCGCCGGAGCCTTGTCGCCTTTGTGGATGGTCCAGGCGCGCGTTTCCTTGGGGCCGACCGTGAAATAGGTCTGCAGACCCAGCAGGGTATAGGCTTCGCGGATCAGGCGGTTGAGGCCAGCTTCGTGCAGGCCGAGCGATTCCAGATATTCTGCCTGTTCGGCATCTGGGAGCTGCGCCAGCTGGCTTTCGATCTCGGCCGAGATGATGACGACGCCAGCGTCGTTTTTGTGCGCGTAGTCTTCGACCAGCTTGCTCATCGCATTGCCGTTTTCGGCGGAGCCTTCATCGACGTTGCAGACGTAGAGCACGGGCTTGGAGGTGAGGAGCTGGAGTTCCTGGAACGCCTTTTCTTCTTCAGCAGAGCGCTCGACGAAGCGGGCGGATGTGCCTTCGCGCAGCAGCACGAGCGAGCGATCAATCAGCTCGAGCGTGACCTTGGCGTCCTTGTCGTTGCCCTTGGCCTTCTTTTCGACGCCGGTGCGGCGTTTCTCAAGGCTTTCGAGGTCGGCGAGCATCAGCTCGGTTTCGACCACTTCGGCGTCGGCCAGCGGATCGACCTTGTTGGCGACGTGGATGATGTTGCCGTCTTCAAAGCAGCGCAGCACATAGGCGATGGCGTCGCATTCGCGAATGTTGGCGAGGAACTGGTTGCCCAGGCCTTCGCCCTTGGACGCGCCCTTCACGAGACCCGCGATGTCGACAAAGCTCATGCGTGCGGGCAGCACGTTCACGGACTTGCCGATTTCGGCCAGCTTGCCGAGGCGAGCGTCCGGCACTGGCACATCGCCCACATTGGGTTCGATGGTGCAGAACGGGAAGTTCGCAGCGGCAGCAGCGGCGGTGCGCGTCAGCGCGTTAAAGAGGGTCGACTTGCCGACATTCGGCAGGCCAACGATGCCCATCTTGAAACCCATGGGGAAAGCTCCGGAATTTGTTGGCCTTCACATCGTTCGGATGGGGTGAGATGTCAATGCGTGGACGGACATAGCCGGGGTGTCGTACAGGCGCAAAGCCGTGCTAGTGCTGCTGCAACGTGCGAATTGGAGGGCCTCGTGGCTATTATTGTTATTTTGTTGATCGCCGCGGCTATCGGCGGCATGTGGTATTATTATCGTGGCCGCCATATCGGCTCGTTTGCGCAGGCCTTTGGTAGCGCACCAAAAATTCCCGAACCCAAGTCGCAGGGCCCGGTGCCCATGCTCAAAATGCCAACCGCGATTGGTTGGGGCGAGGGCGAAAAGCCGACTGTTGCGGCGGGCCTCAAGGTCACCGCCTTTGCGCGCAACCTCAAGCATCCGCGCTGGGCCTATGTGCTGCCCAATGGCGACGTGCTCGTTGCCGAGTCGGCATCGCTGCCGAGCACGGTCAAGACGATCCGCGACTATGCGATGAACCGCGTCATGAGCCGCGCGGGCGCCACCCGCCCGAGTGCCAACCAGATTACGCTGTTGCGCGATGCCGATGGCGATGGCGTGCCCGAAGTGCGCGAAGTGTTCCTCAAGGATTTAAGCCAGCCCTTCGGCATGGCTCTGGTCGGGGACACGCTCTATATTGGCAACACCGATAGCGTCGTGGCTTTCCCTTACGAAACTGGCCAGACCAGGATCACCGCCACCGGCCGCAAGCTGATGGACATGAAGCCCGACGGCCACTGGACGCGGAACCTGCTCGCCAGCAAGGACGGCACCAAGCTTTATGTGGCCGTCGGCTCCAAGAGCAACATTGCCGAAAACGGTCTTGAGGAAGAAGAAGGCCGCGCCTGCATTTATGAGCTCGACCTGACCACCGGCCAGCACCGCGAATTTGCCGGCGGCCTGCGCAACCCCGTTGGCATGGCCTGGGAGCCGGTCGATGGCAAGCTCTGGACCGTGGTCAATGAGCGCGACGGCCTGGGCGACGAGACGCCGCCCGATTACCTGACTTCGGTCAAAGACGGCGGCTTTTACGGCTGGCCCTTCAGCTATTGGGGCAACACGGTCGACGAGCGCGTGCCACAGAACGCCGCGCTGGTCGCCAGGGCCTCCGCGCCCGATTATGCGCTGGGCGGCCACACCGCGTCGCTCGGCCTCTGCTGGCTGCCCGAAGGCACGCTGCCGGGCCTGCCATCGGGCATGGTCATCGGCCAGCACGGCTCGTGGAACCGCAGCAAGCTCAGCGGCTACAAGGTGATCCTCGTGCCGTTTGCCGATGGCAAGCCAAGCGGGTTGTCGGTCGATCTGCTGACGGGGTTCCTCGCCGCCGATGAGAAAACCTCGCGCGGCCGTCCGGTTGGCGTGACGGTTGCGGCTGATGGGGCTTTGCTCGCAGTTGATGACGTCGGCGACGCCATCTGGCGCGTGACCGGGGCTTAGTTCCTCTTACCTCTCCCTTGGGGGAGAGGTCGACCGAAGGGTCGGGTGAGGGGGCCTTTCCTCCAGATGTGCAGAAAAGAATACCCCCACCTAACCTCCCCCTGAAAAGGGGGAGGAATCCAGCCAGTGGCCTTGGCAGAATAGTACCCCAAAACTCGATCTGTCCCTCCCCCTATCAGGGGGAGGCTAGGTGGGGGTATCCCCTAAAAAACCTAAGCCCACAGGGGTATCCCCTAAAAACCTAGCTCACCGGCGGCTTGGCAAACCCCTTCACCAGGATCGGCCCCGTCGGTCGACCCGTCGGCGAACCCGGCGCAGGCTCCAGCGTAATCTCATAGAGCTGCCCATTCTGCGGCAGCGGCAGGTTCGGCCCGTCGAGCCGCAAATCCTGCGTCCTTGCCAAAGTCCCCAGCGATACCGGCCCGGTGGCGACATCCGGCAGGGTCCAGACTTGCAGCACCTGCCCCTCAGGGGCCTCAAAGCTTTCCAGCGGCACCAGCCGCACGCTGTCGTCGGCGAAGGCCTCGATGATCATCGACGGGCTGGCATCGGCCTCGTTGAGCAGGATGGCGATCATGGTTGGCTGATCGCTTGGCCGCGAGGCAAGCCCGGTCACATAGCCCACGCCCAGCGCGATGACGACGCTGGCGGCCAGCGGCAGCCACTGCAGCGGCGCCCAGCTCATGCGGGCGCGGGGCGGCATCTGGACGATATTGTCCGCCGTCTCCTCGGCTGCCTTGGCGATCTGCCGTTCGATCCGCGCCCATAGCTCCGGGTCATAAGGCGATGGTGCGGCGGTCTCGTCGAGATTGTTCATCCGCGCGGCGAAAGCGATGGCCATTTCGGCCAGTTCCGGATCAGCGGCGGATACCGTCTCGAACGCGGCGATCTCGGTGGGATCGAGCAGGCCCAGAACATAGTCGCCGGCCAGTGCCAGTTTTTCGTCACGGGTCATGACAGGCACTCCTGCAAGGCTATCGTGCCGCGCCGGATCCAGGCTTTGACGGTGCCGAGTGGGGCGTTGAGCGTTGCGGCGACTTCGCCGTGGTTGAGGCCGGTGACGTAGCACAGCAAAATCGCGCGCCGCTTGATCTCGTCGAGCTGGCCGAGGCAGGATTTGAGCGCGTCGCGTTCCGCCAGCGCATCGAAGGCATTGCTGGCGTCGGTGGCGCGGTCGCCAATGGCGGCAAGCGTTTCGCCGTCGTGATAGTCCATGCGGCTACCGTCGCGCAGCAGGTTCAGTGCCCGGTTGCGCACGATGGTGATCAGCCAGCCCACGGCGCTGCCGCGCCCGGTCTGGTATTGATCGGCGCGCTGCCACACCGAAACGAACGCGTCCTGCACCACTTCCTCGGCCAGATCCTGTCGGCGCACGATGCGGCGCGCTATCGCGACAAGCTTGCCTGCCTCCTGATTGAACAGGTCGGCGAGGGCCGCGCGGTCGCCTTTGGCGATGCGGGCGATGAGGTCTGCGGTGTCGTGCGGTTTGGGCAGCGTACGTCCTTCCTTGCTCTATGCAGCAATACACAAGGCAAAGGCCTCTGGATGCAAGGGCAGAAAGTTTTTTTTGACCCAACTGCATCTGGAAGCCGTTCTGGCGGGTAGAGACCTCGTAACCGGCGTTTGAGCGCCATCCCCAACGAGGAGACGTCCCATGCACAAGTTTTTGACCCTGAGCCTTTTGTCCGCCACCGCAATGGCTGGCCTCACCGCCGCCACCCTGGCTGCCCCCGCAGTCGGCCTTGTCGGCGGCAAGACGCTCGTGATGTTCGATACCGACAGCCTTGAAGTCTCCGGCACGGTCGACGTGACCGGTGTCGACGGTCTGGCCGGGATCGACGTTCGCCCCGCCGACAAGCTGCTTTATGGCGTAACGCTGTCTGGTGATGTCGTGACCATCGACACCGCGACCGGCGCTGCGACCGTCAAGAGCACGCTGAGCGAAAAGCTCTCCAGCTATGAAGGCGCCATCGTCGACTTCAACCCAATGGCCGACCGCCTGCGCCTGATGGGCGCCGATGGCACCAATCACCGCGTCAATGTCGATGATGGTGCCGTCACCGTCGATGGCTCGCTGGCCTATGACGCCGCCGATATGCATGCCGGCGAAGCGCCAAACATCGTCGCAGCCGCCTACACCAATTCGATCGGCAAGCCTGAAGCCACCAAGATGTTTGATATCGACGCGACCATCGTGGCGCTGATCCAGCAGACCTCGCCCAATGACGGTACGCTGGCCGCCATCGGCAAGCTGGGCATTGAAGGCGCCGACAACTATGCCTTCGATATCGCCGCAACCGAAGACCTGACCAACACCGCCTATCTGGTGGCCGGTTCGTCGCTTTACGTGGTGAACCTCGAGACCGGCGCTGCCACATCGTCCGGTGAAATCACCGGCCTTGATGGCGCCATCACCGACATTGCGATCCTCCAGTAATCGCAAGGCGAACGGCCGCGCTTCGGCGCGGCCGTTTTGCTTTGTGCTAGATCACTTCCACCACGCCCATCATGCCGTGATCCTCATGGAACAGCAGGTGGCAGTGGTAGACATATTTGCCGGTGTAATCGAGGAAGCGGTGGCGGATGGTGATCGAGCCGAGCGGGGGCAGGCCGCGCGTGTCCTCAAAGCTCAGCAGTTCATCGACCGGCTCGCCATTGACGGCAATGACCTGGAAATCGTTCACATGGATGTGGAACGGGTGCCAGTCGGTGGAGTCGTTGTGGATGGTCCACTCTTCGAATGCGCCAAGCGGCACGGTCTGATCGACGCGCCCCATATCGACCTGTTGTCCGTCGATCAGGAACCTGGTGCCGCTGGGACCACGATCCACGTCGAAACGGATTTCGCGATGACGATCGACCTCAAGTCCGCGCAAATCTTCGCTGAGCGGGATCAGCGCATCGGGAATGGTGTGGTCGGTGACGGGTTCACCCTCGACCACCAGCGTTGCCAGCAGCACGTCGGGCTCGAACTGGCGGTCTGAACCCAGCCACAGCATCTTGCGCAATTCCCAACTGCCGGTGAACTGGTGACCTTTGACCAGAATATCGGCGCGGCAGCCCGGCTCGATCAGCAGGCGCTCCAGCTTAACCGTGCGGGTCATCGGATTGCCGTCCTTGGCGATCTGATAGAGCGGGTGGCCCTCAAGCCCCATCATCAGGAAACTCTCTGCGGTCGCGTTGACCAGCCGCCAGCGCTGCACCTCGCCGGGGCGGATGGTGAGGGTCGGGTTGATCTGGCCGTTGATCGTCTTTGTCTGGCGGTGAATGTCCTGAATGTCGGCCGGGACGATGGTGTTGGTCTCGTCGAACTCGGCCGACTGGATCACCAGCAGCTGGTCGATGCGGCCGGCAATGCCGTCAATATCATCCAGCCCGCCCTCGATGATCAGCGCGCCGGCCATGCCGCCGGCCACCTGCGAATAGGTCAGGCCATGCACATGCGGGTGGTACCAATAGGTGCCGGCCGGGTGGTCGGCGGGGATTTCGATCTCGAAGTCGAACTCGGTGCCGGGCTGAATGGTCAGGAAGACATTGTCGCTCTTGCCCGAGGGCGAGACATGAAGGCCATGGGTATGGAGGTTGGTGACCTCATCGAGGTCGTTGATCAGTTTGATGCGCAGCGTATCGCCGGGCTTGGCAACCAGCGTCGGCGCCGGGTAGCTCGCTTCAAAGGTCCGGGCCACGGCGGGCGCGCCATCGATGCTCACCGGGCCATAGGCGGCGCGGAGCGTGGTTTCGAGAACGCCATCGACGCTGCGCCGCACTTCGGGATGGTGCAGCTTGTCGCCGGCTACGCTGGCCACGCGGGCAATGCTGCGCTCGGGCGCAATAACCGGCTCGCCGCTGCCATGGTGGCTGTGTTGCGCTAGCGCCGGGCTTGCAATACCGGCAGCCGCAATCGCACCGCCCGACACCAAAAGGTGTCGGCGAGAAATTTTTGAAGTCATCAGGCAGTCCCCCAAATCAATTGGGGTGACAATAGGTTGGCAATCCTATCGCGCAACCCGAAGGGGCTGTGCCTATTTGCCGCCGAACAGCTTTTTGAGCATGTCGGCCATCGGGCCGCCCTCGGGAACTTTCACGTCCGGCTTGGCAGGACGCGCCTGCCGGATATGGCTTTGGGCCTTTGGCGCGGGCTTTGCTTCCGGCTCGTCGACGGCTTTGGTGGCGAGCGCCAGCTTGTTCATGAAGCCGCTATCGTCGCCCTTGAGCAGCAGGTCGACATGCCTGGCGATGGCGTCGAGCAGCGGGTCGAGCCAGACCTGATCGGCCTTGGCAAAATCGCCGAGCACGTGATGGGTCACATAGTCCTTGCCGGGATGGCCGATGCCGAGGCGGACGCGCTTGTAGTTCAGCCCGATCTGCGGATCGATCGAGCGCAGGCCATTGTGCCCGCCATTGCCGCCGCCGATCTTGACTCGCACCTTGCCGGGGGCGAGGTCCAACTCATCGTAGAGCACGATGATGTCGGCCGGTTCGATCTTGTAGAACTTGGCGACCTGCTGAACGCTGTCGCCGGAGCGGTTCATGAAGGTCTGCGGCTTGAGCAGGATGACCTTTTCGCCGCCAATGGTGCCTTCGGCCAGAACGCCTGAATGCTTGGTGCGGAACTGGGTGATGCCATGGGCACGGGCAATGGCGTCAAGCGCCATGAAGCCGATATTGTGGCGATTGCCTTGATACTGGTTGCCCGGATTGCCCAGGCCGACAAGCAGCTTCATGCCATGCTCCGAAAATGCAAGAGGCGACCCGAAGGCCGCCTCGAACGTATAGCAGAAACGAGACGGGTCGATTACTCGGCCTTGTCTGCGCCTTCTTCTGCAGCGTCGCCGTCTTCACCGGCCGAACGCAGAGCGGACGGAGCAACGATGGTTGCGATCGTCACGTCGTCTTCGTGGCTGTGATCAACCGAGCCGGTAGGCAGCTTAATCGAGGAGATGTGGATGGTGTCGCCAATGTCGAGACCGGTCAGGTCGACCGTGATGTTTTCTGGGATGTTGTCCGCAGAAACAGTCAGATCGAGCGTGTGGTGCACGATGTTGAGCGTGCCGCCGCGCTTCAGGCCTGGGCTGGCTTCTTCATTGATGAAGTTGACCTGAACCTGAACATTGATCTTGGAGTTCTTGCCGATGCGCAGGAAGTCCACGTGCAGCGGGAAGTCCTTGACGGGGTCGAGCTGGTAGTCGCGCGGAATCACCTTGTGGACGGTGCCGTCGACGTCGAGGTCGATCGTGTGCGACAGGAAGCCACCGGCGTAGATCGCCTTGTGAACGTCTTTGTACGCGAGGGAAACGGTGACGGGAGTCTTCTTGTCACCATAGATAACAGCAGGAACGAGTCCCTGACGACGCAGTTCACGAGCGGCCCCCTTGCCAACTCCGTCACGCGCCTGTGCCTTGAGCACCTTATTCGTCGCAGCCATGGAAATATCCATTCTGGTTGGTGTATGCGTCACTACAACAGCATACGCGCCCGTCCTCCAGGGGTGACGAGCGCTTCATGGCGCGGGCTATAGCTTAAAGGGGGCAGGGGAGCAAGCGAGTCCCACATCTGGCCGCAAAAATGTCTTCGGCAGATCAGCAAGCACGGTGCCGCTCCGGCGCGAATTCATGCTGACAAGCGGATATAAATCCCGGCTTGCGCCGGGATAACCCTGTGGGGGAGGACTGTCTCAGTCCAGCTTAGTCGAACAGGCTCGAAACGCTCTGTTCGCTCGCGGTGCGGGCGACGGCTTCGCCGATCAGTGGCGCGATGCTCATGCGACGGATATTGCCGGCGGCGCGCTGGGCATCGGTTTCCTCGATGGAATCGGTGACCACCAGTTCCTTGAGCTTGGATGCCGCGATGCGCTCGGAGGCCCCTTCGGACAGAACGCCGTGGGTGATATAGGCCGAAACGGCCTTCGCACCGGCCTTGAGCAAGGCTTCGGCCGCGTTGACCAGTGTGCCGCCCGAGTCGACGATATCGTCGATCAGGATACAGGTCTGGCCTTCGACATCACCGATGATGTTCATGACTTCCGACACACCGGCGCGCGGACGGCGCTTGTCGACGATGGCCAGGTTTGCCCCGATGCGACCGGCCACGTTGCGAGCGCGAACCACGCCGCCAACGTCTGGCGAAACGATCATGACGTTCTTGACGTCATAATTGTCCTGAATGTCGCGCACCATCACGGGTGCTGCGGTCAGGTTGTCGGTCGGGATATCGAAAAAGCCCTGGATCTGGCTGGCATGCAGGTCCAGCGTCAGCACGCGGTTGGCGCCGGCCTGGGTGATGAGGTTGGATACCAGCTTGGCCGAGATTGGCGTGCGCGGGGCCGATTTGCGGTCTTGGCGAGCATAGCCGAAATAGGGGATGACGGCGGTGATGCGACGGGCTGACGAGCGGCGGAGCGCGTCGGTCAGGATCAGCAATTCCATCAGGTTGTCGTTGGCCGGGAAGCTGGTCGACTGCAGGATGAACGCATCCTCGCCGCGCACGTTCTCGTGCACTTCCACATAGACTTCCTTGTCAGCGAAACGCTTGACGGTGCAGTCCGTCAGGGGAAGTTCGAGGTAGCTCGCAACGGCCTGGGCAAGGGCACGGTTGGAGTTGCCGGTCACCAGCTTCATGAGAGCGATCCTGTCTCAACTACGCCCCAGGAGGCTGGGGGTATCCAGTTTCGCGGGCAGCTTTAGCGAGTCACAGCCGGACTCGCAACGCGACAAATGGATGATAGGTAAAAGATTTACGACAGGCCGATGATTGCGATCTGCCGACCGGTCTTTGTCGCGTGGTGCGTGGCGTAGCGATGCGAGAAATAGCGGTCGGGGTGGCCATAGGTACAGCCGCCGACGCGGTCGACGGTTTCGATGCCCGCTGCGCGCAGCTGCGCTTCCACAAAACCGGGCAGATCGAAATGGGTCCGCTTGCCTTCCGGCACATGGAAATGGCGCCAGCCATCGGGCTGTAGCGCCACGAAATCGGTCATGAATTGTGGGCCGACTTCGTAGTTGTCGCCCGAGATCGTTGGGCCAATGGCCGCGACGATGCGCTTGGGATCGGCCCCCAAAGCGACCATGGCGTCCACCGTATTGCCGATAATCCCATCGACGGCACCGCGCCAACCGGCATGGGCCGCGCCAATAACGCCCGCTTCGGCGTCGGCAAATAGAATCGGGGTGCAATCGGCGGTGAGAATGCCCAGCGCCAGTGTCGGCAGCTTGGTGACCATGGCGTCGGCATCGAACGCGATGTCGTTGTCCGGATAGTCGGTCAGCGTGCGCACATCGGCCGAGTGCGTCTGGCGCAGCAGGTAAAGGTTCTGGCGCAGATAGCCCAGTTCCTGCGCCGCCCCGCTGCGATTGGCTTCGGCAAGGCGCGGCTCATCGCCAATGGCGATCGACATATTGTTGGAGGCAAACGCGCCGGTGGAGTGCCCACCCTGACGGCCAAAAAAGCCGTGCCGCAGCGATGCAATGCCATCCAAAGCTGTACTGCGTTCGAAAGGCGTCGAGTGCTCTGTCATCTCAGTAAACCTCATCCTGCCAGTAGACCTCATCCTGAGCCCGTCGAAGGACGAGGTCGTGGCACGAAAGGTTTACCCGACCGCGTGGTTCGGCAGGCTCACCATGAGGTCTAACGAGGCGCAAATCCATCACTCAAATCCCGGTGGTTGCAGGCCGGGGCTGGCGGCGCAGAACACCTTGAACAGATTGCCCATCTGCTCGGGTGCAACCAGCCGCGCCTTGGCCGCCGCGATGTCGCTGGCCGATTTCGGATTGGCAGCGGTGAGCGCGCTGGCCCGCTCATTCATACCCATGCGCGTCAGGAACTGGCCCTGCGTGGCCAGCGGCTGAATGGCCAGGCCGGCATTGCGCGCCACATTGCCCAAAGCCTCGAAATCGACATGGGCCGACAGGTCCACCTCGCCGGGTGCATCGAGCACATCGGCAAATTTGTGGCGGCGCACGCCCTGCAGGGTTTCCCCGGTCTGGGTTCGTGCATAGCCGTAATCGATGGCGAGGATGGCGCCGCCCTGCGTCGCGGTAATGCCGGCCAGCCGCTTCATCACTTCGCCATTGGCGAGGCCGACTTCAAACACCGCATTGGTTTCGGCGCCGGCGATGATTTCGGGCATGGCCGTGACCGGGATTGGTGTCGGGTTGAGGCCGAAGCTGAGCTTGCCATCGGTGTGGCCGACCATGCGCTCGTGCCAGCCATCATCCATGCGGACGAACTGGCGGATCGGCAGGGCGTCGAAAAACTCATTGGCCACGACCAGCAGCGGGCCGGGGCCGACCTTTTCAAAGCTGTCGATCCATTTGGGATCATAGGCTTCGAGCCGCGCATTCTGTTCGGCAATCAGAGCCGGATTGGTCTCAAATATCCGCAGGTCCAGCCCATCGCGAAAGCCCTCGGCGCGACAGGCGACGCGCAGGATATCAGCCATCATCGTGCCGCGACCCGGCCCGAGTTCGAGCAGAGTGAACTCTTTTGGGCTCCCCATCTGCTGCCACAGATTGACGAAGAAAAACCCGATCAACTCGCCAAACATCTGGCTGATTTCTGGCGCCGTGACGAAATCGCCCGCCGCACCAAGCGGATCGGCAACCTTGTAATAGCCCTTGGACGGATGCGTCAGGCAAAGGCCCATGTACGTCGCCACCGACATCGGCCCGCTGGTGCGGATCTGCATGTCGATCAGTTCGGGCAGGGTGGGGGCGGTTTCAGTCATGGCGCTATCGTGTCTCATTCACCGGACGGTACCTCCCCCTCGACGGGGGAGGCTAGGAGGGGGTGCGAGAGCCACGATAGCGCGGCCAAACAACCCCCACCCTTGATCCCTCCCCGCAAGGGGGAGGGTGTCGACTGCAGCAATCGCGGCAGCCACTCTACCCACGTATCGCGCTTTCCTTGCGCGTGGCGGCATAGATGATCAGCCCGATCCCGGCCACCACCATCGGCACAGACAGCACCATGCCCTGGGTGATCCAGCCGGTGCCATAGAGGTAGCCAAGCTGTGGATCGGGCAGGCGGACGAACTCGACGGCGATGCGCGACAGGCCATAACCGATGCCGAATACACCAGCCACCAGACCCGGGCGGCGCAGGCTGTAGAAGACGTGGGTGAAAATGCGGATCACGAGGAACAGCAGCAGACCTTCGAGCGCGGCTTCATAAAGCTGGCTCGGATGGCGCGGCTCCTGCAGCGGATCGGTCGGGAAGATCACGCCCCACGGCGCGGTGGTCGGTGCGCCATAGAGTTCGGAATTGATGAAGTTGGCGATGCGTACGAGGAAGATGCCGATGGTCGAGACCGAGGCGATCAGGTCCAGCCCGCTCAGCCAATTGCCCTGCTTCTTGCGGGTGAACAGGATCACCGCCACCATCAGGCCGATCATGCCGCCGTGGTAGGACATGCCGCCGTCGAGCGTGTTGATGATCTCGAGTGGATTACTCAGATAATAGGGCAGGTTGTAGAACAGCACATAGCCGATACGCCCGCCGAGCACGATGGCCAGCATGGTCCAGAAGGCGAAGTCCCAGATATCCTTGGCCGGAAAGGGCGGCTGTCCCTTGTGCCACAGGCGCGTATTGGCCAACAGTCGATAGCCATAGGCGGCACCAAGGCCGACACCGAAAAGGTAGCCCAGGGCATACCAGCGAATAGCAAAGGGCCCAATGGCGAAGGCAATCGGGTCGATATCGGGAAAGGGCAAAAGCGGCTCCTGCGACGTTGCGGCGGACCATTGCCGCTTCGGCCTCTCTGGTCAAGACGGGGGGCATCGCCTAAGTATCGGGCAAGAGGCCAAACCGAATGGGTGTGCGATGAGCCAGAACAGCAGAATTTTCGACGGTCTGGGACGCGTTATGAACGAAGCGGCCGGTGTCGCCGATGGTGTTCGCCGCGAAGTGGAAACGGCGGTTAAGTCGCAGGCCCAGCGCTTTGTCGGCGACATGGACCTGGTCAAGCGCGAGGATTTCGACGCGCTGCGTGAGCTGGTTCAGGTGCAGGGCGAAGAGATCGACGCGCTCCGCAAGGAACTCGCGGCCTTCAAGGGCGGCGCTGCCAAAGCCAAGTAAATTGCGCTTCGCCGTCATTTCCGACGTGCATGGCAATGTTCTGGCGCTCGACGCCGTGCTGGCGGACATAGAACGCCAGGGTGTCGAGGCCGTGTTGTGTCTTGGCGACAATGTGAGCGGCCCAGTCGATCCGGCTGGTGCCGCAGAGCGCCTGATGGCAGTGGATGGCCCCTCCATTCGCGGCAATCATGATCGCTGGGTTGTCGATCCCGAACGGCTGGCTGCCGGATCGGGCTCGGTGGACCATCTTGCCCATTCCCTGCTGAGCGCCAGCCAGCTTGAATGGCTCGCGGCACTGCCGGAGACGGCGATCTATGCCGACAATGTGTTCCTCTGCCACGGCACGCCACAGAGCGACGAGGGCACCTGGCTCGATAATTTCTATACCGGCCGCACCACCACACTGCCCAGCCTTGAGCAGGTGACCGCCCTTGCCGAGGGACTGGATTATCCGGTGCTGTTATGCGGCCACACCCATACGCCGCGCGCAGTGCGCCTGCTTGATGGCCGGCTGATCGTCAATCCAGGCGCCGTCGGCATGCAACTGGTCCACGGATCGCCCGATGCGCGCTATGCC
This sequence comes from Devosia sp. 2618, assembly GCF_040546815.1. NCBI lineage: Bacteria > Pseudomonadati > Pseudomonadota > Alphaproteobacteria > Hyphomicrobiales > Devosiaceae > Devosia > Devosia sp. 2618. Next base: position 607,303 of record NZ_JBEPOO010000001.1, read on the forward strand.
ATCGTGGAAAAACGCGTCTCGGGCTGGCACACCCATTTTTTGGCCGTCCCTTATGACCACGAGGAGGCGGCGCGGCGCGCTGCGGACAACGGCTTTCCGCAATGGGCGCAATCGCTGACCAATGGCTGGGTCGGACCGTCCAGCTTGGGCTGATTTTGCCACCCGCAAAAGTGAACGGAACGTCAACCAGACCGCCGCGTTGCAGCGTCTTGGTGTTAACGGTTTGTTAACAGGTCCGACCTGATCTTCCACAAGAGAATGCCGTCCTTGGCTTCCAGCGCGTCCCCTGAATCAGTGACGCAGTGTAGGGTCAATTCATCAGGACGATTCGTAAGCAAGTCGTGCGTGCGGCCAGTTTCTGAGTACCAAAATCGGCGGCCTTTTATTGGGGTCGCGTCACTCGAATT